>CAZWAM010000065.1:10834-12415 GCA_964631855.1 uncultured bacterium | reverse complement strand
TTATCTCTACCGCCTTAGCCAGCTTCGCCCAGCCCGGGCCGAACTCGTAGGAGCGCCCCAGCGTCTCGACGGCCGGGCCGTCGCCCCCGGGAACGGCGGCCGCGGCTACCTTGGCAGACTTCTTAGCCTCTTCCCGCGGCGATATCAAGAACAACGTCGGCTTCCCTACGGCCCCCGCCGGCAGCTTGAGCGACGCGCGCTCGCCGCCCACGGTCCCGCCGCCCGAAGCCAGGAAGCCGGCGCCGAAGTCCTTCTGGCCGGAAACGGTATTACCGCCCGTGTCCGCAGCCCCCCACTTCAACGTACCTTTGCCCTTATCGCCCATATCCATGACGAACGTGCCAAGGAAGTTTTTGTTGCCGGGTGCCGCCGACATACTAAGAAGCTCGGCGCGCTTTTCCCCGTTATCGGAAGTAAACCACACTTCAGCTTCCGCTTTGCCGAAGAGCTTTTCGTCGCCGCCGACCAGCACCTCGATATAGTCCGGGTTGGCTTGGGTCAAACCTACCCCGGCCCCTACCGCCGGCGGACGGGCGTCATCGGTGGGGATGAAGGAATACTCAAACGGCAACTTCAACCCCGTATAAGCGACGTTGCTGAGGATCGCCACGATAGCATCGTATTGGCCCGGGTTGCGTATCTGAATTATACCCTTATCCTCGGGCGTGAACATGGGGGTGGCCTGCCCCTGTTTGCCGCTCAGGTCGGTCCAGGTGGTGCCGTTCTTCGTTACGTAGATCGCGCCGCCCCAATCTTTAGTGGCGGCCGCGTTGGCCTCATCGCCCTCGAAAGTTACAAGCGCTATCGGCCACGCACCCGGCGGGTTATTAAACCGATAGAAGCCGTGGCCTAAGTGGTTCATATAGTAAGCCTCGGTGGGCGGCCTGTAGTGCCTTAACGGGTAGTTCTCCGGGCCCCAGGTATTCTGAAGCCCGACCTCGGTGAACCTATTACCGTACTTGTAGTGTTTGCCGTCGTCGCGCGCGCCCGCGAACCAGTTCCAAGTGGTCCAATACTCGAAAATGTCTTTGCACGCGCGGCCGTCGAGGTACGGGTTTTCTTCTTGGTAGTATCCCGCGAGGAAGCCTACGGCCTCCTTACTCTCGCGGTCCACCGCCGGGTCTTTGGTATACCACTCGTCGCCCTTGGAGAGAGCCCGCCACACTTCCCGAACCATCCAGAAGTTGGAGGGGCGAGGTTTCCACTCCGGCGGCTTCCAGAAACGGCTCTCCCAGTCGCTGAGGAAGAAGTTCCAGATTACGGTCATATAACCGCCGTCTTCGGTTCCGTCGAGCGCCCTCAGCGTGTTACTCAAAAAATCGTTAGCCCGGCCTATGGCGCCCGGGTCGCCGGGGTAAACTTCGTTCTGCGCCCACGTCGCGGAACACTCGAAGTACCAGCGGGGCGTAGTGGAGGCCGACGACTCCACGGCGTCGAGCATGTACTGGCAGCCGTGATTGAGCTCGTGCGCCACGATAACTCTTTCGCTCGTAGTGAATTCGTTCCGGAGCAAGAAATACGGCGTGCGGTCGTTGCGGTAGGTTTCCGTAAACTCGAACGGGTCGCCCGTCGTCATACCGA
>CAZWAM010000065.1:0-10734 GCA_964631855.1 uncultured bacterium | reverse complement strand
CGGTCGTTGCGGTAGGTTTCCGTAAACTCGAACGGGTCGCCCGTCGTCATACCGATTACGCCGCCGCCGAATTGACCCAGGTAAGCATCCCACCGGTCGTTGCCGCCGTAATCGTATTCCGGGTCCGGAGGGTACTCGATACCCGGATAGTAATCCTTGAGCGGTAAGTACTTCTGTTCCTGCGGGTCGGGGTGCTTGAACCAATCGTGCTCCGTGAATACTTTCCACGCGTATTCCACGGCCTCGCCGTAATCCTCGATCATATCCGGAACGCCGTTCTGATTCAGATCGGCCGTATCTTTTATCCGGTTGGGCCCCTCTTCCGTCCAGTGGATGCGGAAGTTGCCCTTCCTCGAATAAAGCGGCGGTGAATCGTAATGGAAGACGGGATAACCGCCGTAGTTGGACGTAGTGTTGAAAGCGTTCCGGAAATCGAGGCGGCGGAACCTCTTGCCGCTGTCGAAACCGGTCGGGCCGAAGCAGTTACCGTACACCTCGATCAATTTCTTCTGTACTTGAGGACTCATGCGAGGCCAGCGGGCCTGAAGCTCGAGCCAGACCGGCGTCCCCGAAACCCAGTCCTCGGCGTAATACTCGGCGCGGTACTTCTCCGGCACCTGTTTCAGCGTTGCCGGCATGAGAGCGAAGAACCGATACATCAACGACGTATCGTAGTCTATCTCGCGCGTTTTTAACGCCGCGTCGATCTTGTATTCGATCGTATTTTCCTTAGCGGCCAGCGGCCCGGCCCACGCACCCATGGCGCCCACGAACGCCGCGGCAGCTAAAATCAGTATCATCTTCCTCACTTTATCATCCCCTTCGCAGAGCATTCGCATAGCTCTCAAGCTCCCGGGGGGGAGCCTTTTTTCACGTTTATATTAACGGTTATCATAACGTCCCTATTGTGTCAAGCTTTTTTTAAGGGGAATCACTACACCCACGCAAACGTTCAACTTATGCGGTTCTCCGCTTTGTCGCGAACCCGCGCAAGCTCCCTTAGGCGCGCGTCGATTTCGGCCAACGCGTTCCCAAAACGCGCCCGTGCTTCCGCGTCTTCCATACCCGCGACGTTTATTTGGATGTTATACGCCGCCGCGCGCGCCGCCGCCTCGAGACACAACGCGCCGCAAGCTACGTCCGAAACCGCGCTCTTCGCACCCAACTCCGCCAGGGCTTCCCCCGCCTCGAGCGCCGCCAGCGCCGCGCGCGCCGTCTCCAGCGGCACGCTCGCGGCCCCTATCGTCGCCTCCTCGACGGCCGCTTTTCGCGCCTCCCGCTGGCCCTCTTCCCCCTTCGGCATTTTGAACGCCGCCATCACTTTTTCGAACGCCGCGGCATCCTCATCTATTAGCGCCACGAACCTCTCGCGCATCGGCCCAAGCAACCTGAGCACCCCTTCGACAGCCGTCTTGTCTTCCGGCTTCTTCTTCCCCATAGTTATTTCTCCGACCATCGCCAACAGCGATACCCCCAACGCCCCGGCCAACGCCGCGACGCTACCGCCGCCCGGGACCGGCGCCGAACTGGCAAGCGTGTCAAGAAACTCCTCTATTTTCTGGCCGCCGTATGTCATGCTCCAACCTCCTCAAGAAGTGTAACCGAGCTGGGTTCCCGGCGAGTAGTTATTAATATTATTTTAATTTAAGAGACGGCCGTACGTTTGTCAAGGTTTCAACGAGCCCGGACGGCCGCCGAGGTTTATACCGCACAGGCAACCTACAGGACGAAAGCTTCCGCGCGGCCGGGATTACGCGGCGGCGAACTTGGAAGCTTTCACGCATCCCTTATCTGTTCGCCGTCGCGGAAGAGGTAACGTTTTATCTTCCTCGTAGTTGTCTTAGGTAGCTCTTCTTTACGAACCTTTATAATTTTCACTTTTTTATAATCGGCGAGGGACCGGCAACAATCGGCAACGGCGTCGCGCACGCGGCCCTCGACGAACGCGTCCGTTAGCGGCACATCCCCTCGCTTTGCCTCCCCCTCGAGGTACTCGTAATCGGGAAAAATTACGGCGCCCACGACTTCACGCCCGCTCGCCGTGTCGCGCATCGCCATAACCGCGGCCTCCGCAATTTCCGCCGCGGCGGCGAGCTCCGCCTCGACCTCCTCCGGGTAAACGTTTTTACCCGCGGGCGTCACTATCACGTTCTTAATCCGGCCGGTTATATAGAGGTATCCCTCGCGGTCGAGCCACCCGGCGTCGCCGCTGTAAAACCATCCGTCGCGCAGGACGCTCGCCGTCATAGCCGGGTCGCCGTAGTAACCCACCATAACGTTGTCCCCCGCGACGGCTACCTCGCCGACGCCTTCCGCGTTAGGCTCGTGGATGCGAACGCGGACGCCGGGGACCGCAAGGCCGCTCGAGGCGAACTTGATTCGCTGGGGCACGTTCACGGAAACGACGGGGGCGGTCTCCGTAAGGCCGTAACCCTGCAGGAGATTCAACCCCAGGTAATAGAACGTCCGGGAGACCTCGGCCTTAAGCGGCGCCGCCCCGGATATGAACATCCTGATCGTGTCCAGGCCGGCTTTCCGCCTTAGGCCCGCGAAGAGGAACCTCCCGAGATTCACCCCCGTAACCACGTGGAAGCCCCGCGTAAGGGCCATAAAAATTTTGAACAGGCCGCGCGTCAGGGGCGGCGCGGCGCGGACCGCGCGCCGCAAGCCCGCCAACATCTTTTCGTAGAGCAGCGGAACGCCGCACATCATCGTTACGCCCGCGTCGCGGATGTCCTCGATAATTTCTTTGGATTTGAAGGAACGGGCGTACGTTATGGCGGACCCCCCGGCGATGGGAATGAGCATCCCCGCCGTCGCCTCGAAAGTGTGGTGGAGGGGCAACAGCGAGAGGAAGACGTCGTTCTCGTCGAAGTAGAGCGCTCGGTAGACCTGGTCCACGTTGGCCCCCAGGTTGCGATGAGTCAACATAACGGCTTTGGAGGCGCCGGTGGTGCCGCTCGTAAACAACAGAAGCGCCAGGTCGTCCAACCGCACGGCGCGGCCCTTAAAGTCCTCTCGCGCCGCGGCATCCTCGCCCTCGGCCAACGTATCCGCCCACCCGCGTACGTTACCTTCGCCGGCCTCCCCCATCGAGATAATTTCCCGGAGCCCCTCGAGCCTTCCTTTGAGCCCCGCGAACACGGCCAGCGACGACGGCGACGACACCACGACCTCGACGCCCGCCCTCGCCATTATGGCCGCGAGCTCCTTTTCTTTCAGCAGCGGGTCGAGGGGAACGCACGCCGCGCCGCCCCCGGTTACGGCCAAGTAGGCGACGGCCCACTCGTAGCGGTTTTCGCCGATTACGGCGACGCGCGTCCCGGGGGCCACGCCCATTTTCCCGAGCGCCGCGCCCAGCCGGACGACGTCGTCGAAAAGTCGTTCGTACGTTATTCGGGAAAAATCGCCGGAGGGAAGCCGCCGTTGCGCAAAAACCCGTTCGCCGAACTTCTCGCGGGCACGGCTTACGAGGTCACGCAGGGTAAAAACGCCTATGCCCGGGCGTATACCTTCGGTCATCATTACCTCGCTTAGCCCCGCGGGAGCCGTTTAAGGAAAAGGAAATAAAGCCTCGAGAATCTCCTTGACGAGCGACGACGAACTAAAAGCAGGCCGTGGCTAAAGGCCTTACGCCTCGCCTTCGCTCTCGGCGGGGGGAAACCGTATTACCCCTTTGAAAACTAAACGCCGATAATAGGCCCCGAGGCCGATTAGCAAATACGCCGCCGTCCAGAAGAGCGCGGTCACGAGGTTCCCGGCGGGCCCGTACAGCCCGGCCTCGGCGAGGTGCCAGTAAACCGCGTCGCCGACGGCGTAGAAGATCAGGCCCACCGCCAACTGTACCGACGGCCTCCCCATGCCGTGCGCGCCGTAGATAGCTATAATTACCAACGCGAGCGCGCCGAGGGCAAAATCGGCGGCCACCAAAAAACAGTCCCGGAAACACTCCCACGGCGTTAAGGCCGGGTTGCGCAAGGCCGGCGCGATAACGAAGTTGACGACTATGATCAAGGCCAACGCCGCGGCCGCGAGGGCACCCGCGACCGCCTGGGGCGACACGCGCCGCGGCCGCCTCGCAACCTTTATAAATAAAGCGGCTATTATGAGGGCGGAACCCACGCCGCACGAGACGTCGGGATAACCAGGGGAGAGCCATAATATGCCCCACCGTAAAACATGGTAGAAGGTCAAAACTTTGCAGCCGAACCAACCGAGGACGCCGAGCGCGAGCAGAAACCATATCGTACGGACTCCCGGCTCGCGGCGGGCCCGGCTGAAGGCCGCGATGACGAAAAAGGCCGCGACGCCCGACGACGCGGCAAGCGCGCCGCTGAGCGTAGTCGGCCGGAAGGCGCCCGACGCCGGCATTAAAATTATCGCCGCGGCGAGCGCAACCAGAAATGAGAGCATGAGCCAAAGGTATATGCTAAGGCGACGCAACCAGCCTCCCGAATGAGCTTAACACGACCCCGTCCCGGCGGCAAGGATATTTTTTAAAATAAAAACCCCTCAGCAAAGCCGAGGGGTTATTTAACAATCGGTGGTGTTACCTTATTACGACCATCCTCTTAGCCGCGGCCTCGCCGCTCGCCTCGAGGCGATACGTGTAGACACCAGGCGCGAGGGAGGAGACGTCGACGGCTAGCTCGTTCTCGCCCGCCTTGGCGTGGCCGGCGTAAGGAACCCCTACCTTCCGGCCTGCAATGTCGTAAACCGAAATCGTAGCCTCGCAGGCCGTCGGCACCGAGAACGCGAAAGTCGTAGTCGTACGCGCGGGGTTGGGCGCGTTCTGCGCCAGCGCGAAGGAGCCCTTGACGCCTACCGTGCACTCAGCCGGGCCGTGCCGCTCCGCCGGCCCCGGCAACGGCACGACCTCGAGCCAATACTGATAGGTTACGCCCTTGCTCACGTCGGCGTCTACATAACGGTAGGGCGTACGGCCGGTTATCAGGCTCTCGTTGATCTTGAGCAGTTCGGAGGCGGCCGAGGGACCTTTCGCCGTCCGGAGGAGGTTGAAGCCGGCGGCCGCCTCGCTTACCTCCCAGCGGACCGCGACGCCCCGCGCGCACGGCGAGGCCACGAACCCTTTTACGTTCACGCCGATGTTGCCCTTATTTAGGAATAACTTATTCGGCGCGCCCTTCGGTAAACCCGACGACCCGGTACACCCGGCCACGACGTCCGGGTAGCCGTCGGCGTTCACGTCGCCGACGCGGATATCGAAGATAGCAAAGGGAGGCCCGGTGGCGTAATTCCATGACGGATATTTTTCCAAAATGCCCCCCTTCCGGAAGTAACCTATAATGCCGCTGCCCTTGGCTTGAATAAGGTTCAAGAAGCCGTCGCCGTCGGCGTCGACTAAACAAGACGTATGATTATAGGCGTAAAGTTCGCTTTCCCAACTTGGCACTGTGGGCAAAACGCCGTTTTGCGAATAGTAGATGTCGGCGTAGAAGTCTAACGTTCCGCTCGCGCCGCAAATCCCTTTTACCAAATCCATTTCGCCATCCCCGTTCACATCTCCCCAAGCGAGGGCGTCGCAATTACCTTTGGGCGGCGCGCTACGCCAACAATGCGTAATCTCCAACGCGCCGTTATTATTCTTAAAAACGTACGCGTAACCGCCCCATTCGCCGCTATGCCGGTACGTACCACCTACCAGGTCCATATCGCCGTCGCCGTCCAAGTCCCCCCAGGCCGCGTCGGCCGCGAATTCGTATTTAACCGACCACGACGGCGAATTCTCCAGGGTCCCGGCGTTATTTTTAAAGACGTAGAACCGGCCGTCGTCCAGCCAACAATCGGCAACCGCCAGCTCTAGATAACCGTCGTTGTCGACGTCGCCCCAGGCGAAACCGGCGGGCCATCCCCCGGGTATGGAGGTGCTCCAGGAGGGCGTACCCTCTAAGCCGGAACCCGTATTTTTATAGATTTTTATAAACGCGTCGCCGCCGATCGCTACGTCGACGTCGCCGTCGGCGTCGTAGTCCGCCTCCATAACCGTATAAGTCTCCTCTCGCGCGGTAGAGAGCCACGACGGCGTCTTCTCCAACGCGCCGTCGCGGTTGATATATATCACGTCGCGGTTATCGGTTTGCGCGCGCGTCTCGTTCCCGGCAAAGAAATCAAGCCGGTTGGACCACTTATAATCCACCTCGACGCGGGCGCCGTCGGGAGGCGCGTTCTTGAGCGAGAACCACCCCGCCCGGGCGTCGAAGCAATAATCGGCCCGCGGCACGGGCGTACCGTTCACGCGGATTGCCGTTATCGCGAGCGCGGGCCAATGCTCGAGGTAAAACACGTGGCGCTGGCCGTCGCCCGTTTTGCGTTCGCCGTTAACGACTTGCCACCCGTCGCCGTTGAAATCCGCCAGCGCGATCTCGATTGTAGAACGTTCGTCCGCGCTCTCCCAATCCGGCCTGTATCCAAAGCAGGGCCGCGCGGAAATAAATACGGGAATCAAAATTATGCCGGCCGCGGTAGTAAGTATCACCTTTCTCATTACCCTTACCTCCTTATAACGCATCGTGAATTTATACCACGTTAACGGAATAATGCCTTGACCTTTCCCACCGACGCCGGCTCAGCCGAGGGGCGCTCCTGTACGTTGAACCGTATGATAGAATATATTCCGTTTTCCACGTCGCTAGTCCCGACCCATACGTACTCGCCGTCGAAAGCACACCCGTGGGGGTGGCCGTACCGCATTGTGGAAAACGAGGCCAAGACGGACCCTTGCAACGTACACTTACATACCAACTTATAGGCGCGGTGCGGGAACGTTATCCAAAGGTAACCGCTCTCGTCGTAGGCCAAATCGCCCGGCCCGAAACTAAGCGTATATGACGAATAAATCGAACCGGTCACAGGGTGTATTAAGTAAAGCGCCCCGCCCCCCGTACTGTACATATGAGATTCATCCACGTACGCGACTCCCCAGGGACTGCCGCCCGGCGCGGGGAATGAGCCGCGTATCGTGCTCGAGTTATCGACGTAGCGGTTAACGTAGTTCGTACGGCGGTCTACGACCCAATAGTAAATCCTGCCCGGTACCGTCCCGACCGTTACGCCGTAGTTGAGGACCTTCTTTAGAGGATGATAACTTATTACGGACCCGGTGGTCGTCGTCCGCCACACGACGCGGCCACAATAAGCCGATATGTAGAGGTAACCCGGCCGGTACGAAAGGCCGAACGGCCAATTACTCGGCGCCTTGAACGAAGACACAACGCTCCCGAACCCTGTCGCGAAAACGCAGACCGGCGCGCACGCGGCGACGCCGGCCACAATTATGATTATTTTTCTCATATGCCTACCCCTTTTCCTTTGCAAAAAAAGATTAATACAAATTACCTAAAAAAGCAAACAAAAAACCCGGCCTCGCGACCGGGCTATGGAGCGTTTTTTTCTTTTTTTTATATTAACGAACTACGACCATCCTCTTAGCCGCGGCCTCGCCGCTCGCCTCGAGGCGATACGTGTAGACACCAGGCGCGAGGGAGGAGACGTCGACGGCTAGCTCGTTCTCGCCCGCCTTGGCGTGGCCGGCGTAAGGAACCCCTACCTTCCGGCCTGCAATGTCGTAAACCGAAATCGTAGCCTCGCAGGCCGTCGGCACCGAGAACGCGAAAGTCGTAGTCGTACGCGCGGGGTTGGGCGCGTTCTGCGCCAGCGCGAAGGAGGCCTTGACACCCGCACGCAGGTCGACGCGCGCCGGCCCGTGGAGCGTACCCTTGCCGCTTAGATCGACGTCCTCGAGGTAGTATTTATAGCTCGCGGCCGCTTCGACGGAGGCGTCGACGTACCGGTACGGCGAGCGGCCTACGATAAGCGCGTCGTTGACCTTGGCGCGGCTTTCGTCCGAAGCGCCTGCCGCCTCGCGGTAGAGGTTGAAGCCGGCGTGGTTGTACTCGCTCGCCGTGGTCCAACTCAGTACCGCCCGGCCGTCGCGCGCGAAGCCGTCGAAGCTCGCCAGCTCGACGCCGACGAAACGCCTCATGTAATCGAGGAGCCACATGAAGACGCCCTCGTGTTCCTTGCACGTCGGTTCGATAAGGTTTTCGGGAGGACAGAAGCCGCCCTCGTAGCGCGTGTTGACCTCGAAGGCCCATCCGTAGATCTTTTTCTTCTCCTTCGTCTCGCCGTAATGGTAGTCGATGGAGCCGCCGTTGACCGGGTAACGAATAGTTTCGAGCGGCGTGCCGACGCGGTAGCGGCCGCGGAGCTTAGTGTTCATGCCGTTACCGATTTCAAGAAAGTAATCCCGCTCGGGGTTGGGCGCCCTACTGGGATAATCGTAACCATAGGGTATCAGTATGTATTCGCCGTAACTGTGATAATCGAGCGCGAACTTGAAGTCCACGTCCTTCATCAGATTTCGGATAGCGGTGGTCTCGGGCTCGCTGAAAGCCGCCGGCCCGCGGTAGGTGCTCGACGAGGGGGTGGGGCTCGAGCCTCGGTTATCGTAGCCCCACTTGTAGCTGTAGTTGCGGTTGAGGTCGACGCCGTAGCAGCTCTCGTAATTGAAGCGCCGGTTCTTGCGCCACCAATAGGAGGGGTTGCCCCCGCTGTGGTTTTCGACGTATACGTGGCCGTCGGGGTTCGCCATCGGCATGAAGTAAATCTCGTAGTTATCGACGTAATACTTGATGTCCTTGCTCGTGGCGTAGCCCTCTAAAAGGACCTTGATGAACCACAACGGTATCTCGACGGTCATAAGCTCCCGGGCGTGGTGATCGCCGACGACGAAGAGCCTGGGCTCTTGTTCGGTCTGCGTCGGGTTGTCCGAGATCTTCAGAACCCACATCTCGCGCTTTTCCCACGTGTCGCCGACGTCGTAGAGCTTACAGAGGTCCGGGTGCTTGGCCTCCCGTTGCTTCAGCTCAGCCAACATCTCCTGGTAGGTATGGTAGAGTCCCAGGTCCGGCGGCAACAGCGCGATGCCCGCGTACGCGTCCTCCGCGATGACCTCGAGCCGGTACCCGAGGTCCTGCAGGCCGGCCAGCTCCTCGGCGGAGGCGATAACGTCGACGTACCCCTCGCCGCCCGAGCAGACGTCCATACCCGCGACCAGGATATCCCGCGCCATCGCCGCCGTTGAATCGTAATAAACCCTAGCCCATATAGGCCCGTTCGCCGCGAAGGCCCCGACCGCCAAAGTCAACGCCGCAATAATCGGAATCGCTCGTTTCATCTTTCACCTTCTCGTCTCGCGCCGCCTTCGCGCCGCGCGTTTTCTTAAGGTTATACCTGATATATTATATCATATTTATATATCGGCAATCAAAGCGGAAAACATTAAGGCCCGTTACATAACCGTCGTCCTCAAAATAATTCTAGCCATACCCCCGGGCGACGGTTTAGAGCCTAACGGCCCGGGTCGGCGGCCGCGGCCACCGGCGAACCCGTCCCCTCGTATTCATACAGCAGGTGCCCCGCCGTCGAATACCGGCGGAGGGCGTCGCTCGAGGAAACGAATAAATAGTCGCCGTCCTCGTCCAACTCCACGTCCGTCGGGTACGAGAAACCCTTCAACGTAAGCTCGACGACCTCGTCCACGGACCACCTACCCGTCAACTTGCGGCGGAACGCAACGAGCGACCCCTGCTCGTAATCCGCGACAAAAACGCTGTCCGCGCGACGCGAAGCGACGGCCGCGTACGGGAAGCCGAAGCCGATGACCTCGGCGCTACGCACGCCCGCGGCGTCCACCTTCACGACGGCCCCGGCATCTTTGTCGAGGACCCAGACACCCCCCGACGCGTCCGCGGCCACGTACCAGGGCGCCTCGAAGCCGTCGCACGTTGCCAACGCAACCTCGTCGGCCTTAACCGCCCCGGCCACCTTTCCCGGCAGCTTGACGACCCGCTGCGCCAATTCGTCCGCGACCCAACAATCCCCCGTCGCCGGCACCAACGTCACCGCGCGCGGCGAGCGGAAGCCGGTAACCGTTGCCAACAACGAACCTTTCTCGCCGATCTTCAATACGCGGAAGTGGGACCGGTCCGCGACCCAGCACGTCCCCGTCTCCTGGTCCACCGCGATCGACGTGCCCCGTCTAAGCAGCGGCTCCCTTCCCTCGCCGCCGGGTGTTTCGAAAAGTACCTCCCCGTCGCCATTGAATTTCCGGAGCTTATTCGCGTAGTAATCCAACACCCAGGCGGAACCGTCGCGCCGGTCGACGTCGACGCAGTTCGGCTTCATAAAAAAAGGAAAGTAACCGACCGAGAAAATCAGTCCGCCGTCGTAATCGTAAACGTTGACGACACTTTTCCGCTGGTCTATAACCCAAACGCGGCCGCCCGCCGCCGGCCCGGCCTCTTCGTCGCCGCAGCCCGCCGCCAACGTAAACATAAAAATTGCAATCAAAAATATTGAAACCCTTGCGGTCGCTCGCCCCATCGCGCGTACCTTTCCTTCTTTTCATAAAATTTAAATCAACCTCGAGCCGAAGTCAATATAATTCCCAAGGTCGCCGCTATGCCGACGCCCCAATCGGCCCGCAGTCGGTCGTTTCCCGAGGGGTACGGCCCTCGCGAGGGTCAAAGCACTAGATCGCTAAGGACCAATTATTCTAGCTTGTCTCAATTCGCCCCGGCCTTACTCGCGTGAGCGCCGCGACGCTATTAAAGCCTCCGCCGCCAACAAAAGGAAAACCGTCGCCGCCGCCGGCGCCTGAAGCGGCACGCT
Organism: uncultured bacterium; assembly: GCA_964631855.1. GTDB lineage: Bacteria > RBG-13-66-14 > B26-G2 > WVWN01 > WVWN01 > WVWN01. Next base: position 42 of record CAZWAM010000065.1, on the reverse strand, counting down.
TGTTCGGCCCCGCCCCCGCGGCTCGTGGCGCGTTACGACCGC
>CAZWAM010000064.1:4550-12778 GCA_964631855.1 uncultured bacterium | reverse complement strand
AACCCGCCGAAAACAAAAACCCCCACGCCGGCCCACCGGGCCAACCTGGGTAGCGTAATACCGCGCCGGCGGCTCGAGCCGCGGCGCTCTTCGCTCCCTTTACCCCTTTTCGTTCCTGGCCGAGCCATTCCCTCGCCCCGGTTAGACCTGTATTCCGCCTGAATGTGTAAATATATTTACACATCCCCGGGCAAAAGTCAAGAAAAAAATGCACCATCTATGAACATATTAGTTAGGTTAATAATAAACGCCGAAATTCTTATACATAAGCTTAAGGAATTTTTCCTTTTACAAAAAACGTTAACCGCGCATTCGGCTAAGCGGCCCGCGGCGGCTTAGACGTTAATACCCCCGGGCGGGCCTAAAGGTCCGACCCGGGGGTTATGCGGTCGTGCGCGCGACTAAAGGCGCGCTGCTTCGCAATTTAAGCGCCGTCGCCGTCAACCGCGCCGGAAGGCCACGACGTTTAAAACGGCGCCGCGCGCGAGAAAGGCCCGTTGTCGCTTATAAAGGGCCACGCGAAGGTCGCGTAGAAGAAGCTCCCGTAGATAATTTGTAACGTTAAAATAAGCCGGATAATAAAGAGGCCGCGGCCGAGGCCGCTTCGCCTCGTCGCCGCGGCAGCAATTAACATTATTTTCCGAACCCCCCTTGCTTCGCTCTTGGTTCTTTCCAGCCTGGCCCAAGCCGGCGCCCGCTTAGACTGTTTCGTAAATCGGGCAGTTCTTGATGCCCTCCAAGCGTGCTATGAGGCGCGCCCAGGAGGGTTCGCATTCGGACGTCTTCTCGTCCACGACCTTTAAGAATTCGTCCCGCACGGCGCCGTTGTTCTTCAACAAATCGAGTTGGTGCAGGCGGTCGACGAAATTCGGGGAGTAGACGTCGGCGTCGCGGATTTCCGCGAGTAAGGTCAGGGCCAGATTCGGTTCGGTGGCGACGCGGAAAAAGTACGCCGGCAAATACTCGCAGTGGCCGACGTTGTAATAGTACATAAGGTCCTTCACGGCGTCGCCCAAATCCACTACCGGCCGCTGCCACGACGTCACCAACGCCGCGCGCACTACCGCCGGGTTACGCTGGTCTTCGGCCAAAGCCGCGATTTTCTCGAGGTCGGCGGCGCCGAGGTCAAAACTATTGAGGCAACACAGCGCCCCTACGCGCCAATACCATTCCTTACTCTCGTCGAGGGCGTCTTGCAGCGCGATCTCTTTCAGCGCGGGCGAGTATTCGCGGGAATATGCCGCGAGGCGGTAAAGGTAGTAACGGTGCAGCGGAAATATGAAACCGCGCCGCGCCAACTTAATTACCACCGCGCCGGCGAAAGAACGGCCCGCGGCGAAATGCCTCAGGTATTGATAGTTTTTCGCCAAGAAGGAGTGAGCGGGATTATCCAAAAACATCTGAAGGCCGCGGCCGAAAGCGAAATCGTCGTCCCTCTCCCCCAAAACGTCCAACGCTTGGAAATACAACCTTCCCCAATTATCCACGTCGTCGAGAGGGAACTCCTCTTCCAGAAACTCGCGCGCGCTCTCCCCTCCCGTCCAAAGGTCGGCCATCTTCCGCAACCACTTATCCGCCTTCTCGTCAAAAAGTTCGTCCGCCGGCATCAGCCGGGTCTTTTCCGAATGTAAATCAAAACCCGATTCCCCTAAAAACCTTTCGCACGCCAACAACGCGCGCCGGGCCTGGCCCTCTTTCTTCGTAAATATCATTATGTCGTCGGCAAATCTAATGTGCTCGTTAGGGTCTTCCATCACGGCGGCATCCATAGCGCGGTCGAATTCTAAGAGCGCGAAATTGGCCAGGAATTTCGTAACCCGATGGCCTTGGGGTAGGAGACTCGCGCGATTACCCTCGCCGCCCTTCTCCCACGCCCAAGATTTGTATATCCGGAACAGTAGGTCTTGAGCATCTCTCAAAGCCAGCGCGTCCGCACTCTCGATTTCCTCGACGATCGCGCGGACGTGGCCGTGCAGCGCATTTACGCATATATTTTCGAGAAAGGCCGTGATCTCCGTTTTGGCGCAGAAATGGTAATTCTTGGCCGCTTTCCGCGCGAGCTCGAGGTATTCCGACCGGCCGGGAAGCCAACCCGCGGCGTGAGCTTCGTACTCGCCCGCGTCTTTTAACGTATACCGGCCCGCGGCGTGGGTCGCCGCTTCGCGGCGCGGCTTGCCGGGTTGGAGTTTCGACGACGGGGAACTCTCGAGCTCTATACCTCGCGGCCGCCACCGATAAGACAAAACGTTCGGCGAAAGTTTCGAATCCAAATGCGGCGTAAGCTTCATTATGGCCGCGTAGACGGCTATTAAATCGAGGATAGATATAATAGCTACCGGCTTTTCAGAATGCCGCGTCTCCGGGACGTCCACCTCCAGAAGCGAAGCCGGTTCGTAATACCCGTTTTCAATTTCGATCTTAAGGCGCCTGGCTACCTGCGGGAGGTTACACTTGATATCGGCATAGTTGATCACGTCGCCGACGAAATGGTCCGCGGTATCGTGTAACGCGGCCCGGCACGCGGCCTGTACTTCTTGGCCGCTAAGCCAAAAGTCGTTTGCCATCGGCACTACCTCGTATCGGCTCGCGCAAACTTTCCGGCACCCTTGGGGCCGGTCCTTCCTACAGGAAACCAGCCCCAGGGTACTCTAAAACCCGCTTAGTCCCCTTGACCGGGAGGTCCTTCTGAGGGCGGCGGGGGTACGATTACGGGTAGGCAGTCGCCCGCCGAAGCGACGGACGGGGCGAGTAAAGCTAAGAATAATGAAACCAGCACTACCAGAATACCGCATTTCTTCAACGACCGCATGTTACCTCCTTTATTAAATTTATATAATATTATTAAGCAATACGCGTGCCATTTACGTATTTTATTATTTTCCAAGGAGTTACGAACGAGGCGTTATTGTGGGACGCGGGATTCCGGCGCCAATATTGGCGACATCTTTTTTAAGAAAGACGGCGCAAACGACGAAAAACCTTATAGAGAAACGCCGAAACGAACAACCGCCAATATTGGCGGTTTTCAGGAAAATTGGCGGCATTCTCTGACCCAACTCGCGTTTTATTCGATTCTAAACCTCTCCTTCTCCGAAATGCGGTGTTTTTTCATCTTGTACCTCAAATTAGTCTCCGAAATATCCAGCCTCCGCGCGGCCTTGGACTTTACCCAATCGCATTCTTGCAGTGCCTTTAATATCATCTCGCGTTCGTGACGAGCTACCGCCTCTTGTAAAGAAACGTCGGCGCCCCTGGATTTTTTCTGGACCGCGTTGGTGATGTGAGCCGGGATGAAAGCAGGTTCGATAACCGGGCTCGGCGAATTCACTATCGCGTATTGGACGCAGTTCTCCAGCTCCCGGACGTTGCCCGGCCAATCGTACGCCAAAAGGATGTCGGTACTCTCGCTCGAGAAACGGGGCCGGTCCTTCTCCGCGCCCTTGTGGTAGAGCCCCAAAAAGTGCTCCGACAGTTCCGGGATGTCGGCGTCGTGTTCGCGCAAGGGAGGAACGTTTACCAAGTAGATGTTCAGGCGGTAGTACAGGTCTTCCCGGAACTTACCGACCTCGATGAGTTTCAGCAGGTCCGCGTTCGTGGCGCTGATTAAGCGAGCTCTCAACTTGATCGGGTTAAATTCGCGGCTCCCCAACCTCTCGAATTCCTTTTCCTGCAAAACGCGAAGGAACTTGGATTGGGTCTTTACGTCCATGGCGCCGACCTCGTCCAGGAAAATCGTCCCCTCGCCCGCTCGCTCGAACCGTCCTATCTTCTTTTCCACGCCCGTCGCCGTGCCTTTTTCGATCCCGAACAACTCGCTCTCGAGAAGGGCCTCGGGGATGGCCGCGCAGCTTATCCCGATAAAAGGTTTATCCGCGTTTATGCCGTTATGGTGGATCATCCTGGCCACGAGTTCCTTCCCCGTTCCCGAATCCCCCGTAATCAGAACGTTGATCGGATTTCGGGCCGCGGTCTCGATGCTGGAGCGCAACTCCGCCATAACCGGAGACGAGCCCACAAGGCATTCGTAGCTGTAGACCCTATCCGAGGGCAGGCTCAGCGTCGATTGCACCGCTTCCAACTGCCGCCGTTTGCGGTCGATCTCGTACGCCGCGTTCTGCGCGAACACCATAGCGAAGTCGAAATCTTCGTCCTTGAACAAGTCATCGTGCTCCAAACTATCCAGATATACGACTCCTTGGAACTCCTCCCCCGCGGCGATAGGGATACACATCAGCGAGCGTATGCCGTGCAATCTAACGCTATGGCTGTCCTTAAAACGGAAATCCTCGACCGCGTCGGAACTGACCACCGGTTTCTTCGACCCGGCTACCTGGCCCACTATCGTCTGGCTGATGGCCGAGGCATCCTCTATGGTTGAATCGTCGATGCCCGCGGTCCCCTTGATGTGCAGCATGTTCCTATGTTCGTCGAACAGAAAGATAACTCCCCTATCGGCGCTAAGCTCTTCCGTCAGGTACGACAGGATATAGTTCAAGAGTTCGTCGAGGTCGGGTTGTTTAGAAAGTTCCTTTAAACCGCCCACGAGGTTCGTCAACCTGCCCGGCGTTTGTTCTTTTTCCGGCTGTTTGGCCATAAACAACTCTCCTTCCAGGCCGGAAATTTCGGCGCGGTACTTCTCGACGCCGATCTCCTTAAACAGCGCCTTGGAATTTTCTAGTTCTATTTCCGCCTCCGCCATTACGTTGAGGTCCGGCGCGCGGCGGAAAGTGCTGAGGTTCACCTTCGCTCGTACGAGGTACGATTTCCCCAAATAATATTTATTTTTCAGCGACGAGAATCGAGCGAGGGCGTTATTGACGTGGGAGGCCGCGACGTCGAAATCGCCCCGGCTCAACGCGACCTCTCCCAACGTGAGGATAATCTTCGCGTATTCCAACTTATCGCCCGTCTCTTCGACCGCCGCGAGACAGCGCGAAAGTTCCCGTTCCGCCGCGGCGTAGTCACCCTTTAAATAATATACGCGCCCGCGGAGCGACCGGGCTTCGTTCACGCCCGTCACGGCTTTTCGCGCGGCGAACGCGTCCTCCGCAGCCCCCAGCTCCTTCAAGCTCTTCTCGAGTTCGTTCGTCTCCGCGCACAACAACCCCCGGTAAAAGTAAACGTTGCCCAATATCGGCCTTAAGTCCGTATCCAAACTCTCGAGGAGGTACAGATAGAATTCGGCCTTGCGGTACTCGCCCGCTTGAATCATGTTGGCACAGGAGCTCAGGTAGATCGAGGCCAAAAGGTCTTTGTTGTTGATGATCTTACACTCCGCCTCCGCCAGGTCGTACTCTCGCTGTGCCCTTTTGACGTAACCCTGGTTGAAGTAGATTCGGCCCAAGCAGGTCAAGGAAGCGACGACGGCGTAACGGTCGTCGGCCTTCCTCGCCAACTCGACGCTCTTCCTGTTGGCCCCGTCGGCGCGGTCGAACTCTCCTTTCCATACGAGGGCGTCGCCGCTCTGGTTCAGCGCGATAGCCGCCAACCGCAGGTTCCCGGCCTCCTCCGCCGAACGGGCCGCTTCCGCCAACTCGGCCAACGCGGCGTCGTGGTCCCCTTTCTTAAATAAAACTACGCCCTTTATATATTTGATGTAGGCCGAAAGCTCCTTTCGGCCGGTCCGCTCAGCGACGGCCTCCGCCGCCCGGGCGTAACCTTCCGCCTGGCCGAAATCCTTAAGGCCGTAATGCGCCCACGCCAGCAACGCGTCGCGCAGGAAACGATCCCCAACGGCCAAACCGTCCGGCACGAGAGCTTCTAAATTTCGGGCCGGCTTCCCGTAATCGCCGAGCGCCAGCCGCTCCTTCGAGATCTTCAACAAGTCCGCGCTGGAGCCCTTGTATTCTCGGCCCCGCAGGTTGATCAACATTTCGTAGTAACTCAACGCCGACTTGTGGTCGCCGAGCGCGGAATACGAATCCGCCAAATCCGAGATACCCCTCTCATAAGCGGCGTCGTCCCAGGCGCCCTCCGTTGCCAAAGCGGTCTCCAACAATTCGATGGCCTTCTCGTGGTCGCTACCCTGTTCGGCGATCGCCGCGGCCTCCGTAAGGGCCTTGCGGGCCCTCGCCGTATAGCCGGACCGTAAATATACTTGCCCTTGCGTAGCCAGCGCCTCGACGTCGCGCACGGCGTTGCGCCCGAAAAAATCTATTACCCGTGCGGAGGCCCGGGCCACGTTTTCCCCCACGGCCCTCTCTAAAATGCAATTGTGCACGCCGGCGTTGGCGAAAGAGTACCCCGCACCGATTCTTTCCGAGGCAACGATAGCGCCGGATTTTATCAGCTTACCCAAAACGGCTTTATCCTCTATAAGGCCTTCGGGAAATTGGTACCCGTACACCGCGGCGGTTACGAGCGCGTCCCGCTCCTCTTCCTCCAACCGGCCAAGGACGCCGGCGTAGTAATCGTTAAGCGCCGACGGCACGCCGAACTTCCTCATCTTTTTATAGTTGACGTGCCACCCGTCGAGGCCGCGAAGGATTATCTTTTCCGAGGCCATCGATTCTATAATCCGCCGTATGACCGCCGGGTTCCCCTTGGCCTTGTCCTGGACGTACCTGAGCAATCCCGGGTCCAAAGTGGTAACGCCCAGCACGTACTTAAGGTACTCCTCCGTAGTCGCCGGCGAAAAGCCCTTTAAATTGAACTTTTTAACCCCTAGGATCTTCTCCGAACCGGACAACAAATTATCGGCAAGGGCCCCGAAGCCCGCGGGCGCGCTCAACGCGATGACGAATTTGACGCGGCCGTTACCCTGATAATTTATCAGCCGCGCTACGGACGAGGCCAGCTCGGCGTCTTCCGGGTCGACGTGGTCCAGCGCTACGAGCGAAAAGTTATGCCTCTCGCTTATCGTGCCCAGCGTTTTGAGCGCGCTCGTCTCCAGCGCGAAGCGGTAATCGGCCTTCCCTACTATCGTCGCCTCTAAAGAACGGGAGACGTCGCGGCCGCTCGCGGCCCCCCGCTCTCCCGTTCCCGGGCCGGTCCGCTCGAGCTCTTTACATAACGACGTCAACGCGCCCTCGCCCACGCTCCCGTCAACGTACAAGAAAAAGCCGCCCCTCAACTGCGTAACCTTCCCGGCCTCTTTAATCAACGAGGTCTTACCCGAACCCGCCGGGCCGTCCACGAAGAAGACCTCAGGCCCGGGCATGTTTCTCTCCGGAGGCCGGGACAGTTCCTCCAGCTCCTTGCCGTAAGCGAAGAATTTACCCGTCGCGAGGTCGTTGTCGAGGACCGGTTGCTCGGGCAAAGGCGCGCCGATCTTCTTTGCGAGCTCGACCAACGCCGTAATGGCTTCGTAAGCCGAGACGAACCGGTCCGCCGGGTTGTGCTGTATTAGCCCCGCGGCGAATTCGTCCAGCTCCGGGTACGCCCCCGGCACCACCTCGGATAGGCGCAAATACTTGTAGGAGGTCTTGCGCTTCACCTTCGAGATGTCGTCGCCCGGCAAGAAAGGAAGACAGCTGGCTATGATGCGGAAGAGCATTATGCCCAGCGAATACAAATCCGAGCGCGGGTCGTTCGAGACCCCTTGGAAAACTTCCGGCGCGATGTACTCCATCGTCCCGGAGATGGGATAGATATTCGGGTTCTCGACGAATCGGACCAAGCCGAAGTCGCCCAGGATAAACTTCCTCCTTGCAAAGGAGGTGCCCTCGAAGACGTTGCTCGGCTTTACGTCGCCGTGGATTATGCCCCGGCGGTGAACGTAATCCAAGGCCGATAGCAGCTGGAGCGCGAAGTCGACCAGGTCCGGCAAGTCCCGGAGCGTATCCACCTTGTAGAGCCGTTGGCCGGCATAAAAATCCATAGTGTAGTAAATATGAGAAGCTTCCTCACCGAAGTCGTACACTTTAATGATGTTGGGGTGGTCCAAGTAGGTCAACGTCTCAAACTCCCTCTTCAACAAGTCGACCGACAGCGTCTTGGATTTGCTGACCTTCTTGATCGCGACCAACCTGTTGCGGACCTTGTCGAAAGCCTTCAAGACCTCCGACGTCGGCGTCGTGGCTATTTGTTCTACTATGTCGAACCGTTCGTTAAACATAAGAAGCCGCGGGGAAGCTATACCGCGTTCGCCCCCCCGCGTTAGCGAAAAGCGAATAATATATTTTGCCTGTTTATATTATCATAAAAACGCCGTATTTTAATATCAAAACCGACGAACGGTAACGTAAAAAAATTCCCTCGTACGCACCGCCGTTACTTAGAGCGCGTCG
>CAZWAM010000064.1:0-4450 GCA_964631855.1 uncultured bacterium | reverse complement strand
CGCGTCGGAAGTTGCCACGGTGTACCAAGGTACCTACGGTACCACCCGGGGCTCCCGCCCGGCCTTTTACGCCGCGGAGTCCGTCACCCGCGCGGCGCAAATCTAAAAACGTACCCCCCCCTCAAAATTTATACTTGACTTTTTCAGTCCTATATATTATACTATATACAGGTAACCGGTACTATGAACGAGAAGGTCGCAAACGCGGTAATTACGAACGAGAGGTTGAAGGCCCGCCTGGCACGGGTTGAGGGGCAAGTGCGCGGCGTTTCGCGCATGCTCGACGAGGGGAAGTACTGCATCGACGTCATCGACCAGATAACCGCGGCGCGCCGGGCCCTGGAGAGGGTCGCGTTACTCGTAATGCGGCGCCACCTGAACAGCTGCGTGAAGGACGCGATGGCCAAGGGCCAAGGCGAGGAGTTGACCAAAGAGCTGCTCGCGTCGCTCGATAAGTTCTTGCGTTAGCGGGAATTATTTTTTTTTGGAAATTATTTATGACCAAATCAGTCACAAAAGATTTTAGTTTACGAGATAACTACGCTGCAACGGGGGCGATATGGCGGCCGAGAGGAAAATACAACCTTACAGAGGGCCTGCCTACGCCCCCCGTACGCGGCGTATTAACTTGGCCGATCGGAGGGGTTTGGGGAGCTTAACTAGTAAACGCGGGACCTTTAAGATGTGGCGTAAAACCCTTATAGTCCTGGCTTTGACGCCGGCCGCCACGTGGTCGGACGCCGGCACTACGCTCGAGCCCGGCGCGTTGGCGGACGAAGTGTTGGCCGCGAATCCCGCGGCGGCCTCGGCCGCGGCTCGAGCCGAAGCCTACGAACGCGCGGCCGCCGCCGAGGGTCTCTGGCCCGACCCCCAATTCACCGTCGAAGCATCCAACCTCCCGGCCGGCGACCTCGCGTTCGACCGGTCGCCTATGTCCGGCCTGCAATTCTACCTCCGCCAAACGATCCCCCTGCCGGGGAAGAACACGTACCGACGGCGCGCCGCGGAGGGGAGCGCCGCGGCGGCAGCCGCCGACTACCAAGCCACCCGCCTTAAACTGGTAGAGCGCGCCAAGCACGCCTATTTCGACCTCTACCTCGCGACGGCGTTGCAGGATATCGTTGAAAAGCAAAGGGCCTTCTGGGTAGATTACGAACGCGTGGCGTTGGCGCGTTACGCCGCCGGGCGGGGCCTACAGGCCGACGTCTTGAAGGCACAAGTGGAACGCACGCTGCCGAGCAACGAACTATTGGAGCTCGAGCGCCGCGAGACGGTCGCGCGCGGCCGCATAAACGTCCTCCTAAGCCACCCCCCCGGCCGCGACCTCCCTCCCCTTGCCGGCCTGCCGGACGTATCCGTCCCTTACGCGGTGGAAGAGCTTTACGACAAAGCGTTGGCAAACGACCCGGGAGTTGCGGCCGCCGAGGCTCACTTGGCCTCCGCCCGCGCCGCGCGCTCGCTGGCAAAGACGTCTTTCGCGCCGGACCTCACCGCGGGCGTCGGCTACCGCCTCCGCGACGACGTGCCTATGGACCCCGTCGCGGGCGAAGATTTCTGGTCCTTCTCGGCCGGCTTAAGCCTGCCGCTCTTCGGCTCGGTTAAACAAAGCCGCACTTTGGCCGAGAAAAACGCGACCGTGAGCGCCGCGGAAGCAGCCGCCGCGGACGTAAAAAATAACCTCCAGCGCGAAGTGGACGAACTCTACGTCGCGATGCGGACCGCCGAGGAACAGCTCACGCTGTTCGAAGACGGGATACTGCCCCAAGCGGACGCCGCGCTCCGCTCGACGCTTGCCGCGTACGAGGCGGGAAAGGTAGATTTCGCAACGTTGCTTCAAAGCCAATTAACGTTATTCAGGTACGAAAAAGAATACGTCGGCTTGCAGGTACGACGGCACAAAGCGCTGGCGTCGTTGGAGGCTGCGGTCGGCGAACGTTTTTATTAACAACTAGCTCGGACAACCGTGCATCAAGGAGGATACCAAATGCGCCAAAACAAGTTGTGGGTTGCGGCCTTGATAGTAGCCGTCGTGCTTCTGGGCGCTGCGGCGCTCGTCGGCTGCGGCAAGAAGGCCGAAAAGGCGGCCGAAGCTACCGCGTATACTTGCCCTATGCATCCCGAGGTAACGTCGGACGAACCGGGCGAATGTCCCACTTGCGGCATGGACCTCGTGCCGGCCGAAGAGCTCGAGCCGGCCTCCGGCGAAATGCCCGAACACGGCGGCATGTAACGGTTTTTGCCGCCCTAAGGTCGTGGTTCTATGGCGAGTAATATAAAGACGTTCCTGATTGCGGGCGCCGTAATCGCCGCGGTCTTGCTGGTCGCGGGGGAAGGCCTGCTGGTCCGTCAACATGCGGTCGGCGGCTTCCCCTTCGCCAGCGGCTCGAGCGGCCAGGTCTACACCTGCCCGATGCACCCGTACTACACGTCGGACCGACCCGGCGAGTGCCCCATATGCGGGATGGACCTCGTCCCGGTGGAGGAAAACGACGAGCACGCCGGCCACGAATCGAGCGTGGAGGGTTTCGCCTCGTTGGAGCTCAAGCCGCGTCAACAACAACTCATCGGCGTTACGACGGCGCCCGTCGAGCGAAAGGCGATTAGCCGTACCGTACGCGCCGTCGGGACCGTCGTGCCGGACGAGCGGCGCGTCTTCGTCGTCCACAGCAAAGTGAGCGGCTGGATCGACAGGCTATACGTCGACGCGACGGGCCAACCGGTGGCCGCGGGGCAGCCGCTGCTCGCCATTTACAGCCCGGAGGTATACGCGACGCAGGAGGAATACCTGGTCGCGAGCGAGAGCGCCCGGGAGCTCGAGGCGAGCCGTTCGGAGGAAGTCACGCGGGGGGCTAGCGCGTTGCGGGAGGCCGCGGAACGTCGGCTCGAGTATTGGGACGTGCGCCCGGGCGAGCTCGAGCGCCTCGCGGAGGCCGGCCAGCCGTTGAAAGCGCTCAACGTCCGGTCGCCCTACAGCGGTTACGTTATGGATAAGCACGCCCGGGTCGGGATGTACGTCCAGCCCGGGATGCCGCTCTATACGGTCGCGGACCTCTCGCGCGTGTGGCTCGAGGCCGACATCTACGAATACGAGATGCCGTTCGTGAAGGTAGGCCAGCGGGTCACAATAACGCTCCCCTACTATCCCGCGGAACCGCTGGAGGGCACCGTACGGTTTATTTACCCCTTCCTTAACGCCAAAACGCGCACGGCACGCGTCCGCGTCGACGTCGCCAACCCGGATTTAAAATTGAAACCCGACATGTTCGCCGACATAAATATTGAACAAAAACTCGGCGAGCAGCTCGTCGTGCCGAGCGAAGCCGTGCTGGATTCCGGCAAGCAGAAGATAGTCTTCGTGGCGCAAGAGGGCGGCCACTTCGAGCCGCGCGAGATAACGGCCGCGGCGAGGTTGGAGGACTACTACGTCGTCGCCGGCGGCGTGCGCGAGGGCGAAGAGGTCGTGACGAGCGGCAACTTCCTCCTCGACTCCGAGAGCCGCATCAAAGGCGCGCTCGCGGGGATGTCCGGCGGGCACCAACACTGACGACGCCATGCTTGAGAAACTAGTCGAGCTCGCGGCCAAGAACAAGTTCGTCGTCGTGCTCTTCGCCGCGTTCGCCGTGGCCTGGGGCATCTGGGCCATCGCGCGCGTCCCCCTGGACGCCATCCCGGACCTATCCGACGTTCAAGTGATCGTCTTCACCGAGTGGCCCGGCCGCAGCCCGGACCTGGTGGAGGACCAGGTAACGTACCCGCTCGTCTCGTCGATGCTCGCGGCGCCACGCGTCAAGGTCGTCCGCGGCTACTCCTTCTTCGGCCTCTCCTTCGTCAACGTCATCTTCGAGGACGGGACCGATATGTACTGGGCGCGCAGCCGCGTCCTGGAGTACCTCAGCCAGGCGCGCGAGAAGCTCCCTTCCGGCGTGACGCCCACCCTCGGCCCGGACGCCACCGGCGTGGGGTGGGTCTTCCAATACGCGCTCGTGGATAAATCGGGCCAAAACGACCTCGCCTCCCTCCGCGCGTTCCAGGATTGGCACCTCAAGTACTGGCTCGAGTCCGTGCCCGGCGTCGCCGAGGTCGCGAGCGTGGGCGGCTTCGAGAAGACGTACCAGGTCAAAGTCGACCCCAACAAGCTCGCCTCGTACGGCGTCCCGCTGGGTAAGGTCGTCGCCGCCATCCGCAGCTCCAACGAGGATGTCGGCGGCCGCGTCGTGGAGCTCAGCGGCAAGGAATACATGGTCCGCGGCCGGGGTTACATCACCTCACTACGGGATATCGAGAACGTAGCCGTCGCCGCCGACGAGCGCGGCGTCCCCATCCTGATAAAGAACCTGGGCGTCGTAACGTACGGCCCCGATATGCGGCGCGGCCTCGCGGAGCTCAACGGCGAGGGCGAAGTCGTGGGCGGCATCGTCGTGATGCGCTACGGCGAGAACGCGCTCGACGT
>CAZWAM010000063.1:3381-12830 GCA_964631855.1 uncultured bacterium | reverse complement strand
GTTCGCCGCCCACCGTCCCGCCCCCCGACGCCAGGAAGCCGGCGAAGAACTCCTTACGCCCCGAGACGACGTTGCCCGCCAAATCCGCGCTGCGCCAAGTTACGACGCCCTCGCCCGCGGCGTCGTCGAATACGTTATGGGTGCCGATGAAGCAATAGCGGGGTCCGGCGTCGGCGAAGTCGACCCTTTTTCTCGAGCCGCTACGCTCGCCACTTTTTACGAAGAGGACGTCGGCTTCGGCCCCGAATAGTTTCTCGTCGCCGCCGAGGAGTATTTCGAGCGCCGCGGGGTACGCTTGCGGCCGCGCCACCGCCACCGTTACCGCGGGGGCGCGGCAATCGTCCGTCGGGATGAAGCTATATTTGAATTTCAAATCGGTACCGTTGTACCCCGCGCAGTCGACGACCGCGACGACCGATTCGAATCGGGACGGGTCTCGTATTTGGATAATGCCCTTGTCGTTCGGCGTGAACATGGGAGAAGCCGACCCGGCTTTACCGTCGAGGTCGGTCCATTTGGCGCCGTCCTCGGTAACGAGGACGTGGCCGCCCCAGTCCTTGGACTCGGCTTTATTTCGCGCGTCGGCCTCGAACGTAATCACCGCCGCCGGCCAGGACGGCAAGGAAGTGAAGTAATAATAACCGGCGCCGAGGTAATTCATTAACCTGGGCGCTTTCGGTTCATAATTAACGGGGTATTCGGTCCAGGTTTTGTGGGGCAACAGCGTGGGATATTTTGCGCCGTACTCATAATGGCGGCCGTCGTCGCGCGCGCCCGTGAACCAGTTCCAGACGGTCATTAGCTCGAACGCGTCTTTGAACGCCCGCCCCTCCACGTACGCGTTCGTTCGGTCGTGGCGCTCGAGTACGAAGGTTATGGCCTCTTCGGACGTCCGCTCGAGGTCGGGCACGCGCGTATACCACGCGTCGCCTTTCGTCGTGGCGCGCCAAACGTCGCGGATTATGGGGTCGTCTTCGCCGGACCTTGGCACCCACGCCGGCGGCACCCAGTAGCGGTGGCCCCAGTCCTCCAGAAAATATACGAAGGTCGTGCCGTGACGCGTGAGGGATTTGCAGGAATTTTCAAATAGTTCCTCGAAGTACGTTTTTCCGGGTACGCCGGGCGGGTAGGCCCGTTCCATTAACCACCATTTGGTAGCTTCCGTTAACCACTTGAATACGGGCGTCCCGCTGGTTTCCGCGGCGTCGAACATATAGGGAACCGCCGTCCCCCAGAGGCTGCCCGCCACCCGGCGCGACATAACCTCGTCGTAGACGTTCCTCACGTTGAGGTAAGCGGAGTAACAACGCCGGCTCGAGCCCGGGAACGGCCCGAAGGTGTACATTATGCCGATTATCCCCTCTTCAAGCTGGCCGCAATAGACGTCCCACCGGTCGCTGTCGCCGTAATCTTCGTCCTCGCCGGGCCAATTGAGTTCCGCGTAGTAGTCGCGGATAGGCAAGTATCTCGCCTCGGTGGGGTCGGGATGGTAATACCACTTGTCGGCTTTGGCCTTCCGAGCGGCTAATTCGAAGTCGACGCCGATCCGCTCGACGACGTCCGGGAAGCCGTTTTTATTCCCGTCGCGTTTGTCCTCGAGGGCGTTGGGGCCGTCCAAAACGTACCAGACCCTGAAGTTGCCCGAGGCCTGGTCGAAGTAATACGTTCTGTAGCCGCCGTAGCGGGAGTCCCCCCAGCCGCAGAGGCGGTACGTCTTGCCGCCGTCGGCCTCGAGTTTTAGGACCTGCGGCCGGCCCTCGCCCGGGTCGTCCCCGAACGCGGCCGCGGCGTATATTGTTAACGTTAATAAAAGATGCGCCGTTTTACGGCCCAATACGGTCCGCCCCCTTTAACGGCGTTTGTTAGTTTTTTAATTTTACCTTCTTAACGTATCGAAGTCAATCTCGCGACGTGTTTTGGGAATTTTTATTCGCGTTTACCGCGGCACCCACGGTTGCTCATCTGTTCTCATCTTTTCCGGTTGGAAAACGCAACGCCGCGGCGGGTAGTTGCCCCGCGGCCAGGTATGCCGCGAGGCCGGTTTGTTCCGGATTCACGGCCACCGATTCTTCGTAATACCGGCGGGCCGTCTCCGCGTCGCCGAGCTTTAAGTAGGCGAGCGCCAATTCGTTTAAGGTGGAGGCGTATTGGCGCCGGAACATTCGCGCGTCGTGCCGGCGGCGCTCGGTCCGGGGCAAGAATTCCAAGAAGAGCGGTATCGCTTTTTCCGGGTGCCCGGCGTCGTTGTAGAAAGACGCTATCAGCAGACCCAGTTGTGCGTCGTCTTCGGCCGCGCGGCCGGCGGCGGCCAGGTTCCGGACCGCGTCGTCTTTTCGGCCGCGCCGCATACAGTATTCCGCGGCCATTACGAAGTATTTGGCCCACGTCCAGGGCGTCGTGGGATTGTAAAGCGGCCTTCCGGCGGCGACGCGTTCGCCGATCTTGCGGAACGCACGGTATTCGTAGCGGTCCCACGGCGGCCGTAACGTTTTTTCGTCGACGCCCAGGCGCCGGGCGCGGTAGAGGATGCCGAAGGGCTCGAGTTCCGCGCCCCAGCCGGCGGCGCCGCCCTCTCGGATATTGTAAAAGGCCGGACGGTCGGCGGTCGTCGACAAGAGGCCGCGGCGGAAGTCGAACCACCACATCTCGGCCGCGTCCGGGTCCACGATAAAGCGCGGCGCGCGTTCCGTCGCCGCCAATTCGCTTCGGACGACGTTGCGCGGGTCTATGACGATGAGGTCGGGCCGCCGCCCATCTATGAAGCGGAAGAACGATTGCGCGAAAAGGCCCTGGCGCCCGTAAAACGGAAACAGCGCTATGGCGCGGTGCGGTAGCGTCCGGAGGCGGTTACGGCCGTTTTCCGCGGCGAAGTGGAAGTCGCGGAAGTTCGCAAGGCTGAAGTTATATATGGCCGGGTAGGCCGGGAGTAGCGTTAACGCGACGGCAGCCGCCCCGGCGAGACGTTTCCCCTTGATTTTGTTTATTAACCAAGCCGCGCCGGCCGCGGCGAAAGGCGCGCATATCAGGAAGAATGACAAATACCAAACTTCTATCTCGAAGACCTGAATGGGCGTCAAAAGGCCTACCAGCGGCAGCATCGTGGCCGGCCCGACTATAGCGGCCAATACCGCGAGCATCCCGGCGAAGGGCGTCCGCGACTTGAACAGCCATACCAGGCCGACGGCCGCGAGTACGCCCGCGCCCGCGCCGTATTGCAGAAGGAGCAACCTCCCCAATTCCAACGTGTGTTGCCCGAGATAGCGATACCTGGGCCAATATATGGTCCCGAACTCGCGGCGGCGGACGTGGTCGAGGAAGCGCGGCAGGTCCGCGGGGATGCCCCAGTTGAGCGGCGGCTCGCGCGAGGCCCGGAGCGCCAGGTATAGATATATGGAAATGCCGAGGAGCAGGAACGCCCCGGCCGCTATGGCCAGCGTATAGCCGCCGGCCGCGCGCCTCGTCTTCCACCAGAGGTACGCGAGCAGCGGCCCGGTCGCCGCGAGCGAGAGGGGATGGTTGGCCGCGGCCAGCGAGGCGGCGAAGGCCGTGGCGTAGAACCACCGCGCGTCGCCCGAGGCGTTGCCGCGCGCGCCGCACCAAAGCGTCGCCGCGAGCAGCGCGGCGTTCAGCGCGTATACCTCCGTTATCACGGCCTGCGGCCAGAAGGTGTGTGAGAAGGCGAAGAGGCCCCCGGCGGCCCACGAGGCCGCGGCTAAGAGGCGGCCATTTTTTACGACCGGCGCGAGGAGCTCCCACGTCAGCAGGAAGATGAACGCCGAGGCGAGCGCGCCGAAGGTGGCCGAGGCGAGGTTGATGCGCCACGCGACCTCGCCGAACGGCAAGTACGTGAAGAGGTGGCCCGCGAGGGTTTCGAGCGGGTAGCCGGAGGGGTGGTCCACGCCCAGGACCGCGCAGCCCAGCGCGAACTCCACCGAGTCCTCGAAGTTGAGCGACGGCGCGAGGGTGTAGAGGTAGACGAGGAGGGGGACGACGAAGGCCGCGGCTAAGCCTACGTTGCGCCAGAACGTCGCCGCGTTCGAGGAAGGAGTTTTAGTTTCCGCGGCCATTATTTCTAATCGTAAAAATTAGTTCGGGTTACGTCAATCTAAAAAGGATGCTAGGGCGAGCGAGATTATCATAATTAAAAAAGCCGCCCGGAGGGGCGGCGCCGTTCGGCGTTGAAATTCTACCGGTACAGCCCCTTAATCTTCCCGAACGAGCCGGCGTTCATGCCTACGACGTCAATATCGACCTGGTAGACCCATTTGTTAGTGGCGTTGATAAGCCAGAGGTATTGGCCGTCGAATGTAGTCCCGGCGGCCTCGCCGCCGGCGGGGACGGGGAAGCTCGCGACGACGGAGCCGTTGGTGGTAACGTTGTACATACGGTTGCCGGGGCCGCCGCCCCACAGTTTATGGCCGTACCAGCCGAGGTCCGTAGCGAGAGTGAAAGGCGGGTTGAAGCTGGCCACGAACGACCCGCCTGTAGTAAACTTCGCCGGCCCGCACCATAAGTACGGGTTCTCCCACGTTACGCCGGGACCGAACGGCAACCCGCCAAAACAATTGACGTAAGAACCGGTCGTGGTTATTCGGTTGTAATCGTAACCCCACGTTATGTCCCGCCACGAATACCACAAGTATTCGCCGTCGAAAGTCAAGCCCCTTATGTAGGTGTACGTTATTCCTAATTTAAAAGAACCGACGATAGACCCGTTAGTATTTGTGCGCAAGAAAACGGACCCCGGTTGTCCAGCGAACCACAAGTACGCACCGTCCCAGGCTAACCCGTATCTCCCTACGGGGGGGCAACGGAACGACGAAACGACGTCGCCGAACGCGGCGTAAGCTGCGCCGGCTATCAACAATAAATGAATGGTAATTTTAAATGGTTTAAGCATATCTTATCCCCCTTCGTCGCAGCCGCCTTAGCTCTCGCCGAATCGCGGCGGCTTTTGGAATTTGTATATGTGAACGTCTTCGCCCAAGTATATCCACGAAGCTCCCGATAAATAAAAAGGCGCCCACGGTTCCCATCAATAGGAGCGCGGCGCGCAAAATTCTCGCTGGCCTTATTTCGTCTCCCCATAAAGACTTTTTACCCTCGACGCTAACGTTATACCTTCCCGCCCCGGCTGTCAAGAGCTATTTAATAAAAAAACCCCCGCCACTCGAGGCGAGGGGTTTTTACCGGTTTCGTTTTCCGGCCCCTTAGATGTCTTCCCAGCGGCCTTCGAGCTTCTTCTGGACTGCGGGCATCGTCGTGTACTCCATCTCGGCTTAGCTTAGGGGAGGCGGTGCGGCGCTAAGGCCCGGCCGGGGCGAGCGGTGAATTTTTTCCTTGACACGGCAGGCCGGGTATAGTAGATTTTACCTACAGGATGTAGGTAAATAATATGACTAACGAGACCCCCCACGATTTCCTCCTGACGTTAGGCCTTACGGCGTACGAGGCCCGGACGTACGCGGCGTTGTTGAAGCACCCCGCGGCGGCCCCCGCCATCGTTGCCCGCGAAGCCGGGATCCCGGCCCCCCACGTCTACCGCGTCCTGCGCCGTCTGGCGGAATCGGGGTTTGCGGCCCGGTCGTCGGCCGGCCGGATCACGTACCGCCCCGTCGACCCGGACCAGGCGATCGCGAGGCTCGAGGCCCAGGAGCGCGAGCGGCGCCACCGTACGGACCGGGCCGTGGCTATCGGAAAAGAAGTTTTAAAAAAAATTTTCGCGCAAGCGGCCGGGGAACCGGCGTTGGAGGAATATATCGAGATCAACAAGAACCAGGCCCGGATCTTCGCCCGCATGGCCGACCGGCTCGAGGCCGCTCGGCGTCAAGTTTTGGCTTTCGTGAAGCCGCTCGGCTTCGCGACGACGCCGGCCCGGGGGTCCTTTGAGGAAAGGTACGCGCTCACCCTCCGGGCGCTGAAACGGGGGGTAGAGATCAAAGCCCTCTACGAGTCGCCGGAAAGCGCGATTCCGGCCGGGGAGCAAAGGCGGAAGGATTTAAACCGGCTCGCGGAGCGCGGCGAACAGATTAGATTGGTGAAAGAGCTGCCGATGCGGATGTACATCTTCGACGGCCGCGAAGTGGCGATTACGCTCGAGGACCCGGCGACGACGAAGCCGACCATAACCTGTCTCGCGATAACCCACCGTGCTTTGGCGACCGGGTTAACGGTCTTCTTTGAAAAATATTGGGCCGAGGCCGAGCCGCTGGCCCGGGCCCGAGGAAAACGAGAGCGTAAAACCGCGGGGGCCGGTTAAGCCTCCTTCCCCGGAAAGGAGTTCCCGCGATCGGGAAGGGCCCTCGCCTTGCCGGTACCGCCAAGCGGCTTTTGGGTTTTAAACCCCGAATACCCTAACCAGCGGAGGCAAGAAGGATGAGAGAAGGAATTTGCACGATCGCCGTCGCGGCCACGCTGTTCGCCGCGGCCGCCGCCGTCGCCGTGGAATACGAGCTTAAATGGGACAACGGGACGATCAGCCACGGCGTTCATTACGTTACCGGTCCCGACATATGGGTCGGTAACGATTTCGACGTATCGACCGTCAAGACCTCCCACCGCTACGTCCGCCAGTTCGGGGTCGTGATGGGCCCGGGACCAAACCGCGTGTGGGACGGCTTCCGCCTCGCGATCTGGGCTTGGCCCCGCGGCAACAAGATCTGGCCAGAGAGCGGCGTGCCCGTGTTCGTAAAACCCACGGGCGGAGCGGCGTGGCATTGGTTTGACGTGAATTGGGTTCTCCCCTCGCAGTACACGGCCTTTATCGCGGCCGTGGAACAATATTACAACCCGCCGAATTGCGACGACATCTTCGTCGACACGGGCCCGAAGCGAAATCATTCTTGGATGGGTTACGGGACCCCCACCTGGTACGCCTGGCCTCAAAATAATAACGTTATGGTCCGCGTCCGCTATGACCCGGATTATAGCGGTTCCGCCGTAGCGCCGATGAGCCTAGGGCGGGTGAAGGCGCTATATGAATGAGGACAACGGCGGGAGGTGGGGCGACGTAGCGGGGCGGCCTCCGGGCCGCCCCTTAACGCTTAACGCCGGGTCGGGAAACGCGAGGGCGCCGCGGCGGGTATGAAACCCGCCGCTACTTACGAGTTAAGATAAAAACCCCCCGCTCGAGGCGAGGGGTTTTCCGCGTCGCGTTCTTAGGACACTTAGATGTCCTCCCATCGGCCTTCGAGCTTCTCCTGGACCGCGGGCATCGTCGTGTACTCCATCTCGGCTTAGCTTAGGGGAGGCGCCTAGTTAAATATCGCTATTAAATACCTAAAAGCCTTTTTAATTCCTCGTAAGGAACGCTGTATTGCCAATCGGTTACTTGGTTTAGCCGCCTCGCCCCGCCGGGCAGTAAATCCCCGCCTCTAGTCTTGAAGGATACGTTAACTACTCTTTTTCCGGTATCTTTAACGTATTGAACGGCAGGGACATAATCCTGATCGCCTGAAAGTATGACAGCAACCTCGTAGATATCCCTTAACACGATGAGGTCTGTAGCTAATTTTACATCGACGGCTTTTTCCCGCCCCAATTTTCTTTGGAATAAATTATACGAGATCGCGCCCGCGCGCCGAAACTCTACCGCGCGGGCGTTAGCCGCTATCCCATCTTGAATATTTATCCACCCGGTTGACCGCCTATGAAAAGCCGTTTCTCTTTCTTTTAATTGTTCAACAAAACCGCGCATCTTCGCGAGTAGCTCGTCTCCGGTCGACGGTTCTAATTCTCTTCTGTATTCTTCGTACTTGGATAAAATGGTTTTAACCTTTTCAGGGTTAGTTTCTACTTTATCGTAACGGTAAGGGAAGTAATCAACGATTTGCCAAACGTACCAATAAGTCCTTAATCGTTCGACATCGCCCCGTTCAGGGTCTACGGCATTTAATACTAACCAATCGAAAAACCGGGTCCAATTCGCGTTTTTAGGTAAATAGTCTGTTTCGGCGAATTCACCTTCAAATAAGTCAACGATGGAATGGCGGAAGTTTTCACCGTCTACGAATACACAGACCTTTTTCATAAATCCCTCCTTAAACGAGAACGCGGGAAGCACGCAGCTCCCCGCAACCGACTTTAGCCCGAGACGCACTCAGGCAATCATGTATAATATAAATATACCATATACAGCCGCTTAAGTCAAGTGTTTTTCTATAATAATTGTCTAAAGAAATTAAAAACCCCCCGCTCGATGCGAGGGGTTTTCCGCTTAGCGTTCTTTGGACACTTAGATATCTTCCCATCGGCCCTCGAGCTTCTCCTGGACCGCGGGCATCGTCGTGTACTCCATCTCGGCGAAGGGCAGGCGGTGCGGCTCGAAGGGGCCGTGCTTGCGGAGGTAGCCGCCGACGAGGTTGGCGGTGCGGCGCGCCTCGTCGTACGAGGGGTCGTCGAACATATCGCGCGGGCCGATAAGCTTGCCGTCGGCGAGCTGGTAGCCCATGCAGACGACGCGCGGCGGCCCGTCGAAGCGCGTCGGGTGCGCCTCCTTAGCCGAGACCGGCATCAGCGGCCCCATGTGCGAGCCACGCATCCAGCCCGAGGTCGTGTGCGGGAACGCGAAGGGCTCGAGCGCCTCGCCCACCGCGGGCAGGCCCGACTGGCAGCGCACGACGCAAACCGGGTCGTCCTTGCCGACGTAGCGGCCCGCGATGAGCGCGAGCTTCTGCGTCGACGACGACGCGGCGATGTCGCCGTTGTCCTTGCGGTAGACCGCGCGGATGAGGAAGTGGTCCGGCGAGCCGACGAAGACGAGCATGTCGTAGAGCTCCTCCGGGCAGGAGAAGACGATGTGCTTGCTGCGGTGGATGTCGTAGACGTCGAAGCGGAAGCCGTCGTGCATGTTGGGGTCGATGACGAGGCCCGCGGTGTTGAACGGGTCCGCGAACATCTTATAGAGCGGGAGGTTCCAGGCGCCGGGCGCGCACTTGTCGCCGGCGAATACGAGGATAGGCTCGCTCTTGCGCTCCTCGAACTCCATCTCCGCGACGCCCGGGCCCATACCTTTGACGTTCCCGGAGAACGCGTCCGCCAACAGGTCCTGGCCCGCGCCGTAGAGGTGGAGCCCCTTCGCGACCTCGGTGCCGGCCACGAAGGTATCCCAGGCCAACTTGTGGATCTTCTCGGCGTCGGTCCCCTGGGTATGGGTCATTACGAGCTCGAGGTCGTCGCCGCACGTGAAGACGTCGAAGTCGACGAGGAGGCCGCCCTTCCGGGCCTTTTCTAGTTCCTCGCAGCCTTTGGCGATGACGTCCGGGTGGCTCGCGGAGTGGCCCACGAGGCCGCCGACGTCGGCCTTGATGACGCTCAACGTGATCTTTCCGGCCATGGCTTAGGTGCCTCCTTAATTATTATCGAATATTATGGCTCCGGCCTAAAGTCGCCCATTATATCATTTTAATTTTCGCGATGCAAATATAATATGCCGCACAGAGGTTGCGATT
>CAZWAM010000063.1:0-3281 GCA_964631855.1 uncultured bacterium | reverse complement strand
CCGCCTTGACGCTTACGTGCTTATAAATACTCGGTTGGGCCGCGGCCGGTTTTTTATCGGCGGCGTTTTACCTTGTCGGCGTACGTTGGCCCCTTAAAGCCTTGAGGTATTCCCGGGCGCGGGGGTCGCCGGGGGTCGCGACGGCCGCGCGCTCGAACGCCCTTTTCGCCTCGTCGTATTGTCCCAACGCCGCTTGGCACTGCCCCAACCTGAGGTTGGCGTCCTCATAGTCCGGGTGTAGTCTCAGCGTGTTGGCGAACGCCGCGGCCGCGGCCACGTAGTTGCCGGCCGCCTGGTTCTCCCGGGCCAAACTGTAATAATAGTCCGCGCGGCGGAAGTCGCGGTAGAACGCCTTCAGCGCTTCTTCTTTCGGAATGGCGGCGAAGCGGCTCGGGTCGTAAAGGGGATGGTAGGCGCGGGAGCGGAAGCCGTCGTAGGGCCGCCCGACCTCGAAGACGCGGACGTTGTACGTCTCGAAGACGAGGCGGAACCGGCGTAGTTTCTCCGGGTGGAACTGCATGAGGGCCGCGGCCGAATTGGGCCCCGGTTCTCGAGCCGTCGCGTTGTAGAACGAACCCGTACCGCGCGAGAGGACCTGGGGGGCGAAGTGCACCACGTATTTTATCCCCCACCGGCGGCACAAGCGGTAGAACGTCTCCTCGTCCGCGACCGCGGCTTCGGCGTAGGCGAGGGCTTTGCGCCGGACTTCGGGTACTTCGAACATCGGGTTCAGCGCAACGGGCCAACCGGCCAGATATAAGTAAGGAGGGCTCAAGGAGAAATCGGCCAGCACCGGCCCCGGCGCCGCGTGGCGCGCCATCCACAAGAGCAGCTCGACCCGTTCCGAACCGTAGTACCAGGGGATTTCCGGTTCGTACGCCGTGACCGAAACCAAGGTGCTGCGCAGCCACTCCGGCGGTTCTTGGTTAGTACTCGTATAAATATGAAAGCCCCACAACGGTATGAGGACGAGGCCGTAGCAGGTCCGCGCTTTTAAGCGGCGGATGCCGGCCGCGGGGTATATGCTGAGGAGCGCGACCCACGGCGCGAGGAAAATAGTCAATCTCGATATTAGTAGGTAAAGAATAATGAAAACCGGCGCCGCGGCGGCGACGAATTCGCCCTCGCGCAGGCGCCTTCGCGCGACGTGGTACCACCAGAGTATTAAGCCCGCGGCCGTGAGAACGGCCATGGGGCCATATTCGAGAAAGGCCCTCATTCTGTCGGGCGATTCGTACGGGCCAACCCAGAAGAGCCGTGCCTCCGGCGAGAGGGCCGCCGGGCCGGGATGTTTCCCGAGATGGACGACCTTCGCCCAAATCAGCTCGTAAACGTGGCCGTAGGCCGCGGAGCGCCCGAAGGCCAAAGAGGAGGCGACGAAGACGACCGCGGCGCCGGCCACGAGCCACCTCGCCTTATCGGTCGTTTTCGTCGCTTTCGCGAGCGCCCACGCCGCGACCGGGGCCGTCGCCAACGCCGCGCCGACGTTCCAGAACGCTCCTTTAACCCATAGGGGTTTGTTGAGTATCGCGGCCACGGCGAGGCCGACTGCCAACGCCGCGCCCGCGAAGGCCGCCCGGGCCGGCCGCCCCGCGATGCCGTACGCGACGACGAACAGCGCCAGGACGGCAACGTAAAATTGGCTCATATGCCAGCAGGAGCCGGCCCACAGCGTCGCGGCCGCGCCGGCCCCGGCAACCAGCCACCGCCTTCTGCCGCCGTTGGAAGTCAATAAATATACCGTCGCGGCCGTCGCGATGAGGAGGCCGGGCATGGCGAAATCTTCGCGCAGGAAGTTGCTCCAACCTCGGGAATAGGCGCCGAACGTACCCGCGTAGATGAGCGTCGCGGCCGCGGCAGGCCACGGCCTTCGGTAGACGGCGTACGCCAACGCCACGAAGGCTCCGACGCTCACCGCGGAGAGGACGTTTATCAGCGCGCGCGTAGCGAAGAAGGTGTCCCCCCGGTGCAGTTTATAAAATAGGGCCGCGGTACGGTCGGGTACCGTGAGGATCATCCGGTCCGCCGGGAAGCCCTCGGGCCAAAGGGCAAGCCGGTCGAGTTTCGGCGGCTCTTGTCCCAACATTCTCATCTCGGCGTAGCGGAAGCGCATACAGGATTCGACGAAGTAGGAAAATTCGCGGGGCGATAGACGGTCCATTAGGGCGTAACGGAACGTCGCTCCCGCGACGGCGGCCAGCACGAGCGCGCCCCAGGGCGTGTAACGGCAGTTGAGGAATGTCCTTATTCGTTTCAATTTTTCGAGCGGATTTTCGGTCCGTTCGCGCGTCTCGCCCATACTATCAAAGCGAACCGCGGAGGTCAACGACCTCGGATGAAAGTGAGCTTGACTTACGCGCGCGGCGCGGCTACTATGGCGCTACGGTGAGAGCGACGGGCGATTCCGGGAGTTGAGGCCGCGGTGTCGGGAGAATTTTCGATCCAGACCGAGCTCAAAGTAGCGCGTTCGTTTTTAGGCGACGCCGAGGCTAAGCTCCACGCCAAAGCGGACGTTATCTTCGAGCTCGCGCGGCGGCTTTACCGCGACCCGGTGCCGATAAAGACGACTTTCGCGTACGGGAAATTGTTCGCCGTACCGCCGGCGGGCGAACGCGAGAAGCCTCCTCTCGACGTCGGCACCAGGAGCGAGTACCGGGAGTGGTTGGAGGAAGCGGCGCTGCCGATATACGATGACCTCTCCGCGGCGCTCGAGCGCCTGAGGAAGATCTCGCGGCGATACCCCGCCGCGGCGCTCATAGAAGACGGCGAGCCGAAGTACCGCGTAGCGGTTATGCTCGCGTACGGGTGGCTGTTGTCGGGGGATTATTATTTTTACCGGTGTAACTGGGCGAACGCCGCGAAGATGTATCGGGCCGCGTTCAAGTTGGAGCCCTCGAGCCAGGAGCTCCTCTATCGGTTGGGTTTAAATTTTGTAAACGACGGCGACTTGGGCCGGGCGCAGAATTTCCTCGAGCGGGCGATCGAGCAGGAGCCGACCTCGCAAATCGCGGTCGAAGCTCACAAGCAAATTGAACGTATGGCCTCTATCCGCGAGGCCGGGAAGGCGTTCCGCGGTTCGCCCGCGGTCCTCAAGACCTTGCTCGGCATTACGATAGGCGCTTTTGTGGTTTGCCTTTCGTGTATCTGTCTCGGCCTTTGGGGTGGTTTGGGGCCTTGGGCCGAGGAGCCGGGGTTCCCCGCGGCGGTGACGGTCGTACTCATAGTCCTGGGAGGGGCGGTATTCCTCGTCCCCGCGGTCGCGGCGGCGATTTACTATTTCG
>CAZWAM010000062.1:4354-13007 GCA_964631855.1 uncultured bacterium | reverse complement strand
CCCCAAACCGGAAAGCTACGCGGTCGACCACGGCACGAGGGCGGCAAACGAAATATGCCGGTTAAATTCGGCATAGATGAGGAACGCAAGGCCAAGCTGGAGGCGGAGCTCAAACGGGCGCTCGCGCTGTTGCCGAAGTACGACGTCGAGCGCGCGTACGTCGTCGGCTCGCTGGCGACGGGCGTCGTCCGGCGAACGAGCGACGTTGACTTAGTAGTGGTTCAAGAGACGGCCGAGAAATTCGTCAACCGCTTAAACGACTTCCTGCTCGAGCTCGCGCCGCGGATAGCCTTCGACTTATTAGTTTATACGCCGGCGGAGTTCGAAGAGATGGTTTGTAGGCCCGGTATGGTTCGAACCGCTATGAAGAACGCGAAGTTAATTTACAAGAAAGGGCGCGCCGGTTTTCCGGTATCCGGAATATGACTACAGACCGTAAAAACTTGGTTGACGTCGCGAACGAGCGGCCCGCGGCGGAGATACCCATAGACCGCGTCGGCGTCAAGGGCGTGCGGCTGCCGGTCCGCGTACTGGACCGCGACCGCGGCCACCAGGACACCATCGCCACCGTCGACATGTTCGTCGACCTCCCGGCCCAATTCCGGGGCACGCATATGAGCCGCTTCGTCGAAATCCTCTATGGCTACCGCGATAACGTCAACTACCGCACCATGACCTACATCCTTCGCGAGATGGTAGGCCGCTTCGACGCCGCCCGGGCCCACATCACGATAAGCTTCCCCTACTTCATAGACAAGGCCGCGCCGGCCTCCGGCGAGAAGTCGTTCTTGGAGGTGCGCGCGCGCTTCATCGGCGATTTGGTGGATAAATATAAATTCTCGCTCGGCGTTATCATCCCGGTGGCCAACCTGTGCCCCTGCTCCAAGGATATAGCGGACGCCGGCGCCCACAACCAACGCGGCGACGTCTACGTCGAGCTCGAGTCGCGGAATATTGTTTGGATCGAGGAAGTCGTAAATTGGGCGGAGGAGGAGGCGTCGGCGCCGCTGTTCGCGCTGCTGAAGCGCGAGGACGAGAAGGCCGTAACCGAGCTGGCGTACGAGCGGCCTCGCTTCGTCGAGGACGTCGTTCGCAACGTCGCGGAAAGGCTCGAGGGCGACAAGCGCGTTCGCTCGTACCGGGTGGAATGCACCAACTACGAATCGATACACCAGCACGACGCGTACGCGGCGATCGCACGTGATAAAAGAAAACTAAGCAACAAGTAAGCTTCGGGAGGTTGACGATATGCGCAAATGCTTTTTGGCCGCGGGCCTCGCGCTCGTTTTTATATTCGCGGGGTGTACGAAGGAACCCGCGGAAAACCCCTACGTTACGCCCGAGGACACGGTACGGGTTTTCGCCGAGGCCATGAAGAAGGGCGACTTCGAGGCGGCGTTGGATTGTTACGCCGATACGGCGCTGTCGAGGACCGCCGTGGGCGTAGAGGGCCTTTCCGAGCACGAGATCCGTAATCTTTTCCTTAAAAGTCTCGAGGCCAGCCGCGAGCCTTACGCCAAAGAGGAAATCACCAACCTGGAGAGCAAACTCCTTACGGCCGAGGTAACGTACGAGCTCGGCGGCGTGAAACATACTCACACGCTGGTCAACCAGGGCGCCGAGTGGAAAATAGCGACGGATCTCACGCGTTAAATCAGGGCGGGCTCAGCTGATGCGTTACGGCGCGACGGCCGCGCTAGCGCTGCTGGTTACGCTCGGCGGCGCGAGGGGTGAAGCGCTCGAGGGCGCGGCGCCGCGCGACGATTGGCTCACGGGATACGTCGACCCGGCGGACGGCAAACTGGTCCTCCCCGATACGCCCCCAGGCCGGATGCTGCCCACGCGCGACGCGTTCCGCGGCATATCCTTCGTCTTCCCCGTTGCCGGTGCGCGGTTTCATTCTATTGAATATACCGAGAAGACGGGCCTAACCGATTTCCGCAACCGGTGGCGCCGGAACCACATGGGGACCGACATCTTCGCGGCCGAAGGCACGCCGGTTCTGGCCGCTGCGGACGGCGTCGTAACGGTCGCCACTTTCACGCCCAAGAGAGGTCCCGGCGGCAAGGTCGCCGTCTACCACGGCCGGGGCGTTTACACGTACTACCTTCACTTGTCCGCGGTTCACTGCGCGAAAGGGAAGCAAGTCCGCGCGGGCGACGTCATAGCCGCCGTAGGCGCTACGGGCAGCGCCCGCGAAACGCCGCCCCACCTCCACTTCGAGATAAACGTCGCCGTCGAGACGCAGGGGAAGCCGGCGTGGTTCGTCGAATACGCCAACGACCCGTGGCCCGGCGTATCGTCGCTCAGGAGCGTCGAGCCGCTCGCGTACGTCTGCAAACATGCTCCGCCCCTGCGCGACGCGCGGCCCGCGGCCGGGTTATGAGGGGCTACCCCCTATATGCTTTACTGTGCGCCGCGCTCGCCGCCTCGCCGGTAGGCGCGGCGAACTGGCGCAACGTCGTAAGCCGAACTCACGTATCCGACATCTTAGTAGACGGCGACGTCATCTGGCTGAGTTACCTCGGCGGCGGCGTAGCGCGCTACGACCCCCGGACCGGCCAGGCCGCCTACTTCACCGCGGCCGAGGGCCTAAGCCACAACTACGTTACGGCCATAGGCGCGGATGAGGACAACCTCTATTTCGCCTCCCGCAACGGCCTTGCCACCCTTCCCCGCGCCGGCGGCGCGTTCCAACAAACCGTAAGGATGTGGGGCTTCGCCCGTAACGACTGCACCGACGTAGCCGTCGACGCCGGATACGTCTACGTCGCGACCCTCGAGGGGGCCC
Source organism: uncultured bacterium (assembly GCA_964631855.1). Classification (GTDB taxonomy): domain Bacteria; phylum RBG-13-66-14; class B26-G2; order WVWN01; family WVWN01; genus WVWN01. Next base: position 10,216 of record CAZWAM010000062.1, on the reverse strand, counting down.
GGCGCTACGACAAGAGTACGACGGCGAAGGTCTTCGAGGCGATTCCCGCGGAAATGGGGCCGCCCGCGCGCCTCAGCCCCCAGGTGGAGGACGGCTGGAAGGTCTTCGTCACGCCGGACGGCGTCGTGCTGGACGACCTGTATTCGGTAACGCTCGCGGAGGGGTTCGTTTACTGGGGGGGCCGGGGTCGGCTGTTCGCCTCGGCTCGAGGCGCCGAAGGTTGGCGCGAGGTTCCCGTAGAATTGCCTACCATGGCCGCGGTGCGGCGGGTTCTGTCCCGCCCGGGGAAACTGGTCGTCGCGACCGACGAGGGCACCTTCGAATACGACGGCGAGAGGACGACGCGGGCGCCCGGGCCGCTCGGCCGGGCGGATACGCGGGACGCGTTCGCCTTCGCCGGCCTGGAGTATTACGCTACCGCGGAAGGGTTGTTCGTTAGGCGCGCCGACGACCGGCCCTTCAAATTCGCCGCGGGCGCGGGGGCGGTTTGGAAAAAGTCGAAAGACGCAGCGAAAAGGGAATCGACCGTCTGGCGCGTAGGCGTCGCGGACGGATTACCGTCTATTCGGTGCACAGCACTCGCGAGCTGGGGCGAAGCGGTAGTCGTAGGCACCGAGGACGGCGGCTGCACGCTCGAGCCCACTACGGGAGAGATTAGGCCCTTGCCCGTCGCTAAGGGCCTTCCGCCGGGGGGCGTTTACGCCGTATCGTACGGCGACGACAAAATATGGGCGGGCACGCCGAACGGCTTAGCCGCGATCGACGGAGGCGACTTCGCCGTAGAAAAATTTAACCTGCCCGGCGGTTGGAACGACGTACGCGACGTTTACTTCTACGACGGCGGGTTGCTCATAACGACTCGCGCCGGCCTAGCCTCGCTTCCGGAAGGCGAGCGCGAATCGAAGATTTTCGACCTGCGGGTTCGCCCCGGTCCTCGCGAAGGGACGTGTGCCGCGAAAATCAAGGACCGGTACTTTCTCGGCACGACCACGAGCTTCCTTCCCATTTACAAAATGGCCTTAGTGGAGCGGAGTTACGACGAAGGCGAGGATTTCCTTCCGTACCCGGTAAGGGCGCTACTCCCTTGGCGAGGCGGGCTTATCGTCGCGACCCTCGGTGGCGGCTTAGCGTACGTCGACCCCCCCGATCGGGTAATTCGTACGTTAAGAGCGGGCGCGGGGATCTCCGCCGACGACCTTTTTGCGCTCGCGGCCGACGACGCGCATGTCTACGTCGGGACGTACGATAAAGGCGTAGATATCCTGAACCAAGACCTCCAATCCGAGCGCAACGTTAGCTGGGGCGACGGCCTGAGCCATACCGACGTCTGGGCGGCGGCGGCGAGGCCGCCGTGGTTGTGGTTGTCAATCCGCGGGGTCGGTATCAACGCCTTCAACTTAGAAACCGGCGACGTTCGGCGCTACTACGCGCGCTACGGCCTGGGCGACGAATATTGTAAATCCATCACGCTCCTCCCGCCGAAGGACGTACGGCAGCGCGTCGCCTTCGGGACCGCCTCCGGCGTCGCGGTACTCGAGTACGACGGCGAGCCGCCCGACTATACGGAAGACGACTACGACCGCGACTACCGGTAAAATTTAAAACGTACTTGGGACGGTACTTCGGGCGATAAAAAAAACGATATCGGGGGCGGGCGCGGCGAGTACTCCGTCGAAGAGATTTACCGAGGAAACGTCCCGTAATCATTTTCGAGAAAATAGGCAATATGGGGATAAATATTAGGCCGATGGCGCGAGCCGACGTCCGGGCGGTAGTGCGGTTGCACGCCGACGTTTTCGGGGGATATCGGTCGACGGCGATGGGCGCGGCGTACTTGAAGGCCGTTTATCATACTTTGGCCGAGCACCAATCCTGCGTATCCGTCGTCGCGTGCGAAGGCAACGACGTTGTCGGGTGGGCCGGCGGCGTCATGGACCACCAGTCTTATAACAGGGAAATCGTACGACGCTGCGCCATAAGGGCGCCGTTTATTATTATCTCAATCCTAAAAAAACGCCCCGCGCTGCTGCGGCCCGCTTTGACCTACGCCTGGAACGTACTACGCGGGTCAATGGCGCGCCGCCGACGCGCCGGCCGCGCGGGCGAACCGCCCGGTCCCGGCCCCGGCCCCTCGCCGCACTATTCGCCAAGCGCCCTTTTCCTCGTCATGGGCGTCGACGAACGCCACCGAAGGCGGGGTTTGAGCCAACTGATGATGGCGGACTTCCACCGGCGGCTCTTGCGCGAAGGATTCAAAACGTGTACCGGAAACACGTATGCGGACAACGAAGCGATAGATAAGGCTTTAAAAAAAGCCGGTTACCGATTATTACGGCACGGCTACGGCGTCAATCATTACGAAAAAAACCTTGCCGCGGAACGCGCGGATTGATTCGGGTGGGGCGCCGCGACCCAAGTTGGCGACGCTGGTTATTGTAAGCGACGCGACCACGGCCCCAAACAACCGGGCAATCTAAAGCGCACGAGGGAAACCCATCACCGCCGACGAAAAAAAGATAATATTGGGAACGGGCGCGGCGCACGGCCTCGTTCACATGACGATGGTCGCCTTCGCCGCGGTCCTCACGCCCATGCGCGAGAGCGTGGGCGCGGGGCTGTTCGCCATCTCCGTCGTCGGCAACATCTCGTACCTGTCGTTCGGCCTGCTCGCGCCGGCGAGCGGTTATTTCGCGGACCGCATCGGCTCGCGTCGCGTGCTGGGGATATGTTGCTTCGGCATGGCCGCGGCGTGCGTCGGCTCGGCGCTGGCGAAGGACATCTACGGCCTGGGGGTCGCGTTGGGGGCGCTGGGGTTGGCCGCGGCGCTATACCACCCCGCAGGCCTTTCCTTGATAGCGCGCCGCGTCGGCTCGGTCGAAAAGGCCATGGCGTATCACGGCATCTTCGGGACCTTAGGCTTATCGCTGGGCCCGGTCGTCGCGGGCGCCATAACCGCTACGGCGGGGTGGCGGTGGTCGTACGTCGTCTTCGCCGCGGCGCTCGTCGCGCTCGGCGCCGCCTTTGCGGGATGGGGGGGGCGCGGTGCCGCACGCCGGCCGGGCCCCACGGCCGAAAGGCCCGCGCTACCGCAAAAGACGCTTTTGGCCGGCCTGCTTCTCTTCTACGTTATCGCGATAATGAACGGCTTCATATTCCACGGCGCGACGACCTTCTTGCCGACGCGCCTCGCGACGATAAAGAACCTCTTCGTCGGTAACGCGGCGACGACGGCGACGTTGCTCGCGGGCATAGGCGGGCAATACGTCGGCGGCCTGTTGGCCTCGCGGTGGCGGTACGAACTCGTCCTCGCGAGCTCGTTCCTCTTCTCCGGCTTCGCGCTCGTTTTCCTGGGCACCTCCCAAGGCGCGTTCCTCTTCGCGCCGGCGCTGGCGTACGGCTTCGCCCACTTCTCGACGCAACCGGTAACGAATACGCTCGTCTCGCGGCTGACCTCCGCCCGACGCCAGGGCATCGCGTTCGGCGTCAACTTCTTTTTGGCCTTCGGCCTCGGCTCGTTCGGCACCGGGTTCGTAGGGTACGTCGGCGAGACATTGGGGCTCGGCAAAGCCTTCGGCGCGTTGGCGATCGTCGCCTTCGCCGTGGTCCCGCTCTCTTTTGTGCTGTGGTACCTCCGGCGGCGCGCGGCCGCGCAAAAAACTCGGCCGAAGCCGTTTGTAGAGATGACGCCGTGAAACCGGCCGGGTTTAAAAGGAAATATGGGGATTCGGCTTAGGCTGATGAAAAAAGCCGACGTCCCGGCGTTGGCACGATTGCACGCCGACGTCTTCGAGGGGTACGACTCGACCGCGTTGGGCGGGGCGTATTTGAAGCGCCTTTACCGCGAGCTCGCCGGACACCCTTCCTGCACGTCGATCGTCGCGCTCGAAGACGACGACGTCGTGGGGTGGGTCGGCGGCGTAAAGGACTATCGGTCGTACAACAGGGCCTTGGTTCGAAATTGTGCCCTCGCCGCGCCGTCGATTCTATTTTCCATTCTAAAAAACCGACCCGCGCTGCTTGCGCGCGCCGTTTCGTTCGTCTCGCACGTGTTACTCAGGCCTGTTCCGCTCCCCCGGCGGCGCGACCGCGCGGACAAACCGCCCGGGGCCGACGCCGGGCCGCGGCACGCGCCGAACGCCCACCTCCTCGTCATCGGCGTCGACGGCCGGCGTCAAAGACGCGGCCTGGGCCAATTAATGATGGACGACTTTCATCGCCGGCTCTTGGAGGCGGGATTCGAAACGTGCACCCTAAGCGCGTACGTCGACAACGAAGCCGGGAACAAGGCTTTCGTAAAAGCGGGTTATAAACTGTTGAATTCCACCGCCGACGTCAACTATTATATAAAATATCTAACCGGAGAAGGTGAGATGAAGCCATGAGAAACGAGGCTCGTTATTTATTTACGTTAATCGCTCTGGCGGTAGGGACGGCCACGGCGGCCTTCGCCGTCAACCGCTACGGTGACCATAAGCTGAAGTTCGGCGTCCGCGACAGCGACTTCGCCGCCGACTACGTAACGCTCCTTCAAAACGACCTTTATAATATCGGATACGGCGATTACCTCGAGGGGTTCGGCCGCACCGACGGCATCTTCGGGCCGGCGACCGAGGCCGCGGTCAAGGCGTTCCAGCGGGATTGGGGTCTGCCGGTGACGGGCATAGTGGGCGAAGAAACCGCCGCCGCCGTCGCGCGCGCGGTCGCGGGCGAGAAGCCGAAATCCGTCGGGCCGCCGCCCAAGCTTACGCTCCTCGAGTCCGCGCAAATCACGATCAAGGCGGGCGAGAAGGGCAGGTACGACATAAAGCCGGCGCAAGGGACGACGTACGTTATATCGTGCGGGGGCGACTGCTTCGAGGCCAACGTCATAAATCCGTACGACGCGTACGCCGTCGTCAAGCCGCTGCCCGCCGACGTGCGCTACGCCCTCCGGGACTTGGGCGACGAGGGCAAGGCCGTGATATTCGACGAGACAACCTTAGCCGGGAAATACTACGTCGAGATCGAACCGCTCAACGACCTGAAGGATACCCCCGTATTGCTCCGCATCTACGAGCTGACGAGGTAAGGCCGTGCGCGAAGTCGCGAAGATGTGGGAGAACACGCGGATGGTCGTCCTGGCGGCCGTGACCGCGGCGGTGTACGCGGCGCTGCTGATACCGTTCAAACCCCTCACTATTATACCCGGGTTAACGGAAGCTTCACCCGGGCGAGCTATCCCTTTCGTCGCGGGCCTGCTCTTCGGCCCCGCCGGCGCCGTCGGCTCGGCCTTCGGGAACCTACTCGCCGACTTCTCGGCGACTTTAGGATTGGGTAGCCTTTTCGGCCTCGGCGGCAACTTCTTGTTGGCGTATATCCCCTACCGCATCGTCCGCGCCGGCGACCAAGAATACCTTACCAACTGGCGGCGCTTATTACTTATGGAGGCGGCCATACTACTAGCCGCCTTAGCGTGCGGCCTATTCATCGGCTGGGGAATAGACCTAGTCGGCCAGGCGCCTTTCGCCGCCTTAGCGAATATCATCGTCGTAAATAACGTCATTTTCACCGTGCCATTAGGGCCCCTATTCCTCAAGGCGCTCGACAAGCGCGTCCGGCGGCTGGGGCTCCTCTACCCGGACGTATTGGACGTCGCGCCCCGCAGGCCGCGGACCTTCGCGCTCGGCCTAATACTAGTCGTCGTCGCCTGCGTGGGGGGAATGGTCGCCGGGAACTACATATCGTTGGGCGTGGAGGGCCACGGCCTCTTCGCCTCGCCCTTAGGCCCGGACTTCCCCGTCGGCTTAGGCGTCGCGCCGTTCGTGGCGTTATTAGTAATTGGCGTGCTATTGATTTAAATAAAATAAGTGCATTTTTGGGGAT
>CAZWAM010000062.1:0-4254 GCA_964631855.1 uncultured bacterium | reverse complement strand
TTATTAGTAATTGGCGTGCTATTGATTTAAATAAAATAAGTGCATTTTTGGGGATTATTTGTACTGAAACCGAAAAAAAATAAAAAAATTAAAAAAAACACTTGACACGGCCCGGGGATTATGCTATACATTAAATAGACAAGGAGGGTACGATGAAAAAGATAAGTGTATACCTTACCGGCGCGGCCCTCGCGGGAGCGGCGGTTTTTAATTTACGGCAACCGGGAAGGAGTAACCATGATTAGGAAAAACGTATGGCCCGCGCTCGCGTTGGCGTGTTTCGCGGCGAGTTTAATCTTAATGTGCCAAATAAAGCTTAAACCCGCGTACGGCGCGCCGGGCGACGGGACGGCGATGTTCCAACTTGAGCCCGAATCCGCGAGCCGAAAAGACAGGATTTCACAGGGTTTAGCGTACGACGGGACTTACGTAGTTTATTTAGACGACTTCATTTACGAGAACGAAGATTGGGAAATCTATATCTACCCGACTGTATATAAACTAACTACCGCGGGTTCAATTGCAGGTTCTTTCACGGCGCCGGGAGCGGGTCATGAAAAGACTACGTGCCACAAAGGGCTCGCTTGGGACGGTTCTTATATCTGGGTTTCAATCGCCGGCGAGAAGAAAATTTATAAGGCCGGCAGCGACGAGGCCCCAATAATTACGGAAAACGTTTACCCGTACGATATAACTTATGCCGGCGGTTATTTATACGAGGTAGACGGTAATACCGGATGGGTGTATAAAATCAATACGGGAACGGGTTCGACGGTAAGCTCTTTCCCCGGCCCGAGTACTACGGAAGAGAAATACTTCGGCATGGCCAACGACGGCACTTACCTATATATCGGTACGTACGGCCGCAACCCGAAGATATATAAATACAGGTTCGATGGTACCGTGGAAACGTCGTACGCGGCGCCTTGCGGCCATCCTCTTGGCTTAGCGTACGACGGTACGTATCTTTGGTGCGTGGACGACGAGACCGAGAAGTTTTGGCGGTTCGAAAAATAAAGGAGCGAGGAAATGAAAACGTACGCGACAATAACCATCGTAGCATTTTCGTGCGCGATTCTCGCGGCGCCCGCGGCGGCGGACACGGTACAGGCGACGTTGACGTTCTCGGAAGACGACCTCGTATTCTCCGAGATTACCGAGGGCGAGACGACGTACGACGTCGTTAAATACGGCGATAAGAACGTTTTATACAACGTACCGGGCAAACCCCAGCTACCATTAATGGGTTACAGCTTCAGCATACCTTTCGGCTCTACGGTAACGGCCGTCGAAATTACCTCGTACACCTCCGAGCCGGTCGAAGGCGACTATTACCTGTACCCGGGACAATTACCGAGGATAACCGGCTACGGCGACCCGGTGGACCCGTCCGATTACGAGTGGGTATTCACCGACCCGGATACGTATATATACGCCCTGGAAGAACCTTTCCCGGAGAACATACTCGTGGACGCCGGCGCCGGGGAATCGCGCGGGCATTTGATGGCGGACTTTAACCTTTTCCCGTTGCAGTGGACCCCCGCGGCCGAGGAGCTGACGCTTTATACCTCCGTGACGGTGCGGGTAACGTATACGCCACCCGACCCCGCGCCGGAAGCCGAGCGCCACGAGTGGCCCGACATCCACTACCGGTGGTGGGAGATGATACAGGAACAGGTCCTGAACCCTGACGACGTATTTGCAAATCGGGAGCCGGTAAACTACGTAGACGTTATGGAGTGGGGCACCGAAACAGAAAACGGCGAGGAAATCCCATGGGTCAAACCTGCGGAGTCGGAATATTACGAGTACAATCTTCCTCACGAGGTAGAGGAATTCCCGCAACACGGCGAACCGTGCTATCCGTTTCCGTTCATCGTAATAACGAACGAAAAATGGTGGTACGGCGAAGACCCCGACGACGATTATATACCACAGGGCGATGTGTGGGGCGCGTTGCAGGATTTCTACAACTGGAAGATGCGGAAAGGCGAGCCGCTGCACATCGTAATGGTCGACGACATCGTCGACAATTGGGAAGGCACCGACAAACAGGACAAAATCCGGAACTGGATGAAGGATGTTTCCGATGACTGGGGGACGCAGGCTTTCCTGCTCGCAGGCGACACCGCGGCGCCGCCGGGCAATTACAAAGGGACATGGGATAAATGGGGCCGCTACGGCGTAGTCCCTTCCCGTTATTTATATCGGGAGGGGTATGACCATTGGGTTCACGTCTCGGACCTTTATTATACATGCCTCGAGGGCGATTGGGAACCGGAGTTGGTGGAAGAAAATAGCGACATAGTAGGCTATTGGGGTACTGAGGGCTCCCAGCCCGCCTCTTTCCACCCCACCGTCTTCGTAGGTCGGGTACCCATCGGCGACGTTGACCCCCCGGGGGAGCCGGGCGCGACTACACAAGCTGAAATCGAGGCCGGGAACTACTGCGCTAAGCTAATAAAATACGAGACGGACCCCCCTAGCGGATACGTAAACGACGTGCTGCTCGTAGGGTCCGATTTCGGTGCGCACGCCCCCTATTATCATTGTCAGCAAATAAAAAATGAATATTTCTCGTCTTGGTCCACGACGGAGGTATACGAGCCCGAAGTGCGGTACCCGAATTACCCGAGGCCCCATCACATTTACGACGCGTTGGCGGACGGCCCGGCAATCTCCTTCTTCGCAACGCACGGCCACCCGTTATGCCACTATAGCCTTACGCACGGCGTAGGTTGGGGCCCTGGCGTGTATATTCAGGAATTTACGGTAGACGAAGGCGTACCGATAACTAACGATATGGTGTTCGCCCACGGCTTGAAGGAAGTAAACGCCGGGGGCAAATACGGCCTTCACTTCGCCGACGCCTGCAGCACGTTTAAATACGATTGGCGTAACGCCGAGTCCGAGGAGTGCCTCGGCGAGGAATTCCTGTGCGACGACTACGGCGGCGGCGTCGCGTACGTAGGAAATACGTGTCCGGGGACCGGTGGTTGCCTACAAATCGCTAAAGATTATTTATTCGATTACCTACTAAATAAAGGTATGTACGACGTCGGCCGGGCCGTCGCGAAAGCGCGTACGGATTACATTAAAAACAATCCTTATGGCCATTACTCCTCTTACGTATTAAACTTGGGCGGCGACCCGACGATGGAGCTGTGGACCGCGGAGCCGGCGCCGTTAAATATCGACTACGAATGGTGGGCGAACGGTACGATGAAGACGCTTCGGGTCAAGGTAACTACGACCGGCGGTCAAGCGGTACCGGGGGCCAAGGTGTGCTTGTGGCAGATGATGTACTACCTGACGACTACGACCGGCACCGACGGTAGGTGCACCTTCAAAGACCTCCTATTCGGCTTCGACGACGGCAAGCTCACGGCGACGAAGCACAACTACAAACCGGCCCTCCTCGATAACGTTACGATAGGAGAATAATAAGTAAAATGAAAAGAGTTAATGCCTTAGCGGTTCTCATAAGTTTCGCGGCGGCTACCGCAGCTACGGGGGCTTGGAAATTGTACGCCTCGTATCCCACGCCGGGGCCCAATCCCCGGGGTTATTGGAGCGGTGGTCCCGAAGCGGGTTATATCGTCATGGATGGCAGTAACCCGTACGTTTGTTTTTACTGGTGGATACATAGTTCCGTAATTTCTAGTTTCCCGGCGCCCGGGGGCCCGGGGGCTTGGGGTATAGCAAGGGAACCCAGCGGCGACTTATTTATTACCAATAACCGAACGTCGTGGGTATACGAGACGACTAGGCAGGGGTCGGTCTTAAATTCCTTCCGCTGCCCGTTCGACGGGCCCGCGGATTGCGATTTCGCTTGGCCGGGTTTCATAGTCGCGATTCCCGAACGCAATATAATAGCGCTTTTAAACTATACTACGGGGTCCCTTATTCGTACGTACGCCGGCCCGGGCCGGCGCCCAACGGGTTGCACCGGCTACGCCCATTTCTACGTCGCCGACGCCGGTACCCAAACGGTATATGAGGACGGCGTCCCTGTCATTACAGGGATTCAAACGCCGGTGGGTTTTAGTGGCCTTTGGGCGATGGAACCGCCTTACGACATCCATTTATACGTAGTCGACGACGCCACGGACCGTTATTATTTTTACTGGCGTTACGGCGCAACCGTTTTGCCGGGCTCCCTCGGCCGGGTTAAGGCGCTGTTTAAGTAGGGGCGACTGGCCAGTCGCCCCTACATAGGCTGCCCTCCCGGGCGGCTTCTTAGTTAGGTAAAGG
>CAZWAM010000061.1:0-13409 GCA_964631855.1 uncultured bacterium | reverse complement strand
CGCTGAGGGCGTTGACGTAAGCGCATCGAGAGCCCCGTCGCCACGGCGGGGCTTTTTTCGTAAGGCCGCTGGGCGGGTAAATTTTTACGAGGCGGTCGGAGAAAAAGGTTGACTTCGTGCGTTCGATTTATTATATTCTTTCGGGAGAAGAAAGCGCGGAACCACGAGGGCAACGCGCTCACAATCGAATATCGGCTCGGGGCGTACGGAAGGCGGTGAGAGACCGCCGCGGCCCCGCCACTGTAAGCGGCGACGAAAGCCGGCGATGATGCCACTGGGAAACCGGGAAGGCGCCGGCCGGTAGGATGACCCGCGAGCCAGGAAACTTACCCTCGAGCCGCTTGTCTCCGGCGTACGCCGGATAAACCCTACGACGGGTAGGGCGACGAGGGTAATTAATCGCACCGGCCCGTCGGGCCGGCTTTTTTTATGGTTCTCAAAAGATATATTGCGCTTTTCGCGGCGTTGGTCGTTCCCGTTTTTTGCTGTTGCGGCAAGCCGGCGCCCCGCCGGGCGGCGGGGGAAACGAGGCCGTTCACGGACGACCTCGGCCGGGCCGTCGAGGTTCCGGTAGCGCCGCGGCGTATTATCTCTACTTCCCCCGAGATGACGGAGTTGCTCTTTGCCGTCGGCGCGGGCGGCCGCGTCGTCGGCGTCGTTCGCGGATGCGATTGGCCCCCGGCGGCACGAGGGCTGCCGTCGGTGGGCGATTTCTCCAACGTTTCTATCGAACGGGTCGCCGCGCTCGAGCCCGACCTCATAATTACGACGGGCCACGAACAAAAGCGGATCGTAGCGCAGCTTGAGAGGCTCGGCGTACCTACGGTCGCGTTTCTCGCTTCGGATATAGCGAGCGTTCGCCGCAACGTAGAGGCGGTGGGCGTTATGGTTGGCGAGGAAGAAAGGGCGACGGCCCTTTTGGCCGAATTCGACGCCGAGTTGTCCGCGGTGGCGTCGAAAGCCGGCGAAGTCCAGGCGGCGGCGTGGCCCCGCGTGTATTTGGAAATATCGCCCGAACCTCTGATGACCGTCGCCGAGGGTTCGTTCGTCCACGAGGCGATATCGTTGGCGGGCGGCGTTAACGTCGGCGCCGGCCTGCCGCGGCCGTATTCGCGCATAGACCCAGAGACGGTAATCGCTCGCGACCCGGAGGTAATAGTTTTGTGCCACGACGCCGTGACGCCGGACGCCGTAGCCGCCCGAACCGGATGGAGCCGAATCGCCGCGGTCGAGGAAGGCAGGATTTACACGGCGAATCCGGACCTCGTCTTACGCGCCGGCCCGCGGCTTGGCGAGGGCGTTGCTTTATTGCACGACCTTTTTTACCGCAAACAGGGTGCAAGGCAGGGATGGAAGTAAGCCGTAGGGTAAAGACTTTTGCCGCGCTTTCGGGTGGCCTTATCGCGGTATGCGCGGCCTCGGCGTTGATGGGCCCCGGCTTAGCGCCCGCGGCGTCGGCGCGGGCGTTGGCCGAATTTTTTGGGGGCGCCGTCCTTCCCGCGGATGAATACGCGGTCATCTTGGTTCGGCTTACGCGTTTGGGCGCGGCGGTATGCGTGGGCGTCGCCCTCGCAACGGTGGGCACGTCACTTCAAGCTTTGCTGCGTAACCCGTTGGCCGACCCTTATATTTTGGGTATTGCCGCGGGCGGCGGCTTCGGCGCCGCGGTCGCGACCGCGCTCGGCCTTAGCGGCGGGGTAGCGGCGTTTTCGGCCGTCAACGTCTTCGCGTTCGTCGGCGCGCTGGCCGCGGTGGGTGCGGGCGTCGTCGTCGCCCGCGCCGCGGGGATACTCTCCGTACACGCGCTTCTCCTCGCCGGCGTGATGGTCGGCGCGTTCTTCACGTCGCTCATCCTGTTGGTCCTCGCGGTCGTCCCGGCGCGCGACCAACACGCGGTTTTCCTGTGGCTCATGGGCGACCTCGCCAACCCGGACATAACGCCTTTGAAGGTCGGCTTTACCGCGGCCGTGGTAGGCGTTTGTGCCGGCTTGTTCGTTCTTCTCGCCCGGCCGCTGGACCTTATCGCCCTCGGCGAGGAGGGCGCCTTTCACCTGGGGCTATCGGTAGAACGGTTCAAGCTCGTAATCTTGGGTTGCGCGGCGCTCGCAACGGCGTCGGCCGTCGCGCTGGTTGGGCCGATTGGTTTCGTCGGCATCGTCGTTCCGCACGCGCTGCGTCGCATTATGGGGCCGCGTCACCTTGCCCTTTTGGCGGCCGCGGCTTTGGGAGGCGCGAGCCTCGTGGCCGCCGGCGACGTTCTCGTGCGCGCGGCCGCCGACTACTTGAATATGCCCATAGTGCCCGTAGGCGTCTTTACGGCCCTTATCGGCGCGCCCTACTTCCTCGCGATATTGAGAAGGAGGGGGTATTGACGTGGAGGTGCCGCGGCTCGAGGCGTCGGACGTTTATTTTTCTTGGCCTACGGGGCCTGCGGTCGCGGGAGTCAGCTTGGCCGTGAGAACGGGCGAGATGGTCGCCGTCGTCGGCCCCAACGGCGCGGGGAAGAGCACGCTTTTACGACTGCTCTCGGGTTATTTAAAACCGGCTAAGGGCGAGGTGCGGCTCGCGGGCAAAGATGTACGGAGATACGGCCGGCGCGACGTGGCGCGGTTGTTGTCTTTCGTCCCCCAATACAGCGAGGTCAACTTGCCTTACAGCGTATCCGAGCTCGCTATGCTGGCGCGGTACGCGTACCTGGGGCCGTTCCGCCCGCCGGGCGCGGCCGACCGGGAGATGGTGGCGCGTGCCCTCGAGCTTACGGGCGTGGCGGAACTTGCCGACCGCCCCGTTAGCCAGCTCTCGGGGGGCGAGTTCCAGCGCGCGGCGTTGGCGCGCGCCCTCGCCCAGGGGACGGAAATGGTTTTCCTGGACGAGCCGACGGCCCACCTCGACATATCGCACCAGGTCCAGATATTTACGCTGCTCAAACGCCTCAACGCCGAGGAAGGTCTAACGGTCGTCGCGGTACTGCACGACCTCAATTTGGCGGCAAATTTCCCGAGGGTCGTTATCATGGCGCAGGGTGGGATAGCGGCTGACGGTACGCCCGCGGACGTGTTCCGGGAAGAGAGGTTATCGGAAATCTACGACTGCGCCGTCAGGACGGAGACCGTCGAAGGTAGGAGGTTTATTTTCCCCAAAATAAGTTCTTAAAGGAGGAGCGAGAAATGGGAAAAATTCTTAGCGTTACTTTGGGCGTTACGTTGCTCGTCGCGGCCGCGGCCTGCGCCGACGACGTCGACGCCGAGGAGTTTGAGGTTTTCCCGGGCGACCCGATCGTGATAACGGCGATAGGCGAGCCCGCCCGCGAGTCCGAGGTACCGTTCGGCATAAAGGCCATAACCGCGGAGGAGTTGCAGTTGCTTGCGGCGGATAACCTGGCGGAAGGTCTCGTGCGCGCCGAGGGTATCTATGTACGTGAATACGGCGGCGCGGGCGCGAACAAGACCGTTTCGGTGCGGGGGGCGCTCGCTAAGCAGACCCTCGTTATGGTCGACGGCCAGCCGATCAACAACCACCAGGGCGGCGACGTGGACTTCAACGCCGTCGCCTTGGAGGACGTCGAGCGGCTCGAGGTAATGGCCGGGCCTTCGTCCGCCCTTTACGGCGCGAACGCGACCGCGGGGATCGTTAACGTCATTACCCGCGGCGCTCCGGAAGCTACGCGGGTATTGTTCCGCGGTAGCTACGGTACCTACGAACAAGTGAACGTAGGCTTAGGCGCGGGCGTTCCGTTAGGCGCCGGGGGTTTGGACGCGGGGTACGACTTCCGCAGTTACGGCGGCTTCCGCGGGAATGACGATTACGAAGGCAAGGGGGGCCGCGTCAAGTTCTCGTACGCCGCGGGCGATGAGGCCACCGTTTCGGTCCGCGGCCAATATCAGACGTCGGAGCTGGGCGTACCCGGGCCGGTTTCTTCCCCGTCGCCCTCTGCGCGCCAGGAGGACGATTTCACAAGTGCTAACGCCGGCTTCGACGGCGCGCTAAGCGAGCGGTTATCCGCGAATGCCCGCCTTCACTTTAAAAACCAGGAGCGGCACTACGTCAATCCGGACCCCCAATTCCCTGAGGACGATACTCACAAGAACGACGCCTTGGGCGGGCGCGCCGCTTTCTTCTATCAACTCCTAAGGTGGAACCGGCTAGCGTTAGGGGGCGAATATGAGAAAGATAAAACCGACAGCACGAAAATTGGGAAACGCGACGGCGGTACGTGGGCCGCTTTTACGCAGGAGGATTTGCGTTTCGGCGAGCTCACGACGGTCCTGGGGCTCCGCTACGATTCGTCGGGTATATACGGCGACGCCTTCTCGCCCCGCTTCGGCGTGCGGTATCGCTTCAACGATTACGTGAGCGCGCGGGCATCGGCCGGGCGAGGCTTCCGAGCCCCTACCTTCGACGAGCTCTTCTGGCCGGACACCGGCTTCGGCGGCGGAAACCCGGACCTTAAGCCCGAATACTGTTGGACGTACGAGGTCGGCCCGACGCTCTGGTGGCGCCGGTTTTTAAAAGCGGAGTTAACGTATTTCTATTCGGATTACGAAGACTTGATAAGCGGCTGGCCGCCCGCGAACGTCGACCGCGCTTTAATTCAAGGCGTGGAATTGGGGCTCGAGGCGGCGCCGATTTCCGCCCTCCCGGGTTTGGCGGTAACGCTTGCGGGAACGTACCTTGCGACGGAAGATAAGGACACGGGCGAGGCGCTCGATTATCGGCCGGAGCACAGCGCGTTCGCCGAGCTCCGTTACCGCCACGACTTCGGCGGCGGCTTCGCGCTGACGCCGTCGGTTTCGACGGAGCTCGTAGGCCGACAGCAGTACACCGACTACGACCCGGTTACGTTCGAGCCGTTTAAGGCTTGGCTCGACGCGTACGTCCTGTTGAACGCGCGCCTGGCATTCAAGATTTATTATCCCGAAATCTACGTCGCCGGAAAAAATCTGACGGCTGAGGAGTACCAAACGATTTACGATTACCCGATGCCGGGACGGACCGTCGACGCCGGCTTTGTCGTGAGCTTTTAACGGCTGAGGGTTAGGGTGCCGGCCTTCGGGCCGGCTTTTTTAGTGGCGGCCGCGAGTTTTTGGTTTTAATATGTTCGTCGATGCCTAAGGCGGTAAAAAGCTTAGTTATCGCCGCGGTCGTTGTCGCGGTGGGCGCGACGTTCGCCGTTTTGAGCGCCGCGGCGCCGCGCGAGGGATTGAGCCTCCTCGACGTACTAATAGCTAAGCTGTGGCACCTGGGCCTTTTTCTATTTTTCTGGTTGGCCGTCTACGCCGTAGGCCGGGGTTGCGAGAGATTGATTGCCGGTCGCGTCACGTGGCCGCCGGACCTCGCCGCGGCCTTGGGTGTCGCCGCGTTCGTCGCGTTGGCTTTCGTCGCGTGCGCTTTCGGCCTCGCGTACGGTTGGGTTGCCAAAGGCCTCGTGATAGGCGCCGCGGCCGCGGGCATAATATTTATGAGGGCGGAGTATGGCCGCGTCCCCGCTAGGGTCAAGCGGTGGCTCGGGGAGTTGGAGGTATCGTCGGCGGTTCTCGTTTTGGGGGCCGGCGCGCTGGCGCTGCCTATCGCCCTCGCCGCGGCCGAGCCGGCCTTCTACTGGGATGCGCTCACTTACCACCTCGCCGTGCCGAAGGCCTACGCCGACGCCCACGGCTTCACCTACCTGCCTTACAACGTTTACTCCTCCATGCCTATGGGGGGCTCGCTCTTTTACTTATGGCCCTATTTGTGGGACGGCCTTATCGCGGCCAAGGCGTCGCACCTCGTCGCCACCGTGCTGGCGCTGTCTCTAAGTTACCGCCTCGCCCGCGTTTGGTTGGCACAATTTTACGCGGCGCTCGCGAGCGTTTTCGTAATCCTTACGCCGCCCGTAATCGTAACTATGGGCGGTGCGCATAACGACCATTTTCAAGTCCTGTTTGCCGTCGCCGCGATATACATTTATTTCAAATCGGATAGTAGCAACGTCCGAGCGGGGCGCCGCGGTTGGTTGGCTTTCGGCGTGTTTATCGGGGCGGCCGTCGCGGTCAAATATACCGCCTACGCGGTGGCCGCGGCGTTCGTCCCCATATGGGTTTACGATTTAATAAGAAAGCGAATAAGGCCGTCCTGGCTCCTAAAAGCGCTCGTCGTCGCGTTTGCGCTCGTCTTGCCGTGGCTCGTCAAGGCGTACGTCGAACGCGGCAATCCGGTTTTCCCCCTGTTTTACGACGTCTTCGACGGGCGGGATTTCACCGCCGAACAGGCGGACCGCCTTTTGGCGTGGCAGGGTGGTATGGGGAAAGGCCGGGGGATAACGGACCTAATCTCATTGCCTTATCGTATTTCGGCCGAAGCGGACGTCAGCTACGAGGAGTTCTCCGGCATATATCTGCCTTTCCTTTTCCCTTTCGCCGCGTTGGCGGTTTTGTTCTTCAGGCGTGCCGGGCGATTGATCGCGTACGGGTGGCTGTATCTATTGGCCTGGTTCTTCGGCCCGCAGCAATTGCGCTTCCTCGACGCCGCGCTCCCCGCTCTCGCTACCGCCGCGGCGGGCGTCGCGGCCGCGGTGGAAGTGGGTTGGGGCGAGTGGCCCAGACGCGTTTGGCGCTCG
The DNA here is from genome assembly GCA_964631855.1 of uncultured bacterium. Taxonomy (GTDB): domain Bacteria; phylum RBG-13-66-14; class B26-G2; order WVWN01; family WVWN01; genus WVWN01. The sequence continues at coordinate 6,814 of CAZWAM010000061.1, read as the reverse complement.
TTTGCCGTAATCGCGGTGTTCGTCGTGAGCATCCCATATTTCGCGGGGGCCGTCTTGAACGCGACCACGGGGCACTTGTATTTAGCCGGAATGAGCCGGGAGCGGTTCCTGAAGAACTACGTCGGTTTCTACCCGGCCGAGGATTTTATTAATAAAGAGTTGCCGGCCGACGCCAAAATATTGATGGTATTCACGAACCATACGCTCTATTTGGAGCGCGACGCCGTATACGATTCCTTCCTCGAGGCCTCGGCGCTGCTCTTGGCCGCGGAAAAAGCCGACGACGGCGACGAGTTGTACGCGTTGGCGCGGAGATGGGGTTGCACGCACGTGCACGTCTATCATTCTTACGAGCGGAGAGTTTGGCCCTATTATGCGCCGCGCGCGCGCGAGGTCTTCTACGACTTCCTGCAAAACTACGGCGTCGTCGTATATCAGGACAGGTTGAACAGGGTTTACGAATTGGTCGGAGGCCGGCGGTGAAGAAGTATTTCTGGGCCCTTTTGGTCGTGGCGGTAGCGGCGGCGTTCCTGGCGCTCAACGCGGCCGCGCCGCATATCTACCGCAATATGGTCGGCCCGTTGCTGGCCAAGCTCTGGCACTTGGTACTCTTCGGCGCGATGTGGCTCGCGGCGTATTTCGTGGGAAGGAGGCTATTTACTTTCTTGGGTTACCGCGCCGGCGTCTCGCCGGAGCTCGCGATAGCCGCGGGCGTAGTCGTTTTCGGCCTGGCGTCATTTGCGCTCGCGGCGGCGCACGTCGCGTACGGATTTGTGGTTAAAGGGATCGTGGTCGCGGTTTTGGCGGCGGGTTTTTATCCGTGGCTCCGACGGCTCGCGGGGGCGCCCGCGCGGGTCCGGCGTTGGTTCGCCGAGCTCGAGGCGGGCCCGGCGGCCTGGCTCTTCGCGGGCGGTTTGTTGGCGTTCCCGCTGGCGTTGGCCGCGGCCGAGCCGCCCCTCTACTGGGACGCGCTCACGTATCACCTGGCGGTCCCGCATAAATACGCGGCCGCGCACGCCTTCGCGTATCTCCCCGACAACATTTATTCGTCGATGCCGCTGGGCGCGACGATGTTTTATATGTGGGGGATGTTGTGGGACGGGTTGACGTGCGCCAACGCGTCATATTTCGCCGTATCGCTACTGGTCGTGGCGCTCGTCTACCGGTTGGCCCGTTTCTGGCTTTCGCAATTTTATGCCGCCGCGGCGGCGTTCCTAGTTTTTTTTACGCCGGTATTTTTCGTCGTTATGCCCGGCGCGCACGTCGACCATTTTTTAATGCTCTACGTCGTGGGGGCGTTGTACGTATATTTTCTACCGGACGGCGCGGAAGCGCAAAACTCGCCGCGCCGGCCTTTGACGGTGGGGATATTTTTAGGCGCCGCGCTCGCGGTGAAATACACGTCGGCCTACGTTTTGGGAGCTTTCGCGCCCGTTTTCATATACGACCTCGCGCGGCGCCGCCTGCGTTGGCGCGAGCTGTTTTTGATTCTCGGCGTGGCGTTTGCCTTCGTCGTCCCGTGGCTCGTGAAGGCGTACGTTGAAAGGGGCAGCCCCTTGTTTCCGTTGTTCTACGGCCTCTTGGGGGGCCGCGATTTCTCGCCGGAACAGGCGGAGCGCCTCGTCGCGTGGCAGCGCGGCATAGGGGCCGGGCGAAGCTGGTACGATTATCTATTGTTACCTTATCGGATTTCGGTCGAGGCCGATTTCGAGTATAGCCGCTTTGCCGGCCTATACCTACCTTACCTTTTACCGCTCGCGGCCCTTGCGGCTCTCGCTTTCCGGCGGGCCGGGCGGCTCGTCGCCTTCGCGTGGGCTTTTGTGGCGTTTTGGTCGCTCGGGCCGCAGCAGCTCCGTTTTTTGGACGGCGGCCTCGCGGCGCTGGCCGTCGCCGCGGCGGGTACGGCGGCTGCGGCGGAGAGCCGGTTCGGTGCTCTCGCGCGCGGGTTGTGGCGCTTCGGCGTCGTCGCGCTCATCGTATTTACGGGCCTTGCGTATAACGTGGGCGGCGTTCTCCATACGCTCGAGGGCTTCGATTACCTCGCGGGCGAGGGGCGCGAGAAGTTTTTAGAGGAAAAATGCGGCTTTTACCGCGCGCAAAAATTCATCGACGGGAACACGCCTCCCGACGCTAAGGTCTTGATGATATTCACCAATCACACCCTTTATTTGCAGCGGGAAGCGATTTACGATTCTTTTTTCGAGGCTTCGGCGTTCCTTTTGGCGGCGGAAGGCGGCGCGGACGCCCAAGGCCTTTACGAGCTCGCGCGCAGCTGGGGGATAACGCACGTCCACGTCTTTCATATGTTCGAGGCGAAAGCCTGGCCCTACTACGAAAAGCGAACGAAAGACGTCTTTTACGAATTTATTGAAAAATACACCACGCCCGTATACCGGGACCCCTTGAACGACGTCCGCGAGTTGTCGGCCGTGGAACAATTGGTTGCGGAGCGGGCTGGTTTACGGTATAATTAACGTTTATAAAATTCACCCCGCAAATCTTTTCGAGTAAGAGGAGTGGTCATGGCGGAAGACTACGGCTTAGGGAACGTCGGCATTAAACCCGAGCGAAACGTTTACCGCAATCTTTCGACGCCGGTATTGGTCGAGACGGCGCTCCGCCGGTGCGAGGGGGAGCTGGCGGACAACGGCGCCCTCGTCGTGAGGACGACGACGGACCGAACGGGGCGTTCGCCCTTGGATAAATATTTAGTGCGCGAGCCGTCGACGGAAAAAGATATCTCGTGGGGCAAGGTGAACGTGCCGATGGAGCCGGCGGTATTCGACAGCCTCTACGCGAAGGTCGCGGAATACCTCTCGCGCAAGGAGCTCTTCATCTTCGACGGCTTCGTCGGCGCCGACCCCAAGTATTCCTACGGCGTCCGGATCGTAACCGAGAAGGCCTGGCACTCCCTTTTCGCGCGGACCCTTTTTCGGCGGCCTAGCGCCGAGCAACTCGCGAAGCACAAAGCCGACTTCACGGTCGTAAACGCCTGCGACTTCCACGCCGTGCCTGAAGCCGACGGCGTTCGTTCGTACGTCGTCGTGGCCGTAGATTTGAGGAAGAATATAATCCTCATCACCGGTTCCAACTACGGCGGCGAGATAAAGAAGAGTATTTTTACGATAATGAACTACCTGTTGCCCGCGCGCGACGTATGCCCGATGCACTGTTCTATCAACGTCGGCGCCGGCGGCGACGCGGCGTTATTTTTCGGCTTGTCGGGAACCGGAAAGACGACGCTCTCCGCCGACCCCAAACGCCGCCTGATCGGCGACGACGAGACCGGTTGGAGCGACGACGGCTGCTTCAACTTCGAGGGCGGTTGTTACGCCAAGGTTATACGCCTCTCCGCGACGGACGAGCCGCAGGTCTACGACGCCATCAGGTTCGGCTCGCTTTTGGAGAACGTTATCGTCGACCCGGCGACGCGGGTCATAGACTACGACGACGGGAGCATTACGGAAAATACGCGCGCGACGTATCCCGTGGAGTATATACCCAATTGCATAACCGAGGGCGTTGCCGGCCACCCGAAAAACGTCTTCTTCCTCGCCGCGGACGCCTTCGGCGTTCTACCTCCCATATCGAAGTTGGCGCCCGCGATGGCGATGTACCATTATCTCTCCGGCTATACCGCCAAACTCGCCGGGACCGAATCCGGAATCGACGAGCCCCAGGCCACTTTCAGCGCCGCTTTCGGCGCGCCGTTTTTGCCGCGCCACCCCACCGTATACGCGAAGCTCATGGGCGAGCGCCTCGCGAAGCACGAAGCCAACTGTTGGCTCGTAAACACCGGCTGGAGCGGGGGCCCGTACGGCGTGGGCCAGCGTATGGCCATCGGCGTGACCCGCGGCCTGCTCTCCGCGGCGCTCGAGGGCGTCCTCGCGAAGCAGGAGTTCGTGCTGGACCCCGTTTTCAACGTCCTGGTACCGAAGTCGTGCCCCGGCCTCCCGAGCGAAGTTTTGCGGCCCCGGAACACGTGGAAAGATAAGGCCGCGTACGACGCCAAAGCTTTAGAGCTCGCGAAACGCTTCGTCGAGAACTTCAAACAGTTCGAAGATATGGCGAGCGAGGAGGTTAAGGCGGCGGGGCCGAGGGTGTAATCTCCTTAAATATTTTCGTGGCCAAGAAAAAAGCCGCGTCTCGGCAACGCGGCTTTTATACGGCGTCCGATTCGTCATTCCGCGGGGGCCAACGCCCTGTTCAGTTTTTCTTTCATTTGCTTGCCGGGTACGAACTTGACGCGGCGGGTGGGCGCGATGACGATTTCCGTATTGGTGCTGAGGTCGCGCGCGACCTTTTTCTTCGTGCGCCGGACCTTGAATACGCCGAAACCCCGTATTTCCGTTTTTTTGCCCGCGGCGAGGGACGACTTTATTTCCGCCAGAAGTTGGTCGATTATCGCTACGGCACGTTTGTGGGTTATCCCCGTGCGGAGCGCAACCTGCGCCGCTATTTCTTTTTTCGTCACGACGTTTCCCCGGGGCGTTAAACGGACCAAGAGGTCGTTTGTCTTACGAGTATATCGCCGTATAGAGTTGGCGGAACTCCTCGTTGGTTATCAGCGCTTTATTAACCAGGTGGTAGGCCTCGAGGAGCTTATCGGTTTTGCGCATTCTTTTCGAAAATACTTCGGCGATGGCTATTAGTAGTTTAACGCCCGTTTGAGAATCCTTCTCGAGTATCTTTTTAAAAGTCGGCCTGCTTAGCGAGAGTAGGACGCAATCCTCCAGCGCCGCCGCCGAGGCGGAGCGCGGGTACTCGTCTATGAGCGACATTTCGCCGAAGGCGTCGCCTTCGCTGAATTCCGCGAAGGTAATTTCGTCGCCGTCGTAGATGCGGTAAACCTTAATCCGCCCGCTTCTTATGATGTACATCTCGTTGCCTACGCTGCCGGCTTCGAAAAGGGTTTCTCCGCTTTTTACCGGGACCTCCGCTGCGTCGGCTAAAACCCGGCGGGATTCGTCGAGCGATAAAAACTTGAATATCTCAATATTTTTTAGTTTTGCGTCGTCGAGCATACGCGCCTCTCCCTTAGCCGATTATTATTTATTACTTTTTACCATAACCTTTTTTAATATGCAACTAAAAAATATCGCCTAAGTGCGCACTTAGCCGGCGGCGCTTTAATACACAAGCCGATTGCTACGGCCCCTCCTTTGCGTTATAATCGCGGCGTGGACGTTTTGACGGTTGCCGCGGTACTCGTGTGGTCCTTCAAAGCGGGCGCTCCCGCCGACGCGCCGCCGCTCGTCGCCGGCGACCGCGTATACTACGCCGCGGCCGACAAAAGGGTATACGCATTAAGGCTGGACGACGGCGAGAAGCTGTGGTCGCGTCGATTTAAGGCGCCTTTGCCGGCCTCGCCTGTATTCGAGGGCGACCTGATCTACCAATACGTTCCTTACCCCGAGGGCCGGGTATACGCCTTGCGGCCGGCGGACGGCAAGAAGGTATGGCGCGCCGCGGCCGGCCCGGGCGTCGTTTATCCCGCGGTAGGGGCGGGCGTGGTCGCGGTGGGCGAAGCCGCCGCGGCCGTATTTTACGACGGCTTATCCGGGGAAAAGGTGGGCCGCGTTAGGTTGGAAGAGGACGTCGTGGGCGCCGCATACGGCGGCGGGGGCCTCTTTTTGATTTGGTCCGGCGCGGGCCTTATCGCCGCGGTACGGCCGTCGGAAGACGTGCCGATATGGCAGGCGACGGTGGCGTCGAGCGGCGTATACGCCGCCGTAACTACTGAGCGCGTAAACGTGGCCGCGGCTTCGGGAACGTTCGCGTCGTACGACCTGCGTACGGGCGAGGAGATTTGGCGCCGCGACCTGGGCGAGCCGCTGGCCGGGGCGCCGATTACGGTCGACGATACGCTTTTCGTCCCCGGCCGCCGGACCCTTTTCGCGTGCGGCGCGGCCTACGGAGAGGTCCTCTGGGCCGCGGAACCGGGCGGCAACCTCGTGGGAATCGCGGCTTACGGCCGACGCGCGGTCGTAGCGTGCGAGGACGGCCGGGTATTGGCCGTGACTTCCGAAGGTACGGAAGAGTTGTTACGGCTCGAGGGCTACGCGGCGACGCCGCCCGCGGTTGCCGCGGATTTATTGTTAATAACCGACGGAAAAAAGCGCCTGAGTTGTTTCAGGTTGGCGCAGGGGCCGGCGCTTAGCGGCGGCAAAAAATGACTTGACACGGTGCGGGGGGTGTGGTAGGTTTTTTTAAATAAAGAAAGCGGGTACGGCCGTTTATCGGTCCGTTAGCCGAAAGGAAGCGACGACAAAAGTTGAGGCCTTCATTTTACCCAGGAGGGCGAAAAGTGATGAGGCTCAGGAAAAGATATATGGCGTTAACGGCCGGCGTGGCCGCGTTGGCCATTTGCGCGTTTCTTATCATGGCGTGCGAGGAAGACACAACGAGACCGACGGAACCGGAAGTCAATTACAACGACCAAACCTTCTCGCTCTTGGTCTGCGACGGCAACGGCAACGCCGATACCGACGACCCCAAGACGAGCTGGGACCACGACGGCGCCGCGGTCTGCACCCTCGACTGGAACGGCGACGGCTCAGGCCCCAACCGCGTTCCCGTGAACTATGCCCTTAACGTCTACCCGCTGATAGACGGCGTCGCGGAGCAGTTGAACCCGGGAATCGAGAAGGGCGGCGACTACTGGGCCTGGGAGAAGACGGACTGGGCCGTCGTCAAGACCGGGCCGATTATGGGCAAGGGCAGCGGCGTGAAGGAGGTCTGGGTCAAGGCCCTCTACACGTACGTCAACCCGCCCCGCATCTGGTTCTTCTTCCGCTGGGAGGACCCGACGCAT
>CAZWAM010000060.1:12356-13952 GCA_964631855.1 uncultured bacterium | reverse complement strand
AGACTCGGAGAGATCGCGCTGGCCGCGGGGGAGACGGAAAAGGGTTTCGCGTTGTTGCGCGAGGCCGTGGCGCTCGAGCCGGCGTCGCCCGAGGCGAACGCGGCGTTGGGTTACTATTACCGAAAATACGGCGAGGCTTCCGCCGCGGTGGCCTATTTCGAGCGAGCGCGGGACGCGGCCCCGGCCGTGGCCGGTTACCACATCCTACTGGCCGACGCCCTTATCGAGACCGGCCGTTATCGCGAGGCGCTCGCGGAGCTCGAGGCGGTCGAGGACCCGGCGCGTATGGCGAAGGCGCTCGTCCTCCGCGCAAAAGCTCATTATAAATTGGGCGAGCGCGGCGCGGCCTCGGCCGCGGCGGCCCGCGCTTTGGAGCTCGAGCCGGGGATTGCCGAGGCCGACGAGTTCATAAGCGACCGATGATGCGCGTTCTGTCGACCGCCAGGAGGAAGCAACGGTGAACGTCAAACCCCGCGAAATTATTAACCAGATTCTCCCGTACAAGCCCGGGAAGCCGGTGGGCGAAGTGCAGCGCGAGCTCGGCCTGGAGAACGTCATCAAGCTCGCCTCCAACGAGAACAACCTCGGCCCGTCGCCCAAGGCTATGGCCGCGATGCGCGAAGCGCTCGGCGAAGTATACCGCTATCCCGAGGGCTCGGGGTACTACCTCGTGAACGCCATCGCCGAGAAATTCGGCCTCGCCTTCGACCGGATAATCCTGGGGAACGGTGGCAACGACCTCATCGAGCTCGTCGTCAAGACCTTCGCCGGCCCGGGCGACAACGTCGTCTCCGCGCACCCGTCTTTCATCATGTACAGGATCGGGGCCATGATAATGGACGCGGAGTTCCGGGGGGTGCCCGTCAAGGGTTACAGGTTCGACTTGCCGGCGATGGCCGACGCCGTGGACGAGCGCACCAAGGTCGTGTTTATCGCCAATCCGAATAACCCCACCGGGACCATCGTGACTCGAGCCGAGGTCGACGACTTCCTCGAGCGCGTGCCGGACACGGTCCTCGTCGTCCTGGACGAGGCGTACTTCGACTTCGTGACGGCCGAGGACTACCCCGACGGCCTCGACTACGTCAAGGCGGGACGGCCCGTGATGGCGATGCGGAGCTTCTCGAAGAACTACGGCCTCGCCGGCCTGCGGTTGGGCTGGGGCGCCGCGGCCGCCGAGCTTGTGGCCGCGATGCACCGCATCCGCCAACCCTTCAACGCCAACCGCCTTGCGCAAGTCGCGGGCGTCGCGGCGCTCGGCGACGACGAACACCTCGCGCGCAGCTGCGAGATGGTCGCGGCCGGCCGCGAGCAGCTCTACCGCGGCCTGGAGGAGTTGGGCGTGAAGTACGTACCCTCCGAGGCCAACTTCATCCTGGTGAACTTGGAACGCGAGGCCACGCCGGTCTTCCAGGAATTGTTGAAGCTGGGCGTCGTCGTCCGCCCTATGGCCGGCTGGGGCCTGCCGAACGCGCTACGCGTATCCGTCGGGAGGCCCGAGGAGAACGACGCGTTCCTGCGCGCGCTGGCTAAGGTTTTGGGGAAGTGAGGGCGGAATCGCGCCCAAAAAAACCCGGCCGCCGCGGCCGGGTTTTT
>CAZWAM010000060.1:5482-12256 GCA_964631855.1 uncultured bacterium | reverse complement strand
CCTATCTCGAGTTCCATCACGGCGCCGATGCCGCCGCGGTACCGTTCGCCCAACTCGCCCAGCGTGGACGTGTAGCCTGCTTTGAAGTTTACCAGGCCGAAGGCGGGGGCCGCGGCCACGCACAACGCGATACAAGCCTTTAACCTCATTTCGTGCTCCTTTATTAAAATTTAATAGGATAATAACAGACCGGCCTTCCGCCGTCAAGTGTCAGTAACTCCAGCCGACGAAGAACCTGATGGGGACGAGAGGCCCGAGCGATTTGAAGTCCGTGAGGATGGTGTGGTCCGTGCGCAGCGTGAGGACCCTCCACAAGACGGCCCGTAGGCCTAAGCCGAAGCCACCCCGCACGCGCCCCAGTTTCCGGTCCCACGCCTCGCCAGCGTCGAAGAACAGCGCCCCGCGCAACGGCGGCATAGGCGCCGTGCCCACCGCCGTGTGGAGAGGAAAAGGCTTGAGTATGGGGAAGCGGTATTCGGCGTTGAACATCGCGAACCGCCGGCCCTGGAAGTCGAACCACTTGTAGCCTCGCATCGAAAGGCTGCCGCCGGCGTATACGGGCCTCGCGTCCGGCCCGAACGTCCCGACCATAACGGTCCGGAACGCGAAGCACTGCGTGCGCGTCGTGCGCAAGTAATATCGGAGGTCGCCGAGGACGTACGTGTAGTCAATAAGGCGGCGCCTTATGTCCTCGGTTAGGCCCACGGTAAGGTGGAACCGTTGGCCGTCGATGGGCCCGTCCCGGTACCAGAGTGACGTATCGCGCGCCGCGGAGAGGTAGGGCGAAACCTTGGTCCCGTACTCGGGCGGCACGGCCACCTCCCAAGTACGCTTAAGTTCGTAGAGGTAGAGGCTGCCGCCGACGCGGTGGAAGCGGTCGAGCGGGTAGGTGAGCGTCGCGCTGCCGCCCGCGCGGGTCTCGGAATAATACCGCCCCGAGATGCCGTGACGATAGTCGAAGCCGTCTCGGACGTAGCGGAAGCCGCCGAAGCCGTAGCCGACGCGACGGCGCAGGTTGTAATAATCCACGCCGATGCTCGTCCGTTCCAGGAACTCGTCCAGCGTATTCGCGTCGTTGCCGAACTGGACGAGAATGTTCTGGTCGTTTAGGACGTCGGTGAAGGAGAGGACGATGCCGCTCTCGGTGCCGAACTCGGGCCCGTAGGCAACGGCGCCCGCGAAGTAATCGAGGGCGAATTCGGTTTTGTAGCCGCGGACCGGGAAGGCCTTAACGGGCAGCGTCGTGGGCGGTTTGGCGGCAACGGCCGGTTCTTTTGCCGCCTCTGCGTGCTCATCTTGCGGCTCGAGGGTCGCCAAGTATATGTTGAAGCTCTGGCGGGAGAGGCCGATAAGCGATACTTCGCCCGGTTGGCGGCCCGGGCGCGGCGCCGCTTCCGTTACGCCGGTCAAGGATTCCGTCCACCGCGTTATTTCGCCCTTTTTTTCCAGGCGATAGACGTCGTAGCGGCCGTCTCGGTCCGAGGTGAAGTAGGTCGAACCGTCCTCGCCGGCGCACGGGTAGAGGTCGCGCCACGGCCCCGCGGTCAGCCTTTCGATTTCGCCCGTGGTCGGGTCGGCGCGGTAGAGGTTGTAGTGATCTTTGTGGGATGCCGCGTCGGGCTCGGCGGCGAAGACTATGCCCGCTTCCGTCCAGCAGGGATATACATCGTCCGCTAGGTCGTCGGTCAGTGGTCGTTTTTCCCCCGTCGCACGCGCTACGACGTAGAGGTCGGCCTGGCCGTTGCGTGCGAGGCCCCGGAAGACGATCTGCCCTCCGTCGGGGGAGAACGCCGGCGACCCAAGTATTATTAAATCCTCGAACTCGTAGCTCTCTACGACCTTGCGCCGTTCCACGTCGTAAACGTTCAAGCGGTCGCGTGCGTGTGCGCGTGCCGCGAAGGCGACGAAACGCCCGCCGTGCGTGGCGAGGCGCTCCCGATATACGTGAACCACGGAATAAGACGCCGATTCTTCGCCTTCCACGAGCTTCTTTTTTTCGGCGACGCGGTCGTCCGCGTCGAGCGTCGCCAGGTACAGGCTGGCCCGGCCTTCTTCCTCCGAAAGGTAGACCAGTCGCCGCTCGTCGAGCCAGGCGAGGCCGCTCCTCAAACCGTGGCCTTCGGATATCATCTCCCCTATCGCCGAAAGCTCCGCGTGCGTCGCGTACCTGGGCCAATAGCGCTTCCGCACCCAACGTTGCCACTCCTCGTCGAACTCTTTAAACGGGACGGGAAGGACGAGGTCCAGGACCTCGTCGTAGTCGCGGCTCAGCCACGCCCGGTCGATTATGTCTATGATTTTGTCTTCGCCGTAGTTCTCCGCGAGGTAGTGGAGGGCCGACTCTCCTTCTTTATACGCGAGGAAGGTCCCGGCGACGGAGGCCGATTTCGAGAGCGGGACCAGCGCGCCGCTGTAAAGTGCGTCCGCGAGGAACATGTCCGAGATGCTGTCCCAATCCGTCGACATGTACTCGGCGATGCCTTCGACGAACCAGAAAGGCGGCCCCCCGTAGTCGTAGCGGTTGTGGCGCGCGTATACGTTGCGCAATTTCTGGTACATGAAGAAGTGGGTCAGCTCGTGGCTTATGACCCGGCGGAACCGCGGGTAGGAACCGTCAAACGGGATGACGACGCGGTGTTTGAGTAGCTCGGTGAAGCCGGCTACGCCCTCGGGTAAGATGTAGGGTAGTACGTTCGTTTCCTGGAACTCGCTATGGGAACTGTAGATTATGAGGGGGACCCTTTTTTGGGGCATATAGGCCAGGCGAAGCGAGAGCCGGTCCCACGCCTCTTCCGCCAATACGACGGCGCGTTGGGCCAATTCGCGCTCGGCCTCGTAGAAGTATAAGTCGACGTGGTCGCCTTTGATGACGCGCCAATCGTGTTCGTAATACTGGACCTTGTTTTTGCCGAAGTAAGTATAGCCCCCGGCCGCGGAGGCGATCGACGTAAGCGCGGTTGCTATGATTAAAGTTTTACGCATTTCGAATCAGGGCCGACGTTACGGGGCGCGGCGGCCCCCCTACGGTCCTGACGCCCGGCGCTTTCGCGCCAGCGCCGCGGCGCCTATCACGCCCGCTCGCTCGCCGAGGAGTGCGCCCCGCGTCGCTAGGTGGCCGAGCGACGCCGGCAGTGCCGACCGCTTCATCCCCTCGAGGGCGCGTTCTCCTAAAGCGGGCCAGGCGCGCGCGACGCCTCCTCCGATAACTAACGTGCCCGGGTTCAGGAGGTTCACCGCGGCGGCGAGCGCTGCGCCCAGATACGCGGCCGCTTCCTCCAAAACGTCGGCGCATCCGTCGTCGCCCGCCTCGGCGGCGCGCACGACCGCGTCTACGTCGTCGAAGGCGGCCTTCCCGCGGCGACGCGCCGAGGCACGCCGGACGATGGCGCGCCCGCCCGCGTAGGCCTCGACGCAGCCCCGTCGGCCGCAGCCACACGGTTCCCCCGCTTCCGCCACGACCGGGACGTGGCCTATCTCCGCGGCGAAGCCGTCGGCGCCGCCGAAAACGTCGCCGCCTACGACTAAGCCGCCCCCCACGCCGGTGCCGACGAATACGGCGAGGAGCGGCTCACGTGCCGCGGGGTCGGCCAGGTATTCGCCGTAGGCCGCGGCGTTGACGTCGTTCTCTACCACCGCGGGCACGTTGAATTCACCCTCGAACATGGCTCCCAGCGGGACGTTCTCGAAGCCCAGGTTGGGGGAGGTTACGAGGATGCCCGTTCGCGGTTCGACGTGGGCCGCGACGGCTATGCCTATAGCGGCGCACGGGTAACGTTCCAAGGCCGGCGCCGCGGCTTCGCCTATCCGCCGCAAAACGCCTTCGAAGCCGGTTTCGGGCTTTGTGGGGAACCGTTGTTCCCGGGCGACGTGGTTTTGGGCATCGACTACGGCGAGTGTAGTGGTCGTCCCGCCGATATCGACGCCCAACGTATAACGCGCCGGCATGAATGAACCCTTACGCCCGGCGCGGCATTAGAAACGCGATTCGTCGATCAATTTGATGATGCTCGACGTTTTCCGTTCGACGCGTTCCTGTTCGCGTTTCCTTTGCTCGAGGTTCCGGAGGTAATCTTCGGCTATGTTCAAAGCGGTCAGTATCGCGACCTTCTCCGTGGAGATCAGGTTGTTGTTCTCCGATATCTCCCACATTTTATCGTCTACGAACTTCGCGATACGTCGGACTTCGTCGGGGTTGCGGTCGCTCGTAATCGAATATTCGACGCCGAAGATGGTCACCGTTGTGGTTTGTTTGCCTTGAGCCATATCGATCCCCGATAGTTGCGGCGGGCGCCCCGGCCGCCGAACCCGTCGTCCTAAGACACAAGCTCGGCTTGGCCGCTTTCGCTTTTTCCCATCTCTTTTTCGAACGTTTCCAACTTGGCGAGTATTTGTTCCACGCGCGCGCGGGCCTCTTCCTGTTTTTTGCGCAGTACTTCGTTTTCGGTCGCGAGCTGTCGATACTCGTTGACTTTCCCCTTCAGTTCTTCCTTTTCCCGTTCGGCGGCTTCCAGCTCTTTGACCTTCTGCGCGATTTCCTCATCCAAGCGGTCCTTCTCTTCCTTGTGCTTGCGGATTGTCTGGACCAGGAGCATCACTTTTTCTTCGAGGCTGGCAAGGTTGTCCACGGCCCTCGCTCCTTGTTTTGGTGCTAACTGCGCAAAGTCGCGCCGAATTTGGCCGCGAGCATTTTTATCGTCTCTTCCCGGGCACCGTTGACCTCTTCGTCGGTCAACGTCCGGTCGTCGGCCTGGTAGCGAATCCGAACGCCCAGGCTTTTTCGCCCCGCGGGGATGCCCTCGCCCGCGAAGACGTCGAAGACGGCGACGTCGCGTACGAGGTCGTTCGAGTCGCGGACGGCCGCGACGACGTCCGCGGCGGCCTTGTCCTCGTCGAGGACCAACGCCAGGTCGCGGACGACCGAGGGGAAGCGGGAAATAGGCCGGTAGCGGCGCGCGGTCGCGGCCGGCGCGCGCAGCGGGCTTACGTCGAGTTCGATTACGTGGGCGGCGCCGAACGGCTCGACGGCGGCTTGGCGGTAGGCGCCTGTCGCCTGGCCGACGCGGAAGTTCGTCCTTTCCCATTCCGTACTCGCGCCGAGGGCTCGGCCGAGCGCTTCGACGACGCCTTTGACGAAGAAGAAATTCGCCTGCGCCGACCGCCGCGACCAGTGCCGGGGTTCGGCTTCGCCGGCGGCGAGGAGGCCGAGGTGAAGGTGCTCGGTGACGGCGCCGCCTTCGCCCGGCGCGAAGACGTTGCCGATTTCGAAAATCAGAACCGACGGCGCGCCGAGGCGGCCGTTGCGCGTCGCCACGTCGGCCAGGTTGGGCCAGAGCGCGGTGCGAAGGTGCGAAAACTGGCTTACGGTCGGGTTGGCGACGGCGACGGCTTCACGGGCGTCCAGGCCGTAGGCGGCGAGTTGCTCCGGGTTCGTAAAGGTCGGCGTGTATACCTCGGCGAAGCCGGCCGCGGTGAGGACCTCGCGCGTTTTCCGCTCGAGTTCCTCACGCGGGGCGCGGGCGGGAGGCGGGAGGCGTCCGCCCGGCAGCGCAGCTTCGACGTTGTCGTAACCGTAAGCGCGGGCGATCTCTTCGACTACGTCTATCTCGGAATTTACGTCGCGCCGGTAGGGGGGCGCGGATATGACGAGGTTTTCCATACGGTCGAGGCCGACCTCGAAGTAAAGCCGCCTGAGAAGGACCGCCATATCCTCGCCCGTAAGGCTCGTGCCCATAAGCATATTGGCGCGCGCGGGCCTTACGACTACCGCCGGCCGCGACCATTCGGTCTGGCCCTCGTCCGCAGGCGGGGCCAGCACCGTTCCCCCGGCGAGCTCGGCCAAGAGGGCCGCGGCCCGGTTCGCCGCCTCGAGGGTCGCGGTCGGGTCCGTGCCCCGTTCGAACCTGTACGAGGATTCGGTAGAGAGGCCGTAGCGCCGCGCCGTCCGGCGAACGTTCGCCGGGTCGAAGTAGGCGCTCTCGATAACGACGGCCTCGGTGGAAGGGGATACCTCGCTCTCTCGGCCGCCCATGACGCCCGCGAGCGCTACGGGCGCCTCGCCGTCGGCTATGACGAGGTCTTCCGACGATAGCGTGAGTTCTTCGTCGTTGATGAGAACGAGCTTTTCGCCCGCCGCGGCGCGCCGAATGACGAGTTTGCGCCCCCTCAGTTTGGCCAGATCGAACGCGTGGAGCGGCTGACCCGTTTCCAAATTAACGAAGTTCGTGATGTCGACGACGTTGTTGAGGGAACGTACCCCCACCGCCTCCAACCTCTCGGCCAACCACGACGGCGACGTTCCCGCGTCGAGGTTGGTTACGATTCGCGCCGAATAACGGGGACACAAATCGCCGTCGACGAGGTCTACTTCGACGGAAAGTTCCTTAGGGATAGTTACTTCTTTTATGTAGACGGGCGGGAGCGTGAGCGGTGCGCCCGTTAGGAAGGAGATTTCGCGCGCAAGCCCTATCATGGATAAGCAGTCGCTGCGGACCGGGACCACGTCGACGTCGAAGATTACGTCGTCATCGACGCGGGAAAGCAATTCCACCTCGAGGCCGATCATCGTCAACTGCTCGGCCAGCCTGTCGGCGGGGGCGGTTGCGGGGCAGTAATCGCGGAGCCATTTAAGGCTGTATTTCATCGGCTTAGAATTGTTGTAGGAACGCGAAGTCGTTCTCGTAGAAAAGGCGGATGTCGTTGACGCCGTATTTCAACATGGCGATTCGTTCGACGCCCATGCCGAACGCGTAGCCGACCCAAAGTTCCGGGTCGTAG
>CAZWAM010000060.1:0-5382 GCA_964631855.1 uncultured bacterium | reverse complement strand
TGGTGGAATACGGGGTAGTGGGAGGCGTCTACGGCGTCGGCGCGGTAGCAGCGGCCCGGGACGATTACGCGCAGGGGCGCCTCCTGCGACAACATCACGCGTACCTGGACGGGGGACGTGTGGGTGCGGAGGAGCCACTCGTCGTTTATATATAACGTATCCTGGGTATCGCGGCTCGGGTGGTCGGGCGGGAAGTTTAGGGCGCCGAAGTTGTGGAATTCGTCTTCGACTTCCGGGCCGTCCGCAATCGAGAAGCCCAAGGCCGTGAAGAACGCGGCTATCTCGTAATAGGTCTTGGTTATGGGGTGGAGCGAACCTATCGCCGGCGTGATACCGGGGAGCGTATAGTCGATGCGGCCTTCGCCGGCCTCTACCTTTTTTTCCGCAAACCGCCGCCGTATTTGCTCGTAGCGGGCCTCTAGTTCAACGCGTAACTCGTTGAGCGCTCGGCCCGCCGCGGGCTTTTCCGCTTCCGGGAGCGAGGAGAGACTTTTGCTGAGCCGGCTCAGCGCCGATTTCCGGCCGAGGAATTTTACGCGCCACCGTTCCAGCTCTTTTTCATCGGCTACGGACGCCGCGGCTTCTTCGGCGGCCTTTTTCAACGCCGTAGTTTCGGCCAAAAGTTTTCGCGTCTCGTCCGTCACTTTAATATGTCCGTCCGTTCGTCCGCCAGGACTTCGTATAACGTGCGGGCTTGGGCCTTGGGGACCGATTTGGTCGTAGGAACTTCCTCCACCTTTACGACGAGGCGCCGATTCGGCAAAGTCACTTCGACGGTTTCGCCTATGCGGACATCGTGGGCCGGTTTCGCGCTTTTGCCGTCGATCTTGACGTGCCCCGCGTCGCAAATATCTTTGGCTCGCGTGCGCTGTTTCACCAGCCGCGCGACCACCAGGAATTTATCGAGTCGCATCGCCGACGTGTGGGAATATAACATTATATATCGATATTTGTCAAAAGAAAACCGACGTTGTATTGCGAAACTACTTTAGGCACGATTTTATCGCGGCGGGGGCCATACCGGAATTTTTATTGCGGCCTTAAACGTTAAAATCTTATAATGCCGGCCTAACCTACTTTCGCGTTACGAATAAAACTTTTCCAATCTGAAGAGAATACCCGACAAGTTGTGGCGCGACTATACGAATATCAAGGCAAAGCGCTGTTGCGACGGGCGGGCATAAAGGTCCCGCGCGGGCGGCCGGCGTACTCCCCGGCTGAAGTCGCGGCCGTCGCCTACGAAATCGGCGCCCCGGTCGCGCTAAAGGCCCAGGTCTTCGTTACGGCGCGGGCCGCGGCGGGCGGCATCCAATTCGCCGATAACGCCATGGTCGCGGAGCGGGTCGCGGGCCGCGAGATGTTCGGCCGCACGATAAAGGGCCAACGCTGCGACGTCGTCCTCGTGGAGGAGAGGCTCGATATCGCGCGCGAGATGTACGTCGCGGTCGTCGTCGACGACGACGCTCGCAAACCGCTCGTCATCTTTTCTTCCGTCGGCGGCTCGGGCGTCGAGGAGATCGCCGCCGCCCACCCGGAGGCGCTGGTAAAAAGATACCTCGAGCCGGCGCGCGGCCTGTACGGCTACGAGGCGCGGGAGTTGGCGCGGCGCGCGGGCCTTAAAGGCCGTGACTTAGTCGGCGTCGCGGACGTGTTGACGAAACTTTGGCGGGTCGCCCGGGGCTCCGAGGCACGTGCCGCGGAGATCAACCCGCTCGTTATTACGACCCGGGGGGAGGTAGTGGCCGCGGACTGCCGTATAACGGCGGACGACTACGCCGTCTACCGGCACCCGGAGCTGGCCGTCGCGGTCGCGCGCGAGTTCGACCGGCCGCCCACGCTGCTCGACCTTATAGCGTATAACGTCGAAAAGGACGACTACCGCGGCACGTTCTATTTCGTACAACTCGTGGAGGGGTTCGGCGCCGAAGAACGCTATATCGGCTTCCACGGCGCGGGCGGTGGCGGCTCGATGATGTCGATGGACGCCGCGCTGGCTGAGGGGTTCAATATCGCCGACTTCTGCGATACCTCCGGCAATCCGCCGGCGAGCAAGGTCTACCGCGCGGCGCGTATAATTCTCGCTCAAAAGAACCTGGTGGGATACTTTGGCTCCGGCTCGGGGGTCGCGAGTCAGGAGCAGTTCCACTCCGCGCGCGGCCTGGTGAAGGCTTTCCGCGAAGCCCGGCTCAATATCCCCTGCGTCGAGCGCCTCGGCGGCAACCAGGAAGAACGCGCGATTCAAATATTGACCGAATATACGGCGGACCTGCCGGCGCCGGTCGAGTGCTACGGTAAGGACACCTCCGCCCGATATTGCGCCCGGCGGCTGAGGGAGCTCGTGGACGGCTACGACTACGGCGCTGCCGCTAAGAAGCCGCCCGAGTTACCGCACCATTCCTCCTATTCTTTTAAGATCGTTACCGGCGGGACCGTCTCCTACGATTACGCGAGGTGCGACGGCTGCGAAACCAAGATATGCGTAAAGGAGTGCGTGCCGCGGATCCTGGAGCTCGACAACGGCAGGCCGGTTCTCAACGTCAGCGAGGAGGAGGCGGCGCGGGGCCGGTGCACCGAATGCCTGGCGTGCGAGGTGGAGTGCCACGCGCGGGGCAACGGCGGCGGCAAAATAACGCTGCCCATCCCGGGGTTGGAGGAGTATTTGAAGAAGACGGCGTAATATGGCGATATTAATCAGTTCGGAGGATAAAGTCCTCGTCGCCGGCATTACCGGTCGCGAGGGGCGCGCGCGGACGCGCCTGATGAAGGGCTACGGCACCAACGTCGTCGCCGGCGTTTCGCCCGGCCACGGCGGCGAGGAGGTCGAGGGGGTCCCGGTCTTCGACACGGTGGCCGCGGCGGTCGAGGCGGTGGGCGACGTATACGCGTCGGTCGTCTTCGTGCCCGGGCCCGCGGTGAGGGAGGCGGCGTTGGAGGCATTCGCCGGCGGCGTCAAGCTGGCCGTGCTCGTCCCGGACCGCGTGCCCATATGGGACGTGCTCGCGATAGATGCCGCGGCGCGAGAGGCCGGCGCCCGATACGTGGGCCCGAACACGCTGGGGGTGTTGTCGGTCGGCGAGGCGGTACTGGGGATGGTCGGCGGGAGCGCGGAGTCGGCGCGGGAGTGGTTCAAACCCGGGCCGGTAGGGATAACTTCCCGCTCGGGCGGGATTACGGCGTCGCTGGCCTACTACCTCGGCCGGGCCGGCGTCGGCGCGACCACGCTCGTCCACGTCGGCGGCGACGCCATCGTCGGCACGCCCCACCAGGACGTCGTAGGGCTTTTCCAGGACGACCCGATGACCAAAGCTATCGTGATGTTCGGCGAGATAGGGGGCAGCCAGGAGGAGAAGGTCGCCGAACTCATCGCCGAAGGTGTGGTTACGAAGCCGGTGGTGGCCTTCGTCGGCGGCAAGGCCGCGACGGAGGGGACGCGCTTCTCGCACGCCGGCGCGATCGTCGAGGGCGGCCGGGGTACGTACGAGGGCAAAGTGAAGGCGCTGCGCGAGGCGGGCGCCATAGTCGTGGACGACTACGATAAGGTTGCGGCGCGAACGCTGGCCGTCTTGAAAGACTTGGGTGAGGTATAGTTGGCCCTGAGGTCGGAAGATGGTTTGACCCGTCCGCCGGCTAAGCCGGCGTTAGCTAAGCTGCGCCCGAGGCCGGATATGCGGGCGTCGGTGTGCGAGGGCCTTTTCGGCCAGATGTTCTTAAACCTCGCCGGCGCCTGGTCGGCGTTCGTTACGGCGCTCGCGCTGAGCCTGGGGGCCGGCAGCCGGGCCTTCGGCTTGATCTTCGCCGCGGGCCCGGTCATTGCTTTTTCGCAGGTGCTGGGGCCGGTACTGCTGCCCGTTTTCGGCGGCTCGCGGCGGCGGCTCGTCGTCGCGGCCAGCGCGGCCGCGCGCGGCATAATCTTCCTCATCCCGGCGGTGGTGCTTTGGCTCGAGCCGGAGGCGGCGCTTGCCCTCTTTATCGTATGTTTCCTGGCCTCGCAAGTTTTCACCGGCGTTATGACGAGCGTGTGGACGAGTTGGATCGGCGCCATCGTCCCGGAGCGCATCCGCGGCCGCTTCCTCGGCAAGCGGACGCAGCTTATGATGGCGCTGGGGCTCGTCGTCGCTTTCGCCGCCAGCGTTTTTAAGGACCTTTCCGTGCCGGGGGGCGAAACGGGCCTGACGGGATTCTTTCGCCGCCTGTTCGGCGTCGCCGGCGGCCTGTGGGGCGCGGGGGGAGAACGGTACGCCTACTTTATAATATTCGCCTTTGCCGGCGCCGCGGGCCTGGCCTCCACGCTGTTGCTGTTGCGGCAGCGCGACCGCCCGGCGCCTGCCGTACGCTTTTCGCTCCGCTCGTTGGCCGAGCCCCTCCGCGACCGCCGCTTCCGCCGCCTGGTATATTTCTTCGGGTGGTGGTGGTTCGCGGCATCATTCGGCGCGCCGTTCTGGCAGCCGTTCTACCTCGAAGTGTTACGCATGTCGCTAACCGCGGTTCAGATCTACAACTCGCTTTTGATAATCGCGATGGCGGCGACGGCGGCGTTGTGGGGTCGTCTGATAGACCGCTTCGGCAACAAGCCGGTCTTCCGAGGGCTAATATTCTTGGCGACGGCGAACTCGTTCGTATACGTCTTCATGCGGCCGGACCTTTACTGGTGGGTTTGGCTCGAGGCCGTCACGTCGGGCGCGATGTGGGCGGGGGCCATCGTCGCGACGACAAACTTTATCATCAGCCTTAGCCTGGAGGCCAAGCGGGATAATTACGTCGCCGTGTACGCCGTCGTCGCCGGCGCGTGCGGCCTCGTCTCGACGGTAGGCTCCGGTCAGTTCGTGGCGATGCTGCCGCGCTACGTCTCGCTCGGCGGGTGGCAGCTTCTGAATATGAAGGTCGCATTCCTCATAACCACGGCTTTTCGCCTCGTTTCGCACGTTCCAATGTATTTAGTAAAAGAGCCTCGGGCGGTGCCCTTCCATCATATGATGCGCGCCGTGGCCGCGGACGTGCGGCTGTGGTTTTTGCGATTCCGGCCCGGCCCCGGCAAATGACGTTATGGTAGAGCGAGAACGAAAGATAAAGGTCCTCTTCGTTTGCACCGGGAACTCCTGCCGTTCGCAGATGGCGGAGGGGTGGGCGAACCACCTCGGCTCGAGCCGCCTCGAGGCGTACTCCGCGGGCATAAACCCCGTCGGCGTCGCGCGCCCGACGGTTGAGGTTATGGCCGAGGCCGGCGTGGATATCTCGCATCAGCGTTCCAAGGCCGTGGACGAGTTCGTCGGCGAAGAATTTGACTACGTAATTACGTTATGCGATAATGCCCGCGGAGTTCGCCCGTACTTCCCGGGTGCGGCCAAACGTCTCCACTGGCCCATAGACGACCCGTACGGCCTG
>CAZWAM010000059.1:0-15165 GCA_964631855.1 uncultured bacterium | reverse complement strand
GGGCGGCCGCGGCGGTAGCTGAAAAGGGCGGCGCCCGCGGCGTGGCGTTGGCGCCCGACAGCGCGGCGGCGGAGCGACTGTGGCTCGCGCGCCGCGGCGTCTCACCCGCGTTGGGTATGCTCGCGCCTCACAAAACGAACGAGGACGTTTGCGTGCCGCGTTCCAAAATACCGGCGTTACTTGACTTCATCGCGGAATTGGAGAAAACGTACGACGTACCTATACCCACGTTCGGCCATATCGGCGACGGAAACCTCCACGTCAATTTTATGTACGACCGGCGCGTAGTTGAGCGTCGGGCGGGCGTCGCCGAGGCCGTCGGCCGCCTCATGGCGCGCGTCGTCGAACTCGGCGGCACGATAACGGGCGAACACGGCGTTGGGCTCGCGAAGGCGGCTTTCCTGCCGCTCGAGCAGGGCGCCGCGGAATTTGCCTACGCGCGGCGCGTGAAATCGTTCTTCGACCCGTCGGGTTTATTGAACCCGGGAAAGATTTTCGCGTGATGGGGCTTCGTTGGGGTTTTGGCGCGCTAAGGGGGATTAGGGGCGAGTTTTGTTTTTTGCTTGATTTTAACGTAACGTTTAGTTAAAATATAACTGAACGGTTGTTGGGATACCTATTAACTTAGGATTAACTGTGCGCCGAAACAAGCGAGATAATCGTACCCGCCGTCGCATCCTCAAGGCGGCGCGGCGCCTATTTTCCGGCCGCGGTTACCACGCGGTATCGATTACGGACTTGGCGGGCGCGGCGAAGGTGAATCGGGCCGTGCTCTATTATTATTTTAAAGATAAGCGCGACCTGTACCGCGAGACGATAAAAAGCGTTCTCGAGCTGATCCCGGCGTTGTGGGAAAGGGCGGAGGTAAAGGAGGGGCCGCCCGTCGAGCGGCTGGATAACTACGTCGCGGCCTTATGGCGCGCGTTGGCCGAGAACCGCGACGCGATGCCGCTGATTATGCGGGAGATATCGGCGGGCGGCCCGGAGCGCGAACTTATATTAAAAAAATACCTCGTACCCAACGCCGCGCACGTCGCCGGGATATTAGAAGAGGGAATGGCGCGCGGCGAGATAGGCGACGTGCCAGCGCTAATGGCTGCGGCGGCGGTCTTGGGCGGGATGATCATTCCCAACTTCGGCTTGGCGGTAGCTCGGCCTTTCTTCGGCGAGGCCGGGGAGCTTTTGTCGGAAGGCCGGGCGTACGTGGATTTTTATCGCGGCTACGTCCGTCGGGCGCTCGGCGCTAAGCGAGCGAAGGGTGGAGGCAAGCGTGGCACGAGTAAGTAAGAGGATTGTCGTACCGGTGGCGCTTTTAGCCGTGGTCGCGGCGTTGGCAACGTATTGGCTGATAAACCACCTCCGAGAGCGCAACCGGCCGCTGGAGGCCGCCGGTACCCTCGAAGCCGTCGAGATAGACGTGGGCGCGTTGTTACCCGGGCGGATAGTGGCGATTCACTACGACGAGGGCGACGTGGTCGCGAAGGGTTCCGTGGTGGCGACGCTGGACGCGGAGGAGTTGGAGGCCGGCTTGGCGGCGGCCGCAGCCGCGGCCTCGGCGGCCGAGGAGCGTATAGGCGCGGCCCGCGCAGCTTATGCCGCCGCGGAGGACCGTTTCAAACGTGTGGCCCGAGCTTACCCCGGCGGCGGCGTAACGAAGGCGGAATACGAGCGCGCCAAGGCCGAACGGGACGCGGCCTTGGCCGACCTGGCGAGCGCTCGTTCGCTCGCCGCGCAGGCCGACGCGTCGAAGGCCCAACTGGGCGCGCGCCGGAAAGAAGTAGAGATCGTGGCGCCCTTATCCGGGGCCGTGCTAAGCCGGAATCTCGAGCCGGGCGAGGTGCTGGTGCCCGGCGCCGCGGTGGTTACGCTCGCGGATTTATCGACGCTTGAGCTTTACGTGTACATACCCGAAGCGAAGGTCGGCGCGGTCGACGTCGGCGACCCGGTGGCCGTCGCCGTCGACGCGTATCCCGGCGAGGTGTTCGCCGGGCGCGTCAGGGCCGTTGCGAGCCGGGCCGAATTCACGCCCCGCAACGTAGAATCCAAGGAAGACCGCGTAACGTTGGTCTTCAAAATTACGGTGACGGTACCCAACCGCGACGGGAAATTGAAGCCGGGAATGCCGGCCGACGCAGTGTTTACGGCGACGGCGGGTCGTTTGAAGTGAAAGATTGCTCAGCTTAGGCATATGGCGTACGCGGTCTATACGGAAGAATTGACGAAGACCTTCGGCGACATCGTCGCCGTGGATGGCCTGGACCTCCGCGTCGACCGGGGCGAGATATACGGCTTCCTCGGCCCCAACGGCGCGGGCAAGACGACGACCATTCGCATGTTGTGCGGCATTCTCGAGCCAACGGCCGGCCGCGGCCGCGTCCTCGGTTACGACGTCGTCGGCGAGGCCGAGGAGATTAAAAAAAGAATAGGGTATATGTCGCAGAAGTTCAGCCTTTACGAGGACCTCACGGTAACCGAGAACGTCGATTTCTACGCCAGCATTTACGGCCTGACGGGTTCCCTGAAAGACGAGCGGGCCGCGGAGATATACCGGACCGCTGGCCTCGCGGCACGGACGGGCCAACTTGCCGGGACCCTTTCCGGCGGCCAGAAGCAGCGGCTCGCGTTGGGGTGCGCCCTTGTCCACCGGCCGGAGTTGCTCTTTTTGGACGAGCCGACGGCGGGCGTGGACCCGGCGAGCCGCCGCGACTTCTGGGGGCTGCTGTACGAACTCGCCGCGGCCGGTACGACGATCCTGGTTACGACCCATTACATGGACGAGGCGGAGCAATGCAACCGCCTCGGCTTTATATACGGCGGCAAGCTAATCGCCGAGGGGAAGCCCGACGCGTTGAAGGCGGGCGCGGCCGCGGAAGTTTATAAGATAACGCCCGCTTCGGTCGGCGACGCGTACGCGGCGCTGCTGCGAGGGCTTCCGAGTGCGACGGTTAGCATATTGGGTAATAACGTCCACGTTTCCGGCCCGGGGGTGGACGAAGCGGCATTAGCGCGCGTCCTGGCCGACGCCGGCGTCGCGTACGCCGTACTCGAGCGGGCGACGCCCAGCCTCGAGGACCTCTTCGTTATGTTTATCGGCCGGGAGGGTAGGTCGTGAACTTCGCTCGCTTCTGGGCCGTCCTCCGCAAAGAGTACCGCCAGTTCTTCCGGGACCGCGTCACGGTGGCGGTAATTTTCGCGATTCCCGCGGTCCAGTTGTGCCTCTTCGGCTACGCGATAAACTTCGAGGTTAAACATCTGCCGACGGCCGTTCTCGACTACGCGAATTGCGCCGAGAGCCGTGCAGTCGTCCAGGATTTCGTAAACTCACAATATTTCGACGTCCGCCGCTACGTCTCTAACTACCGGGAATTAACGGCGTTGATAGACGAGGGCGTCGTGAAGGCCGGCATCGTGTTCCCGCCGGACATGAAGAGGCGTTTGAAGGCCGGCAAGGCGGCGACGGCGGGCGTCGTCTTCGACGCGTCGGACCCGATGACCGCGGGGTCGGCGATATCGAGCGCGCAGGCCATCGGGATGTATCGGTCCATCGAGCTCCTGGGTAGGGGACGCCGCCTCCGCGAGATGCCGTTCGAGATAAGGACGCGGGCCTGGTACAACCCTCAGATGCTTTCGGCCAACTTTATGGTCCCCGGCCTAATCGGCGTCATCATGCAGCTCGTGACGATGATGTTGACGGCGATGGCGATCGTGCGCGAACGCGAGCGTGGCACCCTCGAGCAATTGTTGGTTTCGCCCGTCAATCGCCTCGAGCTCATTCTGGGCAAGTTGATTCCGTACGTCGCGCTGGGTTACGCGGACATCACCCTCGCGCTCCTCATCGCGCGGTACGTTTTCGGCGTCGCGATCGCGGGAAACCTCTTCGCCCTCTACGTCCTCGCGTTCCTCTTCCTGGCGTCGACGCTCGGCTTCGGCTTGCTTATTTCTACCATCGCCAAGACGCAGCAGCAGGCGATGCAGATGTCCTTCTTCGTATTCCTGCCGTCAATAATGCTTTCCGGCTTCTTTTTCCCGGTGGAGGCGATGCCGAACGTCATAAGGCCCGTTTCGTACCTAATCCCGCTGACGCACTTTTTAGAAATCTGCCGGGGCGTTATACTGAAGGGGCAGAGCTTCGAGCATCTATTGCGCCAGACGGCCATATTGGCGGCGATGGGCGCGGCGATATTGGGTTTGGCCGTCGCGAGGATGCGGAAGCGCCTGTCTTAGGTACGGCGGCGTACCGCACGTTTTTAAAATTTAACGAGATCGTCTGTGGAAAAAGCGAACCGGGAGCAGCGTGACCTATGAATGCATTAAAATGGTTCAGAGCTCGCGTCAAGAGCACGCCCGAGAGCAGGCTTGCTTACGCCGAACTGCGCGACGCGTCGACGCCCGACCGCGGCTATTTCATAATGATCGCGGTCTCGGCGTTCATAGCCACCTTAGGCCTCTTCCTCGACAGCGTGGCCGTAATAATAGGGGCTATGTTGATCGCGCCGCTGATGTCGCCCGTTCTCGCGACCGGCCTGTCGGTCGCGCGGGGCGACCCTAAATTCTTAAGGGACGCGGTCAAGGCGGTAGCGCAGGGGGCGATAGTCGCGTTGGCGTGTGCCGCCGTGGTCGCGATCGTTTCGCCGGAGGTCGCGCCCGGCAAGGAGATTCTGAGCCGGATGAGGCCGAACCTTTTCGACTTGGCGGTCGCGTTCGGTTCCGGCGTCGCCGGCGCTTACACTTTTTCGTCGAAAAACCTTTCCGCGGCGCTGCCGGGGGTAGCCATAGCCGCGGCACTTATTCCGCCGCTCTCGGTAGCAGGCATCGGCATCGGCTTTACGAATCACGCCATGGTATGGGGCGCGCTGTTGTTATTTGGCGCCAACCTCATCGCGGTAGCCTTCGGCGGCGCCGTGACCTTTATCGCGTTGGGGTTTTACCCGAAGGTTAAGGGCGAAGAAGGAGAGTGGCGCTTGCGCGGCTTGATTGCGACGGCCGTTTTGCTCGGCTTGGTTACGATACCGATGGCCTATTTCACGATTAGCAACGTTAACGTTGCGAGCAGGGAAAAAAGCGTCGGCGGCGTTATCGAGCAATATCTGCCGTCGCGCGAGGGCTACCACGTAGGTTCGACGAAATGGGTTTACAAAGACGGCCGATACGACGTTACGGCCCTCGTTTACGGTTATCAGGTGCCGGCCGCGGGCCGCTTGAATTTCATCCGGGGGGCGCTCGAAGACAGGCTGGGCGAAAAGACGACGCTGCACCTCCGGTACATATCGTACGAAAACTTAGGTTCGAAGTAGCATTCGCCGGGCGCGGCAAACGAAAGGGCGCGGCTCGGCCGCGCCGTATTTTTTTAACGTTTCCGCGCCCTTATGGTATTTTGTCCAATCCTTCCTCGACGCCGACGCGAAGCAGGCGGCCGAAGTAACTCGCGTCCAAGGTATAAACAGCGGCAAAGGCCGCCAGGAAAATTATTACCGCGAGCCACTTCGTATAGACGCCCCGCGTTCTTATCAGGAGGATTACCGCCAATACGGCCATAGCCGCCGGCGCTACGACCCTTAAGTCCCCCATCGGTACCTCGTGGCCGGCGACGTACGCCGTTTCCTCTTCCAAGTATGCGGCGACGTCCAATTCAACGTTCGCGATTACCAGTACGACCTCGGCGACTACTACCAGCAAGAGCAACCAGGACGCCCATTTCGTCGTCTCGCCTTGCGTCCGGTAGACTTCGTAGATTGCGGTCGGAAGCAACAGTATCAGCAACGGCAACGGGTTCCACAGTAGAAACGCCAGGACGGCCCCTATTATCGCCAGCGCCGTGAGGGCGAGGCAGATGGGCGTCGCGTATTTGTAGGGTTTCGCCACGGTGCCTCCTTCGCTGGTGGGCGGTTTTAGTCCTTGATTCTTTTTTATTTAAGAGAGCGTTTTATTGAATTGGCGAATTTTTCCGCCGCGACTTCGGAACGCCGCTAAGCGGAAATGCCGGGTACGCCCAATACGCGAAATCAGGCACCTCCCAGCCCCGCCCGGGCGAATATTTCGTCGACGTTTCTTAAGTAGTATTCGACGCGGAAGCAATCGCTTAATTTTTTACCCGGCAGGTACTTTTTAACGAGCGGCTCGCGGGCGAGCGCCGTGCGTAAATCCTTCGCGCGGCCGGCGGCCACTTTCTTGGCTTGTCGTTGGACGACGTCGTACGCTTCCTCGCGCGACGCCCCAGCCGCCGTCAGTTCGACGAGCACCCTGCCCGAGAATATAAGGCCCCGCGTCGCCGCCAGGTTTTCCTTCATGCGGCGGGAGTAAACGTCGAGCCCCTCGAGGATGTAATTCATACGGTCGAGCATGTAATATAGGGTTGTCGTAGCGTCGGGGAATATGATCCGCTCCGCGGAGGAGTGGCTTATGTCTCGTTCGTGCCAGAGCGCGACGTTCTCAAGCGCTACGACGAGCCACCCCCGCAGGAGACGCGCGAGGCCGCAAACGCGTTCGCAGAGCTCCGGGTTGCGCTTGTGGGGCATCGAGCTCGAGCCTTTCTGGCCGCGCCGGAACGGCTCCGCTACTTCGCCGACCTCGGTCCGCTGCAGCCCCCGGACCTCGAGGGCAATCTTCTCCAGCGTGGTGCCGCATATGGCCAGCGCGGCTACGTACTCGGCGTGCCGGTCCCGTTGGATGACCTGCGTCGTCGCGGCCGCGGTTTTAAGGCCCAGTTGCCGCAGCGCGTCCGCTTCGACGGCGGGCGGGATCTGGGCGAGGGTCCCCACGGCCCCCGAGAGTTTGCCCACGGAGACAGCGCGGCGGGCCCGTAGAATCCGTTCTCGGGCGCGCAGGAGTTCGCGGTAGTATACGAGGAATTTCAGGCCGAAGGTGGTAGGCTCGGCGTGGACGCCGTGGGTCCGGCCTATCATGGGCGTCATCTTATATTTCAACGCAATCTTCGCGGCTATGTCGACCGTGGCCTCGAGTTTTTTCAGGATTAACGTCGCGGCTTGCTTTAGCGCGAGCGCGAGCGCCGTGTCGACGACGTCGTACGAGGTAAGGCCGAGGTGAATATGCCGACTCGCGGGCCCGACGTTCTCGTTTACGTTGCTGAGGAAGGCGATAACGTCGTGGCCCACGGTCTTCTCTATCTGAGCGACGCGGCCTACGTCGAAGCGCGCCCGCCCCTCGATTTCGCGGAGGGCTTTGGCGGGTATGCGGCCGGCGCGGTGCCACGCGCGGCAGGCGGCGAGCTCGACGTCAAGCCAACGGCGGTATTTGGCCTCCTCGGACCAAAGCTCGGCCATCGGCGGAAGTGTATATCGGGGGATCATCGCCTCGAGCCCTCCATCGAATCGAGCGGTGCTCGTGTGAAAACCGAAAATATTTACAAGTTGTCAGAACTTACGGGCCGGGCCTCGCCTCCGTCGGGACCTTTCCTTTCATTATGCGGCCTTCGCGGCGGACGCTCAGCGAGACCGCGGTCCCCGGCGTAACCGCGGCCAGCGTTTTATCGTAGCCGGCCACGTCGTTAACCTTCTTCCCGTTTACTTCTAGGATGACGTCGCCGCGGCGGATATTAGCTTCGTAGGCGGGAGCGTTCTCGTCGATGTCGCCTATTAGCAGACCTTCTTCGTTCGGCAGGCCGAACGACTTCGCCACGGTCGGCGTCACCTCGACGAGGTAGGCGCCGATCCAGGCTCCGCCGGTCTTGCTTTGGGCGATGATTTTTCGGGCCGCTTCCCGCGCGACGTTAACGGGGACGGCGAAGCCGATGCCGAGCGAACCGCCGCTCGTAGTGATAATCGTGCAATTGACGCCGACGGCCCGGCCGAGCGCGTTGACCAACGGCCCGCCCGAGTTGCCCGGGTTGATCGAGGCGTCCGTTTGGACGAGGTCTTCGTAGAAGCGGAAGCCTCCCTGCCCCGAGCCCCACATCTGTCGGTTGAGCGCCGATATCACGCCGACCGAGACGGTGGGCGACGCGCTCGCGACGACGTGGCCGAAGGGGTTGCCGATGGCTATGGCCCATTCCCCGATCATAAGGTCCGAGGAATTGCCGAGCTCGACGAACGGTAGGTCGGGCCCTTCGACCTTGAGGACCGCGACGTCGCGCTCGTAATCGGAACCCAGCCATTCCGCGGGTAACGTCCGGCCGTCGGCGAGGGTAACTTCGATCTTGTCGGCGCCGTGGACGACGTGCTCCGTGGTAAGGACGTAACCTTTCGGGTCGAATATGAAGCCGGAACCCATAGAGGGTATCTCTTCTTCGTATTCTTGGTACGGCGCGCCCGTGAAATCGCGGAAGAAGTCTTGCCAGGAAGGACCGAAGAAGGGGATTGTCCGCCGCCGGACCGTCTGGACGGTGTTGACCGTTACCACGGCGGGACTACACTTCGCCGAGGCGGTGACGATGGCGTTGACGCGGCTCGCCGTCACCGCGGCGTCCGCCGCGGCGAGCGACGGTTCCTCCAATCCGGCGACGTCACCTTTTTTAGCGGGTTGCGCGCAGCCGGGGATGGGTAACAGCGACGCGACAAATGCGACCGAAATTGCCGCGCCGAAGGGTCTTCTGATTTTCACTTGAACTACCCCTTAGATCTTAGCGGTGCGCTGTTCAGCGGATTACGGCGAGTTTGCCCACCTTTTTTTCGCCCGCGGGCGTTTCTATAACGTAGAGGTAAACGCCGCTCGCTTTGATGGTTTCTTTCCCGGATCCCAGCTCCAAGGGCCATATGGGTTCGTCGCCGTTGCCGCCCTCCGTGATGAACTCGCCCGCGACGTTGTAGAATTTTATTTTTGAATGGGGCGGGAGGTTTGCGAAATACACCCAGCCCTTGTGGACGCCGGCCTTATATGGGTTCGGGTAGACCTCGACGGCGTCGAGCGACGTGACGAACGGCGCCGAAACGGGAGAGGCGAGCGACGCCGCCGCGGCGGCGACGCCACGCGTCATCAACGTCGCGACGGCGAAGTCGATTTTCTCCAGCGTATCTTTGCTCGTGTTGGCGTAGGGATTTGTGGGGGGCCAATCGTCGATGATCAGAATCGAGGAGTAGCCGAACGCCCAGAACGGTGCGTGGTCGCTACGGCGCATTAAGTCGTCAACCGTGACGTCGACGCCGAGGTTGTGGACGTACGCGTCGACGGCCCGGCGCGTGTAATCGTATAACCAAATACTTCGGTGGTTGGTGACGACATCCAAGTCTTCCGGAAGTTTGTCCGCGTAACCGAGCATATCCATGTTGAGGACGGCCACGAGGGGTTGGCCGGCCGAAGCCATCTTCGAGGCGAAGTGGGAAGAACCCGACAGGCCGAGCTCCTCGCCGGAAAAGCAGCAGTAGACGACGTCGCGACGGTAGTTTTGGCCTTTGCTCGCCCGCGCCAGCTCGAGGACCGCGGCCGTACCGGTGGCGTTGTCGTCCGCGCCCGGCGCCGGCGCGTCAGGGTTCTCAGAGGATAATTCGGATATCGAATCGTAATGGGCGCATACCAGGACCGCCCCCGGGGCGCCGCCTCGCCCGCGTTGTTTCGCCCAAACGTTGTCCCAGACGAAAGCCGACGTCGGGTCCGCGTTCGCTGCCTGGTCTTGCCACGAGTCGCCGCCGTCGGGGCTGAAGAGAAGTGCGCCGCCGCCCGTGCCGCACCATACGACCTCCGGCCGCGTAGCGGCGACGGAATACAAGACGTACTTGGGGGCGGCCTTCTTTTGCCAGCTCGAGCCGTCGCGCGTACGCCAGAAGTCTCCTACGGACCCCGCTATAAAGCCCGTATTTTTTGCAAAGTCCACGTCGCGCAAATACCGGTCCATCCTTAAGTTAACCGCGGCCCAGGTGCCGCCGGCGTCGGCGGAGCGGAGGACCGTTCCTCCCTCGCCTACGACGTACGCTTCCGCCGCGGTTCGGTGGGCCACGGCCTCGAGCCTTAAGTTGGGCGCGGCGCCGACGCGCTGCCAACTCACGCCGCCGTCTTCCGTGCGGGCCAAATAGCCGTACGAACCACACACGAGGCCGTGGTTCGCGTCGCTGAACGAGACGCCCCGTAACCACGGGCCGACGTTGCTTACTAGTTGCCAGCTGTCGCCGCCGTCGACCGTTCGGATAACTTCGCCGTCGGAGGTGACGGCCCAACCCCGTTTATTGTCTAGGAAGTACAGGGCCGTGATATCCCCTTGCCCTATTGTTTGCTTACGCCACGAGCGGCCGCCGTCTTCGGTACGCCATATTACGCCGTCTTTTCCGCCTAACCATGCCGTATCCGCGGAGACGCACGCAAGAGCACTCGCGTCACCCTCGCCTACGGTATTAATTACCTCCCAGCGCGCGCCGCCGTCCGTCGTCTTGGCGACCAACCCAATTTCCCCCGCGGCCCAGGCGACGTCGCGATTCGCCGCGACAACCTTTTTCATCTCCGGCCCGAAATATCTGTCTCTTTTGACTTTCAGGTTCACGGCGGCCAGCGCGTCTTCTAGGTAGTCCGCGGCTTGCTTGCACTTTTGACTGTACGAGTACCGTGTGCCGAAGGCGACCAGGTCGCGAACGGCTTTTTCGTAGCGGGCGCGGTTTACCGCGGCTACGACGTCGGCCACTTCGTCTCGAGGCTCGAGTACGAGCGGCGGTTGCGTTCTGGCCAACGCCTCGAAGTCGGCGGCGATGGGCTTCAGCCGCCTCGCCCGGTCGCCCGCGACGACGTCGACTTCTCTCGGCGTGGCGATAATATAATGAGAAGGGCTTACCTCCAGCAGGATGTCGGCGGAGGGCGGGAGGTCCGGCGCCGGGAGGTATACGTCCCAAATCTTCTTGAGGGCCGGGTCTTCGGCGAGAACGTCGAAGCGGAAGCCGCGTGCGGCGAGCCGCGCCGCGTAGCCGGGGCTCACTTCGCCGACGGCGTACGCGTCGTAAACCGCGTAGGGCACGAAGGACGTGTCGGCGAGGCGGGCGGGCGAGCCGTCGTAATAAACACGTATTAAATAACCGTCCGCGGCGTACGCCGGCGAAAACGCGGTGACGAACGCTGCTACTCCCCAAATTATTGATCTGCTCGGCCGCATAAGGTTCCCACCTTGTATTCGTGCGCTACATACCGGAATTGTTTACTATATAATAGCATAAGCGGCGTTTTGTAGAAAAGTTTAACTTTAACTTGAAGTTGGGGCGGATTTTGGAGGCACGCGCCGCCGCCAACCTCTAATCGTCGCGCGGACTTTCGTCGAAATGGTCCAAATATAAAGCCGGCCGCCAACGCGGCGCCCGGGTACGACGTGCTCCTCGATAAGGGGGCCGGGTTCGCTTCAATCTTGGCCCGTGAGCCACGTCAAAAGTTTCTCCGGCACGTGCGCTTCTTCGACGTCCAAATAAGCGACGGGAACGCCCTGAACTTGCGGCGTGTCTTTGCGTATCAAAGCCCGCCGGTAGACTTCCGGCAACGCGAGCATCAACTCGAGCGGTTGTACCGTCGCCAAGGCCGCGGCTAAGCGGCCGAAGTTCTCGTAGATGGCGTCGGCCGCCCGGGCGGCCGTCATAGGACGGCGGTAAGGCCTTATAATTCGGTCGGCCCGTACCAGGCCGTACGAGGAGGTTACGATATATAGAACGACGTCGCGGGGCCAAGTTCCGCGCGACCGAAGTTCTCGAGCCAACGCGAACAACGGCCCATCGAAGAGCTCGAGGGCCGGCATTTCCCCTTCCGCGTCGGACCTAATCTCACCCTCCGCGATTATCAGCATTCTGCGCGGCACGCGTTCTTATATCATAGCTGCGCGCGGCGGCGCTATAAAAATTTAAACGTACGGCGGGATTATGAATAGCGTTTTTGGAAAGGCCGGGAGGCGTGCCGGCCTTTTGCCCTCGCTCGCGACTTTCGCGCGGTTTTCTTCGTGATACGTAACCGCGGAAAAAGAGAAGTCGTGTTAAAACGTTTTTAAATTATTTCGGGTTTTAAGGCGCTTTTTAATGCGGGGGGGTTTACAACCCCCATTTGTAGCCGAAAGTGACGAGGAACGAATTCGGTATCTCGGCCTCGACTTTTTCGGTATTCCCCCGTATATTTTGATATTCGTAGGTGACCCTCCCTACCGGCGCCACCGGCCCGAAGCGCCAATAGATCGTACGAGAGGGGGAGAGGGTTACCTCGCAACCGAAAGGGACCGCGTAGGCGGCGTTAAACGCCGTCGTTGAATCCTCGTAAAAACCGTCTTCGCCCCCGCCCGCGAAGCCCTCGAGCTTGTCGATGGAGGAGGGCACTACGGCTAAGCCGCCGCCGACGCCTATAAAAGGCGTGATGAGCCGGCTACCGGCGGGTATTCTTATGCGCAGGACCAAGGTTTCGACGGCGGTAAATTGATAGAAGGTCTGTTCCCATCCCACCAGGTCGCCGCTCCGCCATTCGCGGTGGAAGCGCGTGAAGCCGGCGTCCGTGTCGAGGCTCAGCGTCGGGATTATCCTTTTCTGTCGGAATTTGGCTATGTCGTGCGAAAACCCGCCCCCAAAGTAGAAAGTTGAACCGTAATACGCGGGGACGAGCCTTTCGTCTTTCCTCACGAAGAAGGTCCAAGCGCCCGGCGCTATATCGTCCAAGCCACCGTGTACGAAAGGGGTTATGGCCGCGGCCGACGCCGCGGGTATCAAGAGGACCGCGATAATTGCTGGGTTCTTCACCGGTAGACCACCTCTCGCGTATCTTAACTTTCCCAAAGCGGATACGCAAATACTTTTTTCTCGCGTCGACATATAGAGAAACCCGCCCTCGGGGGGCGGGTCTCCCGACGTCGATTTTCTTATTCGATTACTACCATTTTTTGCGCCGCGGCGTTAGGGCCCGCGTCCAGGCGGTAAACGTACACGCCGGGGGCGAGATTACTTTGGAAAGGTACCCCGTGCCGACCGGCGGCGAAACGGCCCTCCGCCACGTCCGCGACCTTGCGACCCGCGACGTCGTAAATGACGAGCTTAACGTCCGTGCCTTCCGGCAGCTCGAACGCGAACGTCGTAGCGGTCGCAAACGGGTTGGGTGCGTTCTGGTGAAGGGCGAACGCGCGGGCTTCGGCCTTCGGCGGTACCGACGCCGGGCCGAAGGTTTGTCCTTTCCCGGTCGTCGCGACGGCCTCGAGCCAGTATTTGAGGGCGACGTTTTCCGGGGCCGCGGCGTCGCGGTAGCGGAACGGCGAAACGCCTTCGATTAGCGCTACGTTGACCTTTTTACGTTCGCCCCCGGCGGCGCTACGGTAGAGGTTGTAGCCGGCGACTTCCCTGGCGCCGTCGACGGCCCAGCGGACGTCTACGCCGCCGCGGCGACGCTGCGCCGTGAAAGACGTTAGCTCGACGTCCGTCACGTAACGGGCGAGCTTCAGATCGCCGTTATCGGCGTCGTAATAAGCGATTAGGGGATAGCCGCCGCTGATGCCGGAGGAGTGCGGCGCGCCGACGTACCCGCCGGTGGCGACGACCTCGTGGGTCCACGAACTTCCTTTCTTTATGACTATGTGAAGGTTGAATTTATCGAAGTCGAAGTAGGAGATAAAGACGTCGCCCGCGGCGTTCACGCAAATTTGGCTGTAGGCGGGCAGGCCCGTAGCGGCGAGGACGTTTTCGATGTCCCAACTCCCGCCGGCGGTGGATACGGCGTAGTTAAGGCCTTTGTTGTTTACTTTTGGGAAGCTGACGTGGACCTTGTTGGCCGGGCCGACGAAGGCGTCGCAATCTATGCCTTCGGCGATGTCGTCTATCACCCATTCTCCACTTTTACGGACCGCGTGCCTAATGCTGAGGCTGTTGAAGTGCCAGTAAACGACGTTGGGGTTGTTGTTTTTATCGTTGAACAGTGTGTTAAACGGGCCCCCGCCGGAGGACACCACCGTTTCTGTGTGCCACCCTTCTGTATCCCGGTAGCCGTATTTTAAGCCGGTAGACATACCCGCGGGTACGTCGTACGTAATATGTGGGTCGGTTGGCCAGGCGTTGATGGAAAGGTATATGCCGTAATTAGACCCCTCGGCCACTTTCTCCGTTCTCCATATTGAACCGAGCCGATAAGCGTACGTCAGTTCCTCCTTTTCGTCGTCGTGGAAAAGGACGTGGGGTTTATCGAAGGAGTCCACGGCCAAAGCCGTTCCGCCGGTGACGGTGACGTCCGACGCGACGGCTCCAATTTCCCAGCTCGAGCCCGTATAACGCGCGTACATGACCTCGCCCTGTGTCTTGTCGATAAAGCTTATGTGCGGCCGGCCCCACCGGTCGACGGCGAGGGAACAGCCCGCGCCGACGTCGCCGCCGGAGGCGACCGTTTCGGACTTCCAACCAGCGCGCGCCCCCGGGGCTAAGGTGGCGGCGAGCATTAGAATTATTAACTCTCTCTTCATTTTTATTCCTCCTCGGAAGTATTTCCCTAAGTTTATTTCTAAGTGAATATTAGCAATCTTCCGTTACCTTGTCAAATTCGAATTTGGGTTTCGCCAAAACGTTATTTTTCAGCGCGGTCCTTCACGCTGCGGCTTTTGTATACCGTACGGGCGCGCGAATAAGTTTCTCGCCGTCATAACGGTGGCGGGATGTCGTCGTTTTATATTTCGCCAGGCCGACATATATACCTCAACATAACGCGCGTTAGTGATTGCCGTTTACGCGCCCCGTCGGGTTACGGGAAGGTGGGGGAAGCGCCGTCCTTCGCTTTGGTTCTCTGCGGCTCCTTTATTCGAAAAGGGCTTTTATCTTGCCCATCGACGCCGCGGTTACGTGCGACGCTAAGCCGACGTCGACTTTAAAGACGAAGTCCTGCGAACCCGATATGCCCGTGAGCCAGAGGTAGTAGTTATCGAAGGTGCAGCCCCACGTCATGTCGTCGGGTGTTTTAAATGAGGCGACGACGGAGCCGGCTGTCGTTATGCGGTAGACCAGGTCGTCCGTCATGTCCGGGCACCATAGGTACGTCCCGTCCCAGGCGAGGTCCCGGCCCGCGTCTATCGCGCCTACGGTGAACGAGGCGACGACCGAGCCGGTCGTCGTGCGCCGGCGGAAGACGTCGTCGCCGCCCAGGGTCCAAATATATCTACCGTCCCAGGCTATACCGAAGGGGTTGGTCGAAGCAAACGACGTTACTACGGACCCGGCCGTCGTGAAGCGGTATACGTAGTCGGCGGTAAAGCTGCCGCCCCAGTAATAGGTCCCGTCGAAGGCCGCGCCCCACTGCACGTGGAGT
>CAZWAM010000058.1:11011-15219 GCA_964631855.1 uncultured bacterium | reverse complement strand
TGGTCGGCTATGTAGCCTTGTAGCCCGTCGAGCATTACGAGGAGCGATATCGGTACGTTCTCGGCTTTGTACTTGGTTTGGCCCGGGTCGGGCGTACCGATTTGACTCGTGGGAATAGTCAGCTTTATCGAATATGCTTTCCGAAACATGTTCGCCACGGTAGCCCAGAATTCCGTATATGACCAAGACTCCGGGATTATGTACGGTTTCCCCGGCGGGTGCTGGCCCACGTCGTCCGGGTTGAAGTAGAAGACGAAGTCGGGGCCGAGCACGCGCTTGAGAGGGTCGATGTCGTGCTGGTTGAACGATATCTCGACGTTCCAGAGGACGGCCGCCGGCGACGTCGGCTCGAGGCGGTCCGGCGGCGGTGGCGGGGGCTCAACCTCTTCTTCGCAGGCCGTACCGCTCAAAATAATGATCAACGCCGCAAGCGGTAATAATTTTTTCATGACTTCCCTCCTGATATACGGCTTCGGCTACCTCGTTATTCGGTCCCGATGTTCTCCGCGGCCCAGAGCGCCAGGCCGCCGCAATCGTCGCGCGGGCAGCGCTCAAGCGGTTCGCCCTCGAGTTCCCAGAGGACGACCTCGGCTACGAAAATTTCACAACCCGGCATGACGTGGCCGCCGAAGGCGCGGCCTCGCCGGTCCGAGAGCGAGAGGTGCGCGTGGATGAACGGCTCGCCCTCCTTGAGCGAGACGTTGCCCGTGAGCGCGCAGATCTCCATCTCCTCGTCGAATTTGTTTATTATATATTCCCGCTTCTCGACGTCGAAGATGCCGACCGCGGCCTTCTTGAGCGCACCTATGCCCGACAGCGCGCCGAGTTCGATACCTTCAAACTTAACAAGCTTGTTTAACTCCTCGAGCAGGTCGCCGCCGGCCACGAGCCTTCGCATTACGACCCTCTTGACGCTTATCGCCCCCATATCGCGTCCTTTCCGTCAACGTTAATATATCATACTAATTACTCGGGCGCAAAGGAAAGGCGACGGGGCCGATTTCCCTTTTTGCCCCTTATTTTTTGTATTATAATCGCCCTGAGAGTTACTCATCGTACGTATGCCAAAGCCTTTCGACGTCGACGAAGTCCCCCCCGACGAGCTGGCGCGATACGACGATTTCCTGGCGGCGTCGCCACAGCGTACGGCCTTCGCCGGCGCGCGGTGGCTCTCGCTTTTGGCGGGACAGTTGCCGGGGCGCGTCTTCGCGCTGGCCTTCGCCGCCGCGGGCGAGACGCGCGCGCTCGTGCCTTTTTGGGAGCGCCGGGACTTATTGTTGGGCCCGGTGGTGGAGATACCGCCGCTCACGCCGTACTGGGGGCCGTGCCTGCCGCCGCCCGGAGAGCTTCGCGGCGAGCGCGTGAAAGCGCGCGACCACGACGTCCTGGCCGCGGCCGCGGCGGAAATCAAGCGCCGCTGGCGCTACGCCCGGCTCGTTTGCCACCCCGCGCTTGCGGACGTGCGGCCGCTCAGCTGGGCCGGGTTCCGCGGCGACCCCCGGTATACCTCTATATTGGCGCCGACGCCGGAGGACGAGTTTTTGGCGTCGCTTTCTTCTTCGTTGAGGAATAAAATCAAACAAGGGGAGGGCCGGCCGCTCGAGGAGAGCGCGGACGCGGAGCCCTTCGTCGCGATGTACGCCGAGACGTTCGGCCGCCGGGGTATGACGCCGCCGGCGTCCGAGTCTTTTATACGCGCGTTGGTGAACGAATTCTGCGGCCGCGCCGGGACCATATTTTACCTGAGGGGCGAAGACGGCGAGCCTGCCGCCGGGCGCCTCGTCTTATGGGACCGGCACGCCGGCTACGACCTGCTGGCCGCGTCGTTCGCGGAGGGGCGGGGCCCTCTCGGCGCTTACTTGTTGTGGCGCGAGGTCCTGGCGGTCTGGGGGAGAGGTTTAACGTTGGATATGGTGGGCGTCAACGTCGCGTCGATCGCGCGCTTCAAGGAATCGTTCGGCGGCAAGCTTACGCCGTATTATCAGCTCGCCGCGTACCGGTCGCCGCTCGTTCGCCTGTTGGCGGGAACGCGGAGGAGGCTGCGCGGGTGATAGGCCTCGACGTCGGCGATTGTCGCTTGGGAGCGGCGCGTGCGCGACACGTCTTAGCCGAACTTGCCGTAATGGCGGGTCTTCCGCGCGCGGCCGGGCCGCCGGCGGCGACGCTCGCGTACGGCCGGCGCGAGCCTTCGCCCGGGCCGAAGGTCGTAATACCGGCGGAAGCCGAACACGTCGCCCGGGAAGTGCCGCCCGAAGTTTGGCGAGACCGCGGCGTCGACGTGCCGATATTGTACCGGGCTTCGATGCCGAAGGGGGAGGTCCTCGCGCGTACGGCCGGGGGGGACCCGTTGGTCGTGCGCGCGGGAGGGGCCGTATATTTAGGTTTCG
Source organism: uncultured bacterium (assembly GCA_964631855.1). Taxonomy (GTDB): domain Bacteria; phylum RBG-13-66-14; class B26-G2; order WVWN01; family WVWN01; genus WVWN01. The sequence continues at coordinate 12,832 of CAZWAM010000058.1, read as the reverse complement.
ACGTCGCGGCCGCCGCGGACTATTATCTCAACGGCCGCGGCGAGGTCGGTTGGCCGCGGGACCGGTGCGACCGGCCGGCCTTGGCGGGCGCGCCCCCTTGGCGCCGCGAGGCCGTCGGCGTGGCGGTAGTAAATCGGTACGCTAAGTTGCTATCGCTCGCCGTCGAGGCGGCGTGTGAAGCGGCGGCCGTACCGGTCCCGCGCTTTAGATATTGGCCGGACGGCGCGCCGTTCGCCGCGGCGCTGAGTCACGACGTGGACCGGCTGCGGGGGCCGACCCGGCGGGAGGTATTGCGGTCGTGGCTGCGTCCTTCCCCGAGCGGCGCCCGGGCCCGCTATAAGCTGCGGGATTTCGTTCGCGGGGCCGTTACGCTCGAGCCGATGCCCGCTATTTGGGAAGCGGAGGAAGGAGCGGGCGGCGCCTCGACCTTTTTCCTGGGGGCGTCGCGCCGCGGCCCGATGGACTACGCATATGAGTTGGATGAAGCGACGCCGCTGATACGCGAGCTGGCGGCGAGGGGCCGCGAGGTCGCCCTCCACAGTAGTTTTTATACTAACGCCGACGGCCGGGCTCTCGCCGAAGAGAGGGACCTCCTCGCCCGCGCGGCGGGGGGAGAGGTGGCGGGCGTCCGCGGCCATTACCTTCGCCTCGGCGGCGAAACGGGTTGGCAAGCCGTAGAAGGTGCGGGTTTCGAGTACGACGCCTCCTTCGGCTTCGCGGGAGAGGTAGGTTGGCGGGGCGGCGCCGCGCTGCCCTATAGGCCGTTCGACGGCGTCGCGGAGAGGGCTCACGGTTTCGTCGAAATACCGCCCGCGGCGATGGACGGAGCCCTTTTTCAATATAAGCGGCTCGGCGGGGAGGAGGCTTTGTCGGTGGCGCTGCAGGTCGTCGACGAGGCCGCGGCGTGCGGCGGCGTGTGCTCCCTCATTTGGCATTACCGCGCCTTTCGGGGCGGCGCCTTTCCGGCGTGGGGCGACGTGTTCGCCCGGGCCGTGTCATATATTTTAGAAGCGGGCGGGCGCGCGTTAACGCATCGGGAAATAGCGGCGCGCTACCGCCTTAACGCCGCCATCGCCGCGCGGAGGCCGAGCAAGGACGGGACGGTCGAAATTACGTTACCGCCGGGCGCCCCCGGCGACGTCGTCTTCGACGTACCCGCGGGCTGGAAGGTAGCGGGAGGCGACGTCCTCGCTCTCACGTCGCGTTCCTTTAAGGTTCCGCCGGGCGTAAGGGCGGTAGAGGTAACTTTCGCTCGCGAGAGGTAGGCGCGCTGTTCGTACCGAGGCTCAAGCCGATCGTTGACTATGTCGCGCTGGGCGAGTTGCTCGCCGCGGACGAGTCTCAGGTGGCCGCGGCCGCGGCGGCGTACGGGGAGACGTTACGGACGTATTTCGGCGCGGCGCGGGTTTACGCGTTGTCCTCCGGCCGCGCGGCCATAGCGCTCGGCCTAAGGGCGCTGGGCATAGGCCGCGGCGACGACGTCGCCGTCCCGGCGTTCACCTGCCCCGCGGTGGCGGACGCGGTACTTTCGCTCGGCGCGATTCCGCACCTGGTGGACGTATCGCCGCGCCACTTCGGCCTGGAGGCGCGGAGCCTGCGGCGGGTCCTGGCGCGCGGCCGGACGCGGGCCGCGGTGGTCGCGCCGCTCTTCGGCGCGGTCCCTCCCCAGGAGGAAATAGAGACCCTCCTCGGCGAAAGCGGCGTACCCTGGCTCGAGGACGTCGCGCAGGCGTTCGGCGCGAGGCGCGGCGGCCGGCCCGTCGGCTCGGCGGCGCCGCTGGCCGTAATTTCCACCAACTTCGACAAGCCCTACACCACCGG
>CAZWAM010000058.1:0-10911 GCA_964631855.1 uncultured bacterium | reverse complement strand
GAGCCGTGGCCCATCCGCTATCCGGCCTTCGTCCGGAGTTGGGAGAAAAGGCCTGAAATTATTCGGCGGTTGGCGGCGGCGGGATACGAGGCCGGGCCGTTCATATACCCGCGGCCGCTCTCGGGCCGGTTTCCCTATTATAAACTTTCCCGTCTTACCGGGAGGTATTTGCGGGGGGCCTGGCGGGCCGCGGCCGCGGTGATAAACCTTCCCCTCCACGCGGACGTGGGCGAAGAGGACGTCTTGAGAATTGCGGAGGCGATGCGCGGATGAACGGCCGGGCGCGCGTTTCCGTAATCATCGCTACGATGTCGCGGCCCGCGGAGCTTGCGTTAACCGTAACGTCGGCGATGGCGGGCACGACGGCGCCGGATGAGGTCGTCGTCGTGGATGCGAGCGCGGACGACCGCACCGAGCTTTTAGTAACGCAGTTGGCCGCGGCCTTCAAGCACGTCCGGTTCGTTTGCGAGCGGACGGCGCCGAGCCTGCCGCGACAGCGCAACGCCGGCCTCGACGCCGCGACGGGCGAGTTCGTCCTTTTCCTGGACGACGACGTTACGCTCGAGCCGGCGTTTTTGGAGGAGTTGCTAAAAGCCTTCGACGACGCCGCGGTGGGCGGCGCCTGCGGCGTAATAACCAACCAGGTCTTGCCAAGCGGTTACGTCCGATTCCTCCAGCGGTTGTTCCGCCAGGTCCGGTACGCGCGCCGCTCCGTCCTCCAACGTTCGGGCCTCCCGACCTTCCTCTACCAACCCCGCGAGGCCGCGGAGGTGAAGATATTAACCGGCTGCAACATGGCCTTTCGGCGCGAGGCCGTGGTCCGCTTCGACGGACGGATAAATTATTTCGACGACGACGACGTGTCGCTCATGGTGGCTCGCCGCTGGCGCTTGGTCCAGGTGCCGGCGGCCCGCCTCGAGCACCGCGTCGCGGCGGGCGCGCGGCCGGCGCCGCTCGACAAGGTGCGGCGGCGGGTCCTCGAGCAACGTTTGCTGCACCGCCGCTACCTCCCGCAAAATTTTTGGAACGTCGGCTGTTATTATTACAGCGTGTGGGGGGCGGCGGCCGCCGCGGCGTTGCGCCTGAAGCCGCGGTTGTTCCTCGGTACCCTTTTGGGCCTTTGGGACGTGCATAGGACCCGCGGCGGCTTGCGCGTCGAAGCCGCGTCTGAAGAAAAGTTAACGCCAAAACCGGACCGATGAGGGACCGCGCGTCGCTTAAGATCGCTTTGTTCGGGATGGAGGAGCTGCCGGCGCTCACGGCGCTGAGGTTGCGCCAGGCCGGCTTCGCCGGCGCGCGCGCCCTCGAGGGGGTACGGGGCCTGGCTCTTTTACGTAAAATTAAGGACTACGACGTGGTACATGCCGTGTACCCCGTCTATTATATAAAATGGGTGCCGGCCTTGAAGGCCGCGGCTAAGAAGGTGGTCTTCCACTGGATCGGCTCGGATTGGTACGGCCTGTCGCGCCGCCCTCTCAGCCGCGCTATGTTACGCGTGTTTCGGGCCGGCGTGGACCTCCATATCGCCGACGCGCCCTGGCTCGTCGACGACCTGGCGGGGCAGGGGTTCCGCGCGCACCTCGTGCCGACCATATCGGAGAAGATGGGCGGCGAGCTCGAGCCGATGCCGAGCCGGTTTAGCGTAATGGCGTATCTGCCCGACCGTCGGCGCGATTTTTACGGGTGGCCCGTAATTAAGCTCATAGCGGAACGGCTGCCTTCGCTGGAGGTCGTGGCCGTGGGGGGCGGGCGGGAGGCGGGCGCGCCCGACAACGTACGTTTCACCGGTTTGGTGGACGGCGAAGCGATGGGCCGATTGTACCGCGAGGTTTCGGCGCTCGTCCGCCCCACCTCGCACGACGGCCTCTCGCAGATGGTCTTGGAGGCCTTGTTGCGCGGGCGGCAAGTCGTGTGGAGGCGCGAATTCCCCTTTTGCATCCGCGCGGCGACGCCGGAGGAGTTCGTGGCCGCGGTCGCGGCCCTGGCGTCGTCGTGCCCGCAGAACGTGGAGGGTTCGCGGTACGTGGCGGAGCGCTACTCGTTCCAGGCGGCGGCGCACGCCCTCGCCGCGGCGTACGGGGATTTGGGAATTATCTGAATTCGCAAACCGGGCCGGCCTATGACTTAGAAGGGAGCCGCGAGGGCTCCCCGTTTTTATATCCGCTATAAGAAATTAACTAGGGGATAAGGAACTCGTCCTCGACCGCGGTGGTGGCGAGGCCGTATTCCCACATATCGTCCGAAATCGGCCGCCCCTCCAACATGCGGGCGAACACCGACAGCGGCGTATGCCAATAGACGCCGTAACGGCGAAGAAAATACGGCGACGTCTCCATCGAGTTTCCACCCGTGTATATCGTTAGCAGGCCCTCGTAACCGGCGCGTATAGCGACGCTCAAGGCGTACGAGTTAAACGAGCCGTAAGGCCAGGCGAAGGTCCGAACGGGCTTTCCCGTCTCGGCCTCGAGGCGGTACTTAGGATAAGTTAATTCACGCTGTACCCACTGCTCGTACGGACCGATGGCTTTCCTGGGGTCGGCGAGGTTGCGGTGGCTTCTGGAGTGGGCGCCGAGGGTGACGAGGTCGTCGGAGACGAGGTCGCGGAGTTCGCCCCAGGTCATGGAGTTGCCGCCGCCTCCCACGTAGTTGGTGTAGATATATATGGCGAAGGGGAATTCGTATTCCGCGAGGAGCGGCCAGGCGAAGTCGTAGACGCAGCGGAAGCCGTCGTCGACGGTTATTACGACGGAACGCGGCGGCAGAAGGTCCGGGTCTTGCGTCTGCAAGGCTTCGACGAGTTGGTCTACGGGTATGACTTCGTAGCCGTTGCGGGCTATGTAGTTGAGCTGCGCCCGGAAGTCGGCGTACGACACTTCGAATTTGTTGGCCGGGACCACGCGGAAGCGATGGTACATTAGTATGACGCACCGTTTATCGCCCGGGCCGTAGCCGCCTTCGAACCAACTCGCGCGGCGGTACCGTTCCAGCTCGTCGCCCGGTAAGGAGAGGGCGTCGTACGTCCCGGCCTCGCCGTCCGGCTCGAGCGAGAGCAGGAGGGGTTTGTCGCCGGGAGCGGCCCACGCGTCGAACGTCACTTCCGCCGGAGGGAAAGGGGCATATTCCGTTCCTGAAGCGAAGCTATCAAGGGGAAGCGACAGTTGGCCGCTGACGGGCGGGGCGACGTCCTCCGGGGCGGCGTACGCGTCTACGGGCCCTTCCGTTTGCGCGTAGGCCGGCGCGCAGGCCAAAACGGCGGCGGCGACGTACGGCCCAAGGCCCGAGGCGACGGCGCGCGCGGCCTTCGGGCTGCCGGTATTATTCGATCTCATCGGCGGCGTATTCCCCGTAATCAGTTATTTCCGGCTCGAGTTCGGTTTCCTCCGGCTTAGCCGAGAGGCGGTCGACGTGTTGTTGCGCGAGCGCGACGTACGTGGAGGCGTCGGAGAGGTCCATGAATTTTTTGAAATGCCTGATGGCCCTCGTCTTTTCCCCCTTTTCCTCGTAGGCGAGCGCGAGGTTCCAGTGGGCGTCGGCGAAGCTGGGTTTGACCGCCAGGCACTTGTGGTAGTACTTGACCGCCTCGTCGTAATAGGCGCGCTCGAAGTAAACGTTACCGAGGTTGTTGTAGGCTTTGAAGTAGTTGGGTAGGTTTTGGAGGGCGGCCTTGAATTCGTCGGCCGCGGAGAGGTAAAGGCCTTTGCGTTTGTAGACGATGCCCAAATTGTTGTGGGCCAGGGCGTTGCCCTCGTCGATCTTTAATGCCTTTTGATATTCGGTAAGCGCGCCGTCGAGGTCGCCTTTTTGCGCGAGCTCGTTGCCGCGCTCCAGGTGTTGTTCGATTTGGCCCTCTTTCTCGCCGGCCACGGGCCTTCCGGGAAAGGAGAACGTTAGAAGGACCAGAAGGGCGATAATCGGAACGACGGCCGGGAATTTTTTCAACATGGTTACACCTCGCGGTCCGGACGTTTGGCTTTTATGACGTCGAGCCGACCGTTTTCGACGAGCCCTATGAAAGCGTCGGCTACGGCTGGGTCGAATTGCATGCCTCGATTTTTCTTTATTTCCTCGACCGCCTCCTCTTTCGAGTTGGCGTTACGGTAGCGCCGGTCGGTAGTTATGGCGTCGAATGCGTCGACTACGGCTACGATACGCGCGATGAGCGGGATATCGTCGCCGGCGAGGCCGTCGGGGTAGCCGGAGCCGTCGTAGTTTTCGTGATGATGGCGGACGGCGTCAGTCGCTTTTTTGAGGAACGGGATGTCTTTGAGGATGTTTACCCCTATCAGGGGGTGGCGGCGCAACTCGGCGAGTTGTTCTTCCGTAATGCCGTCCGGCATCCGTAGGACCTCTTCCGGGACGCCGAGATACCCCACGTCGTGGAGCACGGCGCCGAAGAGGAGGTTTTGCCTTTGGTCTTCGTCTAAGCCGACCTCGTCGGCCAGGGCCGCGGCGTACCGCGTCACCCTCTCGGTGTGGCCGCGCGTAAATTTGTCCTTCGCCTCTATTGCGGATATGAGAGCTCGCACCAGGCCGGCGTAATTTTTTCTCGTCATCTCGAGAAGGCGGGCGGTTTCGATGCTGACCGCGGCGAGGTCGACGAGGGCGCCGAGGAGCCGGAGCTCGTCGGCCTCGAAATCGCGCCCCGATATTTTGGCCCCCAATCCCACGATACCGATTAACCTGTTTTTAAAGCGCATGGGCGCGAGGGCCGCGATACCCTCGTCCAGGAACGGTTGGATTTGACGGCGGTCACGACCCTCGAGGGTTTGCCCGAGGGCGTCGACCAAAGCCGGGCCGGTTTGGGCGGCTATTAGTTCGGCGAGGCCTTTGGGCGGGAGGGCCAGTTTGGGGAGGGCGCCGTCGTCGACGCCGCGCGCGGCCCGCACCTCGAACCCGCCGTCGGCCGCGGAGAGAAGTATTACCGCGCGGTCCGTGCTGAATTGTCCCGTCACTATCATCAGGAACGTGGGGAGCATTTTCTCGGTCTCGAGCGCTTCGGCCAACCCGCGCGAAACGGTGAAGAGGGTCTCCATTTCCATGAGCTTGCGCTCGATTTTTTTCTTGGCGCCGGGCGGTTCGCCGACGGCGCGTTCGGTAAGTAAGTAACATTCGAGCGCCAACTCGAGAGACGTCTGCAGGTACCTGAGGAGGCGCCGCTCCTCGTTGGTGAAGGGGCTCCCGTCTTTTTTGCCGCCGACGACCAGAACTGCTACCGGTTTCGCCGCGGCCTCCAACGGCAACAGGAAGCGAGCGTCGCTTTTGGCGGCCCAGGCGGCCAGTTCTTTTTTAAAGGCGGGGAGCTTCTCGACGGCGCTTATCTTTTCGGCGGGAAGCGAGTCGGCCAGGACGGACCGGGCCCTCGCGTTGAGCACGGGGACCCCGTCCCGTGCCGCGGCCGGCTCCAAGCCGAGGCCGTCGTCCAGCGGGACGAACAGGCATTGACTCAAGGCGAGGTAGTTGGCGGTCACGTCGACTATTTGCGACAATTTGCGTTCGATTCCCGCGTCGGCGCCGAGGATGTCGGCGTACGCGGCGAGCAGCGAGAACAGCGTTGGGGCGGGGCCGGTTTCTCTCGCGCCGGCCTTCGCGGCCAAGCCGGCCGTGAGTTCTTCTATCGTGGGCGGCCGGGGCAGTTCGCCTCCCCGGAACCTATCGATAGCCTTGGCCACGTCGTCGGCCACGATGAAGTAGTCGAGGACGTCCAGGTTTTTAAAGACGGTCATTATCCGGTCTTGCATCTTGACGAAGATTATGTCGCCGTTTTTTTTGCGCAGTTCGCCGACCGCGGATAGAAACGCACCCATCCCTGCGCTGGAGATTAAGTCCACGTCCTCGAGGTCGAGGACGACCCGGTAGACCTTTTCTTTCATGCAGGCGTCGAGTAGACCCTGGATCCCGGCGGAGCCCTCCACGCCCAAAGTCCCCGCGACTTTGAAAACGTGTACGCCGTCGGGCGTTTTCTCGGACAACTTTATTTTTAGTTCTCTGGTCACGGCTCTCGTTAAGAGGGGGGCGCGGCGCGCGGCAGGTATTTAATTAGCTCGAGTATGTTTCGCCCCGCTTGGCGGCGGTAAAGGATTTCGTCCATGCAGGCTTCGATGATGTACATACCTAAGCCGCCGTCCTGTTCCGTCTTGATGATTTTCGCGATGTCCTTTTCTTTGAGTGACGTGGGCTCGAAGGCGCCTCCCTCGTCGCGAATAGTGACCGTTAGCCGGTCGGGCTCGACCGAAATTTTTAAGTCGATGTAGTTGTTGGGGTTATTGGCGTAGGCATGTTCTATGACGTTGGCGCACGCCTCGTATATGGATAATTCGATCTCGAAGACGGCGCGCTCGTCGAAGCCGAGGGCGCGGGCGATATACGCGGCCCATTTCCGCACTTTCTCCAGTTGCGAGGTCGCGCTTTTGACCCGGAATTGGTATTCCTTTTCGGCCATATCGGCTCTCGTTAATTTAGGAGCCGGCGGCGCCGGTCTCGGGCGCGGCCGCGGCCGCCGCGGCGGCTGGAGCCGCGGCTGCCAGGTCGTAGGATTTGAGCGTAATGGCGAGGAGGGTCATGTCGTCGGTTTGTGGCCGGTCTCCTACGAACGTCGCTATACGTTGCAGCAGCGCGTCCGTGATTTCTTGTACGGCTGCGGCGCGTTTCTCGGTTAAGGTCTCGAGCATGCGGTCTATTCCAAACTCCTCGTCGTTTTTGTTCATGGCGTCGACGATGCCGTCGGTGTAGGCGAAGATGGTGTCACCTTCGTCGAGCGGTAACGACGTCTCCTCGAGGCGGTCGTCGAAGAAGGCCCCGGCCATAAAGCCCACGGGCCGGCCCTGCGTCTTGATGATTTCGTACGGCACGGGGCCGGTTCTCTTCATTATGATCAAGGGGTTGTGGCCGGAGTTGGCGAAGGCGAAGGCGCGGCGTTCGACGTCCAGGACGCCGTACAGGACGGTTACGAACATACCTTTGCCGATGTCGGGCGCGATGATGTCGTTGGCGCGGATGAGGACTTCGCGCGGCGAGAGGTGCTGCCGGGCCTGGGCGCGGATGACGCTGCGCGCTACGCCCATTACCAACAGGCCCGGGACGCCTTTACCGGATACGTCGGCGATAACGACGCCCACCCTCCTGCTATCGATGGCGATCAGGTCGAAGTAGTCGCCCCCGACTTCGGTGGCGCTTTCACAGGCCGCGGCCACCTCCACCGCTTCCATCTCGGGAAAAGCCGTAGGCAGCAAACTCAGCTGTATTTCGCGCGCGATCTCGAGCTCGCGCGACATCCGCTCCTTTTCCACCAGCTCCTCGCGCGCTTTGGCGAGGCCGGCCGTCATCTCGTTTAGCGTGGACGAGAGCTGGCCTATCTCGTCGCGGCCGGACACTTTGACGCGGACGCTGAGGTCGCCCTCGCCGATTTTCCGTGCCCCCTCGGCGAGTCGTTTTACGGGCGTCGTAACGAAGCCGGAGAGCAAGACCGCGGCGATGCTCCCGAGCAAACTTACGATGACGGCGATGAGGATTATCTGAAAGCGCGCCGAGCCCAGGGCCTTTTCGATTTTACCTTTCGACGAGCGGATGTAAACCCGGCCTATGTTCGATACCTCTCCTTCGTACGTCCGCTTTATGGGCGCCGTAACCTGGAATTCGTCTTCGCCCTCGGCGACCAGTTCGTCAGGGTCGAAGTAGTTCAGATCCGTAACGGGTACGAGGCCGTGGGACGGTTCGTACTTCGTCCCTATCTTGATTACTTCCGGGTGCGCGAGGATCTTCTCGTCGCGGTCGACCACCACTATGCTCTTGATATCCAGGTCTCGGTTCATCATTTCCCGGAGCAGTTTTTGGAACGTCAGCTCCGGGTCGGGCTCGAGCATAGTTCGTTCCGAGGAGGCCGCGATGCTGCGGGCCTGAGAGAGGACCCTTAGCTCCACCTCGCGCGTTAAGGCCAGCCTCTCGTGGCGGATGAGGAGGAAGCCTATGGCCGTGACGAGCGTCAAAACGAACGCTATCGCTACTAACGCCGCCTTCGTACGGAGAGACGATAATAAATTCACTAATCTTCGCATAGGCTTAAGAATTGCTCCCTTTGAGATTTCGCCTCGACCATCGCACGCCTTACCGTATCTGGTCGATTTCGATCTCGGCTTTGTTTATGTAACGTTTGAGTTTTTCGTTTCCGGGGTCGAGCGCCAAGGCTTTCTCCCAGACCCTCAGCGCCGCGGCGAGAGAGCCTTTGGAGTAGAAGTCGAGGCCCTGATACATGTAAGCTTCTACGAGTTTTGCGCGCGCCGCGGCGTAGTTCGGATATTGTTTTACGACGTCGGCGAGCGTACGGGCCGCTTCGCCGACGGCGCCCCGGCTAAGCAAATCGCTCGCCTCCTCGTATTTTTCGACGGCTTCGGCCGAGATTTCGGGCGTCGCCGGCTCCGGTTCCGGCGGCTTGGCGGTAGCGGCGAGGAGTATTCGCGTTTGGCGTAGAAGGCGACGAGTTTGGGCGTGGCCGGGGTGTGCGGCGAGGATCGCTTCGTATATATTTATGGCCCGGCGGTATGCGCCGCGGCTCCGGTAACCGTCGGCCTGGGCAAGTAGCTCCGCGATGCGTTTCTCCGCGGCCTCCCGTTTTTTTTCTTCCCCCTCTAGTTCGTCGACTCTTTCCAGGTATTCGGTCGCGAGGAAGTCTCCCGGGGCCACGGCCAAGGCGTCGTGGAACGCGCGGCGCGCCCTTTCCCAATCTTTCTTCCCGATGAATTCGGCGCCGTCGGCCATATATCGGTGGTACCTCGAGCGAATCCAGTATTGGCGGGCCACGGCGTTGTGGGGGTCCCAATTCAAGACGCTGGCGAAGCGCGCCGCGGCCAGGTCATAGCGGCCGGCCTCGAAGTAGTTCCGGCCCTCCCTCAGCCATTCGTCTATTTGGCGGCGCCTTTCGCCGCGGCCTTGGATATCCCGCCCGGGGTTAATGGAAACGGAGAAATAGTGAGAGGGGCCGAATTCGCGGGTCAGATAGCTGTAGTCGAACGAGAAGAGGTCGGTATTGACGCCGATACCGCCCGCGGGTTGGGTGCCGGTCACGCCGGCGCGCGCCGAGAGCACCGCGGCAACGGCGAACTCGCAGCCGATCGCAGCCGAGGACGGTTCCGTGAAAGGTATGGAAAAGGTTAACCCTAAGCGGTGGCGGCCGACGTCGCGGACCCATAGCGCCCCCGCGCCCACTTTTACCGGTTCGCGGTACTCGCCCGTGAAGATTTCCCGGCGGGTTGCGAGAAGGTTTTGGACCGTGAGGGCCAACGCCACGGTACCCGCGGCGTATTCCAGGGAGGAGTTTGCGCCCAACGGGCGGACGTAAACGCCGGCGTCGGCGCTGAGCGTTTGGTAACGTACTTCGGGCGCGGTCAGGTGGCGTTCGTAGTTGGCGGCGGCGCCCAGCGCCACCCATCGGTTGGCCTTGATGCCGTAGCCGCAAGCTAACAGGTCGTCGTGGTAAACGTATTTCCCGAGGTAGCGGCCGTTCGGAGAATATTGTTCCACCTCTCCCACGCGCACGGTCCCGAAACCGCCCGCTATTGTGCCGTAGTCGCCGAAGGGAACCGCGGCCCCGACGACCTCGAGCGCCGCGTGGGGTGCAGGATAAATCCTGTGGTTGAACGTAAATTGGAAGTGGGGCAGCTCGGAGAGGGCGGCGGGGTTCGTTCCCAACGCGTAGAAACCCGAGTCGAGTGCCGGGCTATTGCCCAACGTCGCGCCGCGGGCGTCGGAGAAGTCTACTCGTTCGGCGTAGACTATGGCCGCGGCCGTAAGGCAGCATGTTAGCGTCAACGTCTTCCCGGGGCGTATAAAATATAAAGGCATATTTCGGCCAACCGCGAGCGCCCGCTCGAGTTCACCTTTTCACGACCGCGACAAAAGTATCTTCGTACGGTGCGCCCCTTATACGTACGTCGAGAACCACAACGTAAGGGCCGGCGGGCACGAATTCGCCGTCGTCGTCGCGCCCGTCCCATACGTCTCGGCCGGTATTACTTCCTTGGGGCCGCACCACTCGGTCGACCAACGTACGCACGCGCTGGCCCTCCAAGTCGTACACGTAAATTGAGACTATGGCCTCGGCGGGAAGGTAGTAGGAGAGTCGGGCGCTGGTATAACCGGCTTGAAAGGGGTTGGGGTAGGCGTAAAGTCTGAAATCTTCGTCGCCGGCGGCGACGCCGAGGCCGGCGACGAGAATAAGTGAGATTAACAAAAATCTAAAGGATATATATTTAAACATATTCCCTCTATAATAAATTACCACAAAATACTTGTGCGAGCAATAATTATCCCGTTTGCGAAGGAAATGGTCGGCTATAAATAAAGCCCCGCCGTGGCGACGGGGCTCTCGATGCGCTTACGTCAACGCCCTCAGCGGGCGACCACCATCTTCCGCGTCGCGACGTCCGCGCCCGCGCTGAGCCGGTAGAAATACACGCCCGCCGGCAAAGGCCGCCCGGATTCGTCCGCGAGCGCGTACGACTCCTCGTGCACGCCCGCCTCCCGGACCTCCCGCACCACCGTCGATACCCGGCGCCCGCTCAGGTCGTACACCACAAGCTCCACCTCGCACGCCCCCGGCAGCGTGTACTTGATCACCGTATCGTCCCGCGCCGGGTTCGGGTAGTTCTGGTACAGGCCGAACGCCATCGGCTTCCCCGCGGGCGGCGTCGTGTTCTTCTTCTCGCCGTACCCTAACGTGAAGGTCCCGAGGCCGTCCGCCACCGCCACTACCCGACGGCCGCGCTTGTCTATCGTCCCGCCGAGGTCCTCCCAGCCGACCCCGTTCCAGCGGTAGACCGAGAGGTAATCCTCGCGCGCTACCTCAAGGCCCTCGTACGACAACGTTATCTCTACCGCCTTAGCCAGCTTCGCCCAGCCCGGGCCGAACTCGTAGGAGCG
>CAZWAM010000057.1:0-15552 GCA_964631855.1 uncultured bacterium | reverse complement strand
CCGTGACGACCTCGCGATTTTACCCGCTTCCCTCGGGCGGGTGAAGGCTTTGTTTAAGTAGGGGCGACTGGCCAGTCGCCCCATTATGCCCGGACGCTCGTTTAGGGGTCCGGTATTGCGTGCGAAGGAGCCGATATGAAACGGAACGTGTTTTTAGGGTTTGTCGTATTGGTTACCGCGGCGTTCCCGGCGTTAGCCGATTACGTATACGAGGGGAAGTGGGGCTCGCGCGGGTCCCAGTTGGGCCAATTCGATAGGCCTAAGGGCATTGCTTTGGCGCCGAACGGCAACGTATACGTCGCGGATACGTACAACCACCGCGTCCAGTACTTCACCGCGAGAGGTTCTCTCCTCGGAGATTGGGGGACGCGCGGTACGGGTAACGGAAATTTCAGCCATCCCGAGGGCGTGGTAGTAGCTCCCAACGGCAACGTGTACGTCGCCGATACCCAAAACGACCGCGTCCAATACTTCACGGCGACGGGGTCGTTTCTCGGCAAATGGGGCTCGCAAGGCAGCGGCGACGGCCAATTCCAATACCCCGAAGGGATCGCTTACGGGAGCGACGGTTACATTTACGTAGCCGACAGGAATAACCAACGTATCCAATATTTTACCTCGAGCGGCTCGTTCGTCGGGAAATGGGGGTCGCTGGGAACCGGTAACGGCCAGTTCAATTGGCCTTGGGGCGTCGCCGTTAAGGCGACCGGCGGGCGGGTATACGTCGCGGATCAAAAAAACCACCGCATCCAGTACTTCCGCTGGGCGGAACCCGCGGTCGTACCCTCGTCGGTGGGGCGGATCAAGGCGTTGTTTAAATAACTCGCCCCCTAAGACGAAACCGCCCCGCAAGGGCGGTTTTTTATTACATACGCTCTTTTAGGGTTCACGAGGGCCGCTCGGCTTCGCCCTTATTCAAAGCGTTTGAAATCTTCGCGAGGACGGCGCCGTCCATCGCGAGCTCGAAGTGGTCGAGGTCGAAGTAGAAGACCTCGGCTCGAGCGTCGTCGCCGTACGGGCCCACCGCGGAGGGAACCGCCACCATGCCGTCGCCGAAGTCGAGCGGGCCGGATATTAACCTCGCGCGCGCCGGTCCCGTCTCCGCCGATAGACGGCGAGGAAAAACCAACCTATAATCGCATGGGAAAGAAGGCCGACGAGGACCATAACCTCGAAGGGCCGATTGACGAGGGCGCCGAGGAATAACGCGAAGAGGCGCACGTCCCTCTTGGCAAGATTACTCAGCACGCCGCCGGGCAGCGGGCGTCGAAAACGGAGGGCGAATTCTTTCTTCGCGTAGCTGGCCAGGACGAAGCCGGCCAAAGCCACCCCGCCAGCCAGCCAGACGAGCGGCCGGGGATGGCCGAGCCAATAACCGTAAGAAATGCCCATAACGACCGCGACGTCCGCGTAGCGGTCCAGGACCGTATCAAACCAGGCGCCGAAGCGGCTGCCTTGAAACTTGAGCCGGGCGACCTCGCCGTCGCAGCCGTCCAGGACCGAGGCCCATTGGACCAGAAACCCTGCGACGACCGTCCACCCATATTTGCCCAGGCCGAAGAGGAAGGCGCCACCAAGGCAGCTCAGGAAACTCAAAACGGTAATAGCGTTGGGGGTGAGCGGGGTGGCGGCGAGAAGTTGGGAAATCCGGCGCGAAAGGGGGCGGTTTAAACGGCGCGAGATAATGCCGTCGTCGCCCCGCTTGGCAAGTCCGGTCAGCAGGTGCTTCTTTCCGAGGGAGAGGCTCTCGGGCGTATCCACGTCGAGCCAGAAGCGATCGCCGACGTCAACCGCGCGGACCCTACTCTCCTCGACCAACCGCCGGACGCCGCCGGAGAGGGACCCGTCGTGGTCGCGCCGGGCCTCCGCCAACGCGTCGAAGAGAAACGGCCGGCAAAGGAAGAGGCCCGTGTCCACCGCGTCGAACGGGGCGAGCCCTTTACCGATGGCCGTGACGTTCCGGCCGTCGAGGCAGACCTTGGTCGCGTCCTTCAGGTCGAAGACCCGGTCGGCCTCCAGGTCCACCGCGAGGAGGCAGGTGTCGCCGCCGTCCGTAGCTTCCAAAAGCTCGCGAAGAATATCGGGGTCGAAGAGGTGATCGCACATCACGAGCAGGAACGGCCCGGCGATATAGGGGGAAACGGCCAATACCGAAGTGCCGTTCCCTTCCGGCCAATTCGGATTATGCACCGGCCGAATCGAAATGCCTAGCCGCCGCGCCAACTCGTCAACGTGGCGGATAAGCTCGTCCTCATAACAGCCCGTCACCACGTAGAACTCCCGGACCCCCACCTCGCGGCAGGATAGGATAACCCGCTCCAGAAAGGTCAGCCCCAGAAGCCGCGTGAGGGGTTTCGGCTTTCCGCCGTTCGCTCGCTGCAACCGACAACCTTCGCCGGCAGCTAAAATTACTACCGGCAAAACGGCGGTGGCTTCGCGCCCACGCGCGGTTTTATGATTCATCCCGAACGCCTTCGTTCAATTGCCGCATTAGCGCCGCGTGCAGGTCCGGCGTCGCCGCGGCCACGACGGAAAAACGTTCCGTAAGACCTCGAACCGGCGGTAGCGCCTTCCCTTCGCCGTCGGTCACCACGCCGCCGGCCTCGGCTAAGATAAGAGAAGGCGCCAGAAAATTCTCCGGCGTAAGGCGGCCGCGCAGGTCGAGGTGGGCGTCAAGTGCGCCGCCGGCCACCTTAACGAGCGCCCACGTTGCGCAACCGAAGGCGCGGACACCTCGCGCCCGCGACAGTACACACCTTAGTTTCTCCCCGACCGCGAAATGGTTCATCTCGCAACTTAACACAGCCTCTTCAGGTAACGTTACCGTGGTGGTTCGAAGGGCGCGGCCGTTGCTTTCCGCCCCGCGTCCCCGCGCGGCGCGCCACACGTCGCCCGTCAATAAATCCCCCACTAAGGCGAACTCAACTGTATCGACGGCGATGGGTTCGCGCGCGGGCGTAAGGGCCACCGCCATGGCCGAAGGGGCAATACCGCAGGCGAAATTATCCGAACCATCCACCGGATCGAGGACCACCGTGAACTCCGGCTCGCCGGCGCCGACCCGCCGGGGCGCGTCCTCCTCCGACAACAATTCAACCGGCCAAGGGAACCGTTCCCGCAGGTAGGCACAAGCGGCCTCGTGGGCCGCGGTGTCGAACGACCTGACGCGGTCCCCTTTGGCGTTGAACTTAACCTCAACGCCCGAACCTGCAGCCGCCCTCATAACCGCACACCTCACCTCGAGGAAAAGGGCCTCGAGATGAGCCAGCGTCGTATCCGTTTGGGACAATACCTCCTCCGACGAAGGCCGATACGCCGACGGTAGACGGTTTATCTTTTTTTGGAAAACGCTTAGTGGCTTTGTCAGCGCTGTAAGGCGCTTTCTACGGTAGGGCCCATCCGAAACGCGAAATGCTCGGGCGAGCTAAGCCGTGCGGCAAACCACCTATTAACCAAAGTCGCTTAATATCCGCGCTTGTTACAATAACAAAAAATCCGACCGTTATCAATTATATAATCTCCCCCCTTTGATTAAAAAATATACTCTTCCATTTCCCGTCGCGCCGTCGCTCGCTCACGACGCCCGCTCGCCGTCTTCCTCCCCCAAAACGGTATATATCTTCGCGAGTACCTCGCCGTCGAGGGCGAGCTCGAAGTGGTCGAGGTCGAAGTAGAAGACCTCGGCTCGAGCGTCGTCGCCGTACGGGCCCACCGCGGAGGCAACGGTCACGATGCCGTCGCCGAAGTCGAGCGGCCCCTCGCCCATATAATTCTCGTACGCTTTGCCGACGAAAACGTACACCGGCGGCCTCTTGTAACCTTTGGCCGCGGCGTTCCGGCGGCCCTCCTCGAGCCACCTCACGAAGTCGCTATTCTCCTTCATCTCGTAGAGGGCGGGGCTGTTGTAGTCGCGGCCCTCCTCTTTCAGGCTGCCGTAACTCGGGGTCGCGATGAGGAGGAGCTTGGCGACGTCGTACCGGTAGCTAAGGCGCCGAATCTCGAAATTGGATATACTGAAAAAACGGTTCCATTTATAACCGCTCTTTTCTTTATAAGGAAATTGGTAATTCTTCCGGCCGGGCTGGCCCGATTCTACGTAATAACGGCACACGAGGCCGCCCACGCTGTGCCCCAATAAAATAACGTTTTTTACGATGAATCTTTCCTTGGTCCACTTTATTATACGCGCGAGGTCGTAAGCCTGGTACTCCAGGGGACGGTCGCGCGAATCCGGATAAGTATAAGTTACGACGTCGTAGCCGAGGTCCACGAGCCCCTGCGCGTGGCCTACCGCGGCTATATTGCGCCGCTCCGAATAAATGAAGCCGGCGAACACCTCGACCTCGCCGTGGACGCGCCAGAAATAGGCGTCCGAGGTGCCCATGCCGTGGACCAGGATGACGGGCGGGCCGTGGTAGTCCGGATTGTCGAAATACTTTATACGAATGGGATAAACGCCGGCGGTCCCGTGTACGCCGAAGTTGACCTCGCGGTAATCGCCGCCGATGCCCGCGAAAAGGCGGTCCTCCAGCAAGGCCCGTTCGTCTCTCGCACTCAGCGCGACTAACATGAAGACCCCGACCAACAGGATCGGAAACGCCGCGGCGTCGCGCAGCACTACGCTACTTTTTAATCGTAAGCCTTCCATATTTAACCGTCGTATAAAGGCCGCCCCCGACCGTCGTAGATCGCCGCCACCTCGTCGGCGTACTCGCCGTTGGGTCCGTAAATTATGAGCGGCCGCATGACGACCGTCTCGCACGCGCCGCCCAGTTGCGAGGCCACGAGCACGAGGTTCGCACGCGCACCCTCGCGCGGCTGTACGAAACGGAGCCGCTCAACGCGGAAGCCCGCACTGCCGAGCGCGGAAAAGATTTCCCCCAGGCGGCGCGGCTGGTGTACCAAGTAAAAACGCCCTCGGCGTTTTAGGGCAAACGCCGCGGCGAGCGCGAGCTCAGCCATCGTCAACGTCAGCTCGTGGCGCGCGGCCGCCTTTTCCGGGGCCGGATTCAACCGCCCGGCGCCGGCCTCGCGAAAAGGAGGGTTGGCGCACACGACATCGAAGCGGTTACCGAACGCGGGCGGCAACTCGCGCAGGTCCACCTCCGCGACGGACATCCAGGCCGACGCCCTGTTTTCGGCGACGTTCGCGCGCGCCAGCGCCGCGAGGTCTCCCTGGAGCTCGACGCCCGTAACGTCGCGCGCGCCCCGGCACCGGGCGAGCGCAAGGCCTACGACGCCCACGCCACAGCCCGCGTCCAAAATCCGGTCGTCCGCCTCGAACGCCACCCACCACGCGAGAAGAATCGAATCTATGGAGAAACGGTAACCCTCGCGCGGCTGAGCCAAGAGCAACCGGCCGCCGAAGAGCTCGCATTTATCGACGACGTCGGCGTTGGACGTTTTAACTTGCGTCGGCCTTACCTCCCTCGCTCGCGCCTTCCCGGGGGATAAGTTTCGCGGCTAATTTCTCGTTGAGGAGGCGTTCGTACGCCGCCGCGGGCCGCTCGGGCGGCGCTCCCGCCTGGGAAGTACGCGCGGCCATAGCGTCGCGCACCTCCTCCGCGGTCACCTCCACGTTTTCGCGGCGTGCCAGCTCGCGTATGACGAAATAGCGACTCAGCTCGCGCCGGGCCGCGGCCGCCTGCTCGGCGCGGTCCTTATCGCCCTTCGAGGCCGGTTCGTCTTCTCCCGCGGTCAAAAAACGCTCCACGAACCAGTCGTCCAAGGGCACGTCGGCGTGGGCCGCGATGTCTTCCACGAGCCGCCCGTAGGCATTCACGTACGACATCTCCTCGGCGCGCGCCTCGAGGCGGCCCTTGACGTTGGCCCTAAGGTCCGCGAGCGTATCCTCGCCCAGGTCCTTGGCGAACTCGTCGCCGAGCTCCGGCGGGACCCTCTTCTTAACCTCCAAGACTTCTACCGGCGCCTGGACCTTCTTGCCGGCGTGCTTCTTCGAGGGGTAATCGGGGGGATATTCTATAGCCAGGGCGAAGTTATCGCCCGCCGCTTTGCCCAGGACCTGAGCGCCGTAAGAATCCCCCTCCTCGCGGACGCGAGCCCATACCCCCACCGTCGGCTGCGAAAACCCCTCCGGCGGGTCTTCGGCAAGGAATTTCAAAACCACGAGGTCGCCGTCGAGGCTGCCGCGGCCCTCGACGGGCTCGAGGCGGGCGTTCACCTGGCGGAGGTCCTCGAGCGCCCGGGCGACGTCTTCGTCGCTTATGCTATGACGGTCCCGCTTTATAACGAATTTGGAATAATCGGGCAAGGTTATCTGGGGGAATACCGCCACCTCCGCGGCGAAAACGATCGGCCCCTCCTCGCTCGCCGACGCAACGTCGTAGCGCGGCGAACTTACGACGTCGAGCTCGAGCTTGGCGGCGGCGCGTTCGAAGGCCAACGGTACGAGTTCGTCCACCATCGTCCGCAGGACCTGGTCGGCGTACGAGCGTTTAAGAATCCGCCGCGGCGTTTTACCCTTCCGGAAGCCCCGCACTTTGACCGTTCGGGCCAGCTCGGCGTATACCTCGGCCGCTTTGGCCTGGACCTCCGCGGCCGGTATCTCCACCTCCAGGCGGACCGTGTTCTCGCCCTTTTTCGTTACCTCAACCATATAATCTGTTTAAAATAAATTTGCGAGAGGCGGGACTCGAACCCGCACGGCTTAGGCCACTGGATCCTAAATCCAGCGCGTCTGCCAGTTCCGCCACTCTCGCGTCCGCGCGAGGCGCTTACGCGTGTATTCTCGGGGCAATTATTTTAACATATTTTCTCTTTAAAACTAATCTTTATAAATCCGCCCACGGCTGAAGGGTTAGCTTAAAACTGGCCCCCAGCCTGCCGCGCCGGGCCGCGCTTAGATAAATGAGACGAAATTTTAATTTGATTTGGATTAATTAATATGCTAATTTCGAAGTTACTGTCCCGCCTATCGGCACCCGTTTTAAACGGGGGACCCGCCAGGATTTTCGGCCGCGGCGCCGGCCCGCCCAGGAGGTAAAATGGCCCAGCATTTCTTGTTCACGTCCGAAAGCGTCACGGAGGGACATCCCGATAAGATCGCGGACCAGATTTCGGACGCCATTCTCGACCATATATTCGAACAGGATAAGTTCGGCCGCGTAGCCTGCGAGACCACGGTCAACACGGGCCTCGCGCTGGTCTGCGGCGAAATAACCACCGACTGTTACGTGGACATACCTAAAATAGTGAGGAATACCATAAAAGAGATCGGTTACACGGACGCGGAATACGGCTTCGACTCCCAAACGTGCGCCGTGCTGACGTCGATCGACGAGCAATCGCCGGATATCGCCGCGGGGGTCCTCCCGACCGACGCCCGGGAACAAGGCGCCGGCGACCAGGGAATGATGTTCGGCTTCGCGCTCACGGAAACGCCCGAGCTGATGCCTCTCCCGATCATGGCCGCCCATAAAGTCGTGCGCCGCCTCGCCGCGGTCCGCCGCGACGGAACGCTGCCCTGGCTCCGCCCGGACGGCAAATCCCAGGTAACCGTAGAATACGCGGACGGCAAGCCGGCGCGCGTGGATGCCGTCGTCGTCGCGTGCCAACACCACCCGGAAGTATCCTCCGAAGAGATAAAGGAGGCCGTGCTCGAGCACGTCGTCAAGGCCGTCATCCCAGCGGAAATGCTCGACGACAATACCAAATATTACGTAAACCCGACCGGCCGGTTCGTTCTCGGCGGGCCGCTCGCGGACGCCGGCCTCACCGGCAGAAAGATTATCGTGGATACCTACGGCGGCATGGGCCGGCACGGCGGCGGCTGCTTCTCGGGTAAGGACCCCTCCAAGGTAGACCGCTCCGGCGCCTACATGATGCGCCACGTCGCCAAGAACGTAGTGGCTGCGGGTCTCGCGAGCCGCTGCGAGGTCCAGGTCGCCTACGCCATCGGCATAGCGCAGCCGGTCTCGGTAACGGTAGATACTTTCGGAACCGGGAAAATCGCCGACGAAAAAATCGCCCTTATCGTACGCGACCACTTTGACCTCACGCCCGCGGCGATTATCGAATACCTCGAGCTGAGGAGGCCGATATTCAAGCAAACCGCCGCCTACGGCCACTTCGGCCGAAATGAACCCGACTTCACCTGGGAGAAAACCGACCGCGCGGACGAACTTCGCCGCGCCGCCGGGCTGTAACTACGCGAGGAGCCGCCATGCCGAGCGACGTAAAGGACCCGAAGTTAGCGCCTGAAGGCAAAACTAAAATAGAATGGTCGGACCGCCATATGCCGGTCCTCGCGCTAATCCGGGAACGCTTCGAGCGCGACCGGCCGTTGGAGGGCCAGCGGATCAGCGCGTGCCTCCACGTCACGACCGAGACGGCGAACCTGGCCCGGACGCTTAAGGCGGGCGGCGCGGAAGTGGCGGTGTGCGCCTCGAACCCGCTTTCGACGTCCGACGAGGCCGCGGCGTCGCTGGCGGAAGATTATGGCGTCGCGGTGTTCGCGGTGCGCGGGGCCTCGCGGGAACTCTATTACCGACACATCAACCAGACCCTAGACCTAAAGCCGACGATAACGATGGACGACGGCGCGGACCTGGTGACCACGGCCCACACGGAACGGCGGGAACTCCTGGAGCATATACGGAGCGGGACCGAGGAGACGACGACCGGCGTCATACGCCTCCGGGCGATGGCCGATAAAGGCGACCTCCGCTATCCGATTATCGCCGTCAACGACGCCCGGACGAAACACCTGTTCGACAACCGCTACGGGACCGGCCAATCGACCGTCGACGGCGTCCTTCGCGCCACGAACATGCTGTTCGCGGGCTCGACGGTAGTCGTCGCCGGCTACGGCTGGTGCGGCCGCGGCTTCGCGATGCGGGCCCGCGGCATGGGCGCCCACGTAATCGTGACCGAAGTCGACCCCGTCCGCGCGCTCGAAGCCCAGTTGGACGGCTACCGCGTTATGACCATGGCGGAAGCGGCCCCTTTGGGCGACCTCTTCGTTACCATGACCGGCGATATCCACGTCATCCGCGCCGAAGACTTCGAATCGATGAAGGACGGCGCCGTAATCGCCAACTCGGGACACTTCAACGTCGAAATCGACCTCGACGCGCTGGGGAAGATGGCGACGTCGCGGCGCGTTATCCGACCCAACGTCGAGGAGTACGAACTTCCCGACGGCCGACACATATACGTGCTCGCCGAGGGACGGCTCGTAAACCTCGCGGCCGCGGAAGGCCATCCCGCGACGGTCATGGACATGTCCTTCGCCAACCAGGCCCTGGCCGTCGCGTACCTGAGCGCGAAGTCGGACGCCCTGGAAAAGCTGGTGTACGCCGTCCCCCGCGAGATCGACGACGAGGTCGCCGGACTTAAACTCGACGCGCTGGGTATAAAGATCGACGTCCTCACAAAAGAACAGGTCGAATACCTGGCGTCCTGGCACGTAGGGACTTAACGCATAACTCCGCGCGACGCTGAGGCGGGTTGACTGCCCGCCCTTTTTTCGTATAATCGCAACGTTGGAACGAAGGGGAATATGCCGAGCGTAAAAATTAAGCCCCTCGCGCGCCACGCCGAGGGCGCCGGCCGGTTCGAAATATTCCGGAAGATAAAGGCCACGCGGTCCTCGCCGGCTCTCTTGAAGAAGTTGGACCGTGTTTTTTATAGATACGCCCGGCGCGAGGCGGATCGGGCGACGCGGCGGTGGTACGCGGCCCGGCGCGAAGAAAACGTGCCGACCGCCGAGCTCGCCAACCTTACGCTCGCTTATTACGAAAAAACCTTGCGGAAGCTCCGCCCTTACTTCGAGCTCGACTTTGGCATCGGGGGGGACGAGAGGACGTGTCGTTACCGGGGGGTGGAACCCTTTTTAACGTGGCTCGAGCGGCAACGCAAAATTCGCCCCCGGACGTTGAAGATATCGTTCCTGTCGCCGTCCGCCAACGTGCTGATACAACTGAAGAACCACCCGGCCTCCGACCGGTCATACTTATGGGCCACGGGGGACGACCACGGCACTCTCGAGCGCCTCTTTCGCGCGTTAAACGAAACGTTGACCGAGGCCGGCGGAAAGTGGGGGTGGCTCCGCTCGCGGCAATTCAACTTGGCGCTCGCGAATATCTGCGCGCTAACGTTCGCCGCCGGCCTCGCGCTCAAACTTCACGGGCTCCCTTGGCCCACGGTCCTCACCGCCTCGCTCTGTCTCGACCTCGGCCTCGCGCTGGGCCTTATATTCCTCTTCCCCCAAGCCTGGCCGCAGGTAGAATACCACTTTGCCAACGTCGACCGCGCCGCCCGACGGCACCGGGCCCTGCTGCGCGGCATCTATATAACCGCGGCCACGGCCTTTACCCTCGCCGGCATCTGGGCAATCTTTACAACCCTCTTTCGCGTCGTGTGGTGAAACGCACCCTACGCATCCTCGGCGCGGGGGCGCTCGCCGGCCTTCGCGCGGCATTCGCAGCACTCAGTTTCTCCCTGAGCGCCGCGGCCGCGGTCGTACGCTACTTGCGCGCGCGGCCACGGCGGACGAAGCTCAAGGCCGCGGCGGCCGCGACCGCCTCACTCCTCCTCGTCCTTACCCCCCTCGATAAGGCCGACCCCGGCGTCGTCCTCCTCCCCACCGACGGCACGGAAATAACGCTGCCCCGCACGATGCTCCCGGGCAAACTATACAAATTGACGGTCCGCGGTACGTACGTGGGCGCGAGCGACGGGAGGCGCTACGACGCGGAGTACATAACCCAAAGCGACCCGTTCGATACGCCGCGCTCGTCGCTCGTCATAGACGACCGCCTCGTCTCCGCCGACGTGCGGGACGAGGCCAACCACCGTTACACTTATTACGTCGCGGGCCGCGGCCGGGGCGCCCGGCTCCGCGTCGTGGACCGGCTGACGGCGGCCGGCCCCGAAGGCGGTTACTTCGACAACGAAGGCTTCCTGGAAGTAACGCTCGAGGAGGCCGATTTCCGATTTTATGCAGACGACGACCCGGCGCGGCAGATGCTGGCCCCGACGTTACGCTACTCGTTGGACCCGCCGCCTCGCGCCAACGACGTCGTCGTTTTGGAGATATTCGCTCGCACGCCGGGCGGCCCCGAAAAGGTCTTCGAGGCCGCGAGCGACAGTTACGTCGCGCCCTCGGCCGGCTTTCCGCTCCGGCTCGGCAGAAAACCCCGCAACGAATTTACGTGGTACGGCGTCGCGAACACCGGACCCAAAGCCTACAAGCCGCTACCGCCGGGCCTATACGACGCGCGCCTTTCCGTTAAAAGCGGGCGCGACGTATTCTACGCCTTTCCCCCCGACGCCAAGTTGCAATACTTAACCGTCGCCGTTCTACCCGCCTCTTCCGACCCACGACGAAATCCCCAACCTATAATCGCGCAGGACGACCGGGGGCGCAACGCCTTCCCCTATTACAGCCCTCGGGCAAGCCACCCCATCCTCGGGCCGATCGAAGGCGTCGAACGAATCTACGTCCCCGGCCATAACTTCGGGCAACCGGGGTTCCTCTACTACTCGCCCCTCGGCGCGGGCGGGGCCGCGGTCGCCTCCGGCGCCGTCTACTACGTCAAGCGCACCGTAAACCTGGCCCTCTCCACGCTCGCGGAGTGCGACCCCGCGTACGAATATAAGCCTCTCAGAAATATTTCCGGCGTCTACGACGACGGGTTGGTCTCCAAACTCATGGAGCTGAGGGTGCGACTGCCGTACGACACGTCGGCGGAAAAGCGGATACTCGACGAAGTGGACAACTTGCCGCCGGCCCGAGGTTACGCCGCGACCGAGGAAGAGCTCGGCCGCATCATAGGGCCGCCTACGCTTAAACACCTACTTAATCAAAAATTCACGATCGAGGGGTTCCCGGCGAAGCTATCCTTGCGCGAGTTCGACAACTTCCAAGCTTACGACGAGCGAGACCCTTACCACAGCCTGTATCACACCTTTTGGGAAGTTGGGACGCGCGTCAACGCGGAACGGCGACGTTATCGGGCGCCGCCGAGCTCGGGCGCGCCGACTCCCGGCAAAAAATACGACCCCTCCGACGCCGACTTCGTGGCCCTCGTTATGGCGATATCGTATCAGGAATGCGGCTTCGTCCACACCTTGGCCGACGGCATATGCTACCGCGTTGGACGCGGGCGGGGTTCGGCCACCGGCTACATGCAGTGCACCGCCGACCTCATAAAGGGAACGAACTATAAGATAAGTTATCCCACGCCGCGCCGCCTGGTCGCCACCCGTATAAACCGCCTGCCGCGTAATTCGCGCTACGCCGTGCGCAACGTCGCGCGCTTCAACGTCGAAATCGGTACGCAGTTCCTCCGGGAGGTCGTGGACCAGGCCAACGCCAAAGCGTACGGGCCGGCCTTCGCCCGGGCGACTGCCGGCGACGGCGTGCTATCCTGGGCTTCGGAAAAGGGACGCGCTAACCGCGCCAAGCTCGCCGGCGCGATGTACAACGCGGGCCCCGGCGCGCTCCGCGTTATTATAACCGAGGTCTACGACGACCCGGCGACGCCCGCGCGCAACGAGGGGGTCGATTATTTTTTGAACGATTGCGAAGGCGACGTCGCGCCTTTCGCGGCGCGGTTCCGAAAGGACCTCTACGAATATTCGCGCGGCCGCAAAAAATTCCCCATCCAGAAAAAAGGCGCCGCCGGGACCGTACGCCTCCAAAAGCTCATCCGGTGGCTCGGGCCCTTTTGGCACAAGAAAAAAGAAGGCATCAGCTGGGAGGAAGCGGCGCTGATGAAACTCGACCGCGAGGTAATACCCTACGTCGACGGCGTGGCTACGAATTTCTTACTCTTCCGAAAAAACGACGCCTACTATTTCAAAACCAGAAACTTCTACGGCTTATGGCAAAGGCCCGCACGCGCCCCTTCCCCCGAAGAAGACATTAGGCCCCAGCGCGGCATTATGCGACGGCCGCGCTAAACGAAACCCCCCGCCCCCGGGAGCTCACCGCGGACGCGCGAGCGCCGCGACGCTCGCCGGCTCCAACGAATAGCGGACTCGCGGCTCGAAGTCGATCGTCTCGTCGAGCGCAATCTCGTTTCCAACCTTTACGATCACGCGGCGGCGGCCCAGCGGAACCCGGACATACTCGAGCGGGGCGTCGCCGACATAATTCCCGTCGATAAAAACCTTGCCTCCTTCGCCCCCCACCGACAAAAGCGCCGTGGGGCCGCCCGCGGCCGCGGCGTCGACCTTCGTTGACTCGAGCTCGGCCGCGACCTCGAGGGCGAAGTTAGTTGCGGCCACATAGGCGGGTTCTGCGTACTCGTACTTGGGCAGGCGCGCGACGGCCCAACGTACGCCGTACGTTACGAGAATCGCGAGCACCGCCGCCGCAACTACTATGACCACGCCGCGCGGGCGCCGTAACCGATGGCTAAGCCGTCGGCGCCGGATCTCGTACCCGGCTTTGAGCTCTTCTTGAATAAGGGGATCTTTTTCAAAATCGGCGGCGGGCGTTCTTCGGCCCTTTCGGAAGCGCTCGCGCTTCGCCGCCAAGGTCTCCTCGAAATAATTCCCCTTGGAAACTTTTCCCGGCTCGACGTCGTAGACCTCTATCTCGACGTCGGGCGGCACGTCGCCCTCGAGGCCGGTACCGCAAACGTTGCAGCTTGCAACCTCGTCCGGGTTCTCAGCGCCGCATACCGCACATCGTTTAACCATCTCAAACCGTACCTTTTACCGGCGAGCGCGCCCGGGCGTCCGCCCCGGCGAGACGCTCCAAGATCTCCAACGCGGCCTCGGGCGCGGGTACGCCCTCGGCGAGCGTAAAGGTAACCAAGGTTTTCGCGCCGCGTCCGGCTTTAACGTCTACCGCGGTTACGGCCGGCGGCAATTCCGCGGAAGACACCTTTTCGAACTGCCCCGCGCGGAACTCCAACCTTACGTAACGGCCTTCTATATTCACGGCGCACGCCGCCGCACGTCCGCCCCACAAGCTCACTCTCCGAACCGTCAATAGGCGCTCCGCCGCCGCGGGAACGGGGCCGAAACGGTCGCGGAGCTCCTCCGCGAGCGCCGCCACCGACAGGTCGTCGACGGCTTCGCTCAGCCGTCGATAAATGCCGAGCCGCTGCCTTTCGTCCCCGACGTACGAAGCGGGAATGAAGGCGTCGAGGTCCAAGCGCACGTTAACCTCCGCCCGGGGGGGGAGTTCCTCGCCCCTCAACCTGGCGACCTCGGCGGCCAATATCGTCGTATAGAGGTCGAGGCCTACCGCGGCTACGGCGCCGCTCTGCTCCGGCCCCAGCAGGTTGCCCGCGCCCCGAATCTCGAGGTCGCGCATCGCGAGGCGGAAGCCGGAGCCGAGCTCCGTGGCGTCCTTGAGCGCCTGGAGCCTTTGGCGCGCGGCGTCGGTAAGGGCGTGGCTCGGCGGCGTTAGCAGGTAGGCGTACGCGCGCGTATGCGAACGGCCCACCCGCCCCCGCAATTGATGAAGCTGACTTAAGCCGAAAGCGTCGGCCCGGTTAATTATAATCGTATTCACGTTCGGGAAGTCGAGGCCCGCCTCGATTATCGCCGAAGAGACGAGGACGTCAAACTTGCCGTCCGCGAAATCGTGCATAATGCGCTCGAGGTCGCTCTCTTTCATTTGGCCGTGCGCGACGCCGAACCGGCCTTCGGGCACAAGGCTCGAGAGATAATCCGCCACCGCGTCTATGGTCTTCACCCGGTTATGGACGAAAAACACCTGGCCTCGACGCCCGAGTTCCCGCGCGACGGCGTCGGCGATAAGGTCCTCGTCGAAGGGCGCGACCACGGTGTGGATGGGCAAACGCTCCAGCGGCGCGGTCCCGATGAGCGAAAGGTCCCTCAAACCCGCGAGCGCCATATGGAGCGTGCGCGGTATGGGCGTCGCCGTGAGCGTCAACACGTCCACCAACTTCCGCAGCTCCTTGATGCGCTCCTTGTGGGCGACGCCGAAGTGTTGTTCTTCGTCGACGACGAGCACGCCGAGGTCCGCGAACGAGACGTCCCGCGAGAGAAGGCGGTGGGTTCCGATTACCACGTCCACCTTGCCGGCGGCGAGGTCGGCCAGTATTTCTTTCTGCTCCTTAGGCCTTCTAAAACGGCTCAACATCTCGACGCGGACCGGGAACTGACCGAGGCGCTCGCGGAAAGTCGCATAGTGCTGGTCGGCCAAGACGGTCGTAGGAACGAGGACCGCGACCTGCTTGCCGTCGGCGACGGCTTTGAGCGCCGCGCGCACGGCTACTTCCGTCTTGCCGAAACCCACGTCCCCGCAGACCAGGCGGTCCATGGGCTTCTCGGCCGTCATATCCTCGGCCACTTCCTCTATCGCGCGGAACTGGTCCGGCGTCTCGACGTAGGGGAAGGTATCCGCGAGCTCAAGCTCCCAAGACGCATCCCCGGCGAACGCGTAACCGGGTCGGGCGGCCCGCGCCGCGTAGATTTCGATCAACTTCCGCGCGAGCTTTTCCGCGGACTTCTTCGCGCGCGCGCGGGCCCGCCGCCAAGCGGCGCCGCCTAGGCGGTCGAGCGGCCTATCCCGCGGGTCGCCCCCCACATATTTATATACGACGC
>CAZWAM010000056.1:13069-15563 GCA_964631855.1 uncultured bacterium | reverse complement strand
TCTAGCCACGCGAAGTTAGTTATATAGCGCTTTCACGCGACCCAGCGACGTCGGCTCGACGCCCGACTCGCCCGAATCGCCCGACTCCATTTTAATTTGCCGCGAGCGTTTGAAGTATTGGATGCGGTTGTTACCAGCATCGGCGACGTAGACTTTGCCGTTAGGCCTTACGGCGACGCCCCGCGGATCGTTGAACCGACCGTCGCCCGTCCCGAACGCGCCCCATTTGCCCAGGAAGCTCCCCGTGGCCGTGAAGTATTGGACACGGTGGTTATAGCCATCGGCTACGAAAACGGTTCCGTAGTAGGCCACGTCGACGTCGGTCGGGTACACGAATTCGCCGTCGCCGGACCCCAACTTGCCCCACTTGCCTAGGAAAGAGCCGCTCGAGGTAAAATATTGGATCCGTTGATAAACGGTGTCGGCTACGTAGACTTTGCCGTTAGGGGTTACTGCGATGCCGAACGGCGAATAGAAGCCCCACCACTGGCCGAGGAAGTAACCGCTCGAGGTGAAGTATTGGATGCGGTTGTTACGGGCATCGGCGACGTATACGTTGCCGTTAGGCATTACGGCGACGCCCATCGGACCGTCGAATTGGCCTTCGCCCGTCCCCAACTTGCCCCATTCACCCAGGAAAATCCCCGTGGCCGTGAAGTATTGGATGCGGTGGTTCCAGAAATCGGTGACGTAGACTTTGCCGTTAGGGGTTACGGCGACGCCGTACGGACGGTCGAATTGGCCGTTGCCCGACCCGTACGAGCCCCATTTGCCCAGGAAGCTCCCCGTGGCCGTGAAGTATTGGACGCGGTAATTGCCATTGTCGCACACGTAGACGTTGCCGTTAGGCGCTACGTCGACGCCGGTTGGCCAATTTAATTGGCCGTTGCCGGGGCCGGGCGTGCCCCACTGGCCCGCGTACACGTACCCGGCGTTGGCGGCGCCGGCGAGGAAAAACGCCGCGATAAATAAAAACTTTTTCATCGTTAGACCTCCGGTCTCCTAAAGAACGGTTAAAAGATGTCCCTCGGGTTAAGTGTAAAAAAAACCCAGCGGGCCCTAAGCGGGACCTGGGTAGTATCTAACCACGGGCGTCATGCGCGGCGCCGAGCAAGACGGGCTATAGACCTTAAATTTAATAATAATAACTTACTCCCTTAGATTTAATTATAGCCGGTTACGGCGTCGCTGTCAAATTATAAAAAACGGGCGAACCTCTTGCTCGCCCGGTTGCGTACGCAACCCGGGGTAGCTTACTCGAGCGGCGCCTTCACGCGGCCGAGTGGCGGCGCCTCGAAGGTTAGCGGGTACGGCTTCGTGCCGACTTATTTGCCGCCGGCGCCGGCCTACTGTCCGCCCAGGATGACCGGGATTTTGCTGTCGCCGAAGATGATGACCTTGGCGTTGTCAGACGCCGCGAGTTTCTCCGCCGCCTCGATCCCCTTCCACTGGATGAGCTGGGCGTCAAGGCCTTTCCGCACCGTTATCTGGTAATCGCGGATGCCTTCCGCTTCGACCCTCTTTCGGTCGGCCTCTTTACGTTCGACCGCCAATTTGTATTCGTATTCCTGGCTCTCCTGCTCGCGTTCCTTTTTGCGCTCTATCGCCTTGGTTACGCCCGCGGGCAGGACGACGTTGCGTAAGTTGACGGCGACGCAGGTGCAGCCGTTCTTGGCAAGGAGCTTTTCAGCAAGCGAACGGATGTCGTCGCCTACTTTTGCCCGGCGCGTCGAGTAAAGTTCGTGTGCCGAGTAGCGCGCGCTAACGTCCCGAATCGCCCGGCGTATCTCCGGCCTAACGTATTGACTCTCGAACCCGGAAATGGCGCCCCATACCTTGGTGTTCAAAATCCACGGCGCTTTATCGGCCAGTATCCGGTATTGGACCGTGATGTCTATGTCGACTTCCATACCTTCGTTGGTCAACACCTTGATTGAGTCGTCGCCCTTCACTACCCCTTCTTCGGGAATACCGGACATCGTGTAGACCCGTTCTTGCACCGATATCTTGGCGATACGCGCGACCGGCGACTTGAAGCTGAGGCCCGGGCCGTAAACGGTAGTCCCGACTTTGCCGAAGGTTACGGGAACGCCGACGTGCCCGGGCGGAACCTTCACCAGCAAGGTGGATAACGCGCTGGCCACGAAGATTCCCAACGAGACCAACGGGGCCGTTCTTTTAAAGGTTCGCGCGGTAGGAGTCAATATAAGCCGGCGCGGGATGGCGAGAAATATTGCAGTTGCTATGAGCGACATTATCGCTATTGCGAACCAAAACACCCGAACCACCTCCGTAGGTTCTTCTTAGTACGGGGGGATTTCTCTTAACTTCCGATACTATACACTACTTCCCTGCTGCAGGCAAGCGGATTCGTGGTCGCCCCTAAAGGCGGCCTCCGAAAGCTTCTCCTGCCGAGCCATGTTTGAATAAAAAAAGCCGAGGCGGAACCTCGGCTATTTTCTACGGATTAATATTTCGCTCGTTACGGGTTGGT
>CAZWAM010000056.1:0-12969 GCA_964631855.1 uncultured bacterium | reverse complement strand
GTCGTCGCCGTACTCGCGCGATACTTCTATCCAGGCCGCGATGGCTTCCTTGACGTTCGCCAGCGCTTCCTCGTACGTATCGCCTTCGGAGATGCACCCGGGGAGGGAAGGCACCGTTACCGTGAAGCCGCCGTCCTCCTGCGGCTCGAATACACACTTGTAAACTGCTTTCATTACGTCACCTGCCGTTATTATTCTAACCGTTTTTATAACATAGCATAATTAGTCGGCGCGTAGTAGAAGATTTGGATACACAAAAAAGGGCGAGCTGAGCGCTCGCCCCGTTACGTGTGCACTTAACTCCGGATGGCTATAAGGCGGCCGCACCTGAAGGTAAGGCCCTAAGATTCCTCCGTTATTATTGCCTCTCGTACGTCGGGCCCGTAGACGCGAATGGCCACACGCCCCTACACCAGCGCGTCGATCTTGCGGTCGGTAGGGTAGAGGCCATCCGAGGCCTCGGCGTTCACGCCGAGGTGCCTTAGCGGCCCACGGCCTACAACGCCGCGTTTACGCGGCCATCCCCGTGACGTTCGTCCTGTCGCGATACGTAGTCGTCGGCTTCAAACTCGGGACGACGTGAACGTGGTCCGGCATCGCCGCTGCAGCGTATAATAAGTACCCGCGCTCCTCGCAAATCGCCGTAAGCCCCGCGATTAATTCTACCGCCACGCCCTCGCTATCCCCGCCTCAAGGCGCGGTTATAGGCCGGGCCGGTGAGCTACCGCGCCGTAAACGGCGCGGCCTCGGGGGGGCGCAAGGCCATACGCCCCTACTTAAACCCGGTGAAGCGGTAGACGTAGATGACGTTGTCGCGGCTTAGCGTCGCGGCCCAGACGTCGTCTTCCGCGACGGCCCGAATGATAATCGGGTTGTAACGCTCGTACGGCCAAGGGTAGGACGTGAAGCCCTCGCCGTCGTAGAACCAACTATCCTCGCCCGCGAGCCAGCCGTACGTGGGCGAAACGAAGTCGGCGTCGTCTAAGGCCCGGGCCGTCGCCGGCGAGTTCACCTCGAGCCAGGCCGCGCCGTCGTAGTGGTACAACGCGGACCGGTCGCCCCGCCTTCCCAGGAGCCAACCGTCGGCGGGGCCGGTGAAATCGAGCGCGTTGTAGTATTCCACGCCGGCCCCGGGGATTTCGACTTCCTTCCACCAGCCGCCCTGCAGCCGGTAAACGTGCCGGCTCGAGGCGCTGTCGTAACCGTACGCCCAGCCGTCGTCCGAGGCCAGAAAGTGGATTTTTTCCAGGACCAGCGCCGCCTCCCATTCGCGGGTCCAGCGCCGGCCGCCGTAGCGCAGAAGCGTACCCTCGTTCGTCGGCGCCTCGGCCCCCGCCGCCGCCGCCCAGCCCAGCTCCGGCGTCAGGAAGAAAATATCCTGTACGTACTCGAGCGGATATCCCGTGTCCACCGTCTCCCAGAGGTTGCCGTCGAAGTGGAAGAAGTCGGCCTCGGCGCTCGGCTGTCCGCCCGCCCAGACCTCGCTTGCCGACGGCGCGGATATCGCGCTGAGCTCCCCGGCTACCCCCGGGAATTCCTCCTCGAGGTCCGTAAAGTACCACCAGCGCTCGCCGTTGTAGTGGAACACGCGTTGATACGCGCAGGCCCAGCCGTCGTCGCGCGCGGAGAACCACAGGTCCTCGAGGGGGCGCGTGGGCGGCTCGTCGAACACGAACGCCACCTTCCACGGGCTGTTGGGGTTCGGCTTAGGGGGCTTAGCGCCCTCGTCGCCGCACGCGACCAACGTCAACGCGCACATCCCGGCGAACGCGACGACGCGCGCGCTTTTCAACCGGTTCCTCCTCAGTTGGCTCACCTTATTCCCTCAAGCGGCGGACGGTC
Organism: uncultured bacterium; assembly: GCA_964631855.1. GTDB lineage: Bacteria > RBG-13-66-14 > B26-G2 > WVWN01 > WVWN01 > WVWN01. The sequence continues at coordinate 11,127 of CAZWAM010000056.1, read as the reverse complement.
CTCAAATTCTTCCGGTCCCAGTCGCCCTCCTGCGGCGTCTCGAGGACTATCGGGAGGTGCCGGAGGCTGGGGTAGTTAATAATTTTTTTGAAACCTTCCCGGCCTATCGTCCCGAGGCCGATGTGTTCGTGCCGGTCAAGGCCGCTACCCGCCGGGGCCTTGGCGTCGTTCAGGTGAACTATTTTTATTTTATCTATGCCGACGAATTTGTCCACCTCGGCGAGGATGCGCTCGAGGCCGTCGCCGGCGGCTGAGAGGTCGTAACCCATAACGTGGGCGTGGCACGTGTCCACGCATAGGCCGAGCCGCGGTTGGGCCTTTTTCCCCGCCATTTTATACAAAGTTGTTAGCTCCGCAAAGGTTGTACCCACCTGGTTCGACTTGCCGGCCGAGTTCTCCATTAGTACCGTCACGTCGGCTCGAGGCGTGGCCTCGACGGCGCGGCGTAAGGCTACGGCCGCGCGCTTTCGTCCTAACGCGAGCCCCGCGCCGCGGTGGCTGCCGAGGTGCGTTATGAGGAAGCGGCCGCCGAGGCGAGCGGTCCTCGCGATGCCGTCGACGAGTGCCGCCGTTGACTTCTCGTACAGCTCGTCGTCGGCTGAGGCGAGGTTGGGTAGGTAGGGCATATGGACGAAGAAGAGCTCGAGCCCCCGCCGCCGTACGCCCTCGCGGAAAGCCGATACCTCCTCTTCGTCGAGGGCCTTTTGCCGCCAGCCGCGCGGGTTGGAGGGGAATATTTGGAACGTCGTACAGCGCAGCTCTGCGGCGCGTTCCACCGCCAGATGAACGCCGCCGGAGATGGATACGTGCACGCCGAGCAGAAACCTGTCTTCCGCCAATAGATACCGCTGCGACTTAAAAAGCCGCCCGGTAGGGCGGCTCCGGCGCAGTTCGTTCGTTACTTAGGAGTTGTGGGCGCCTTTCGCGCAGGCTTGGTAGGTTTCGGCCGGGCTTTCTCCGCGGCCTTCGTTTTTCTATCCTCCATTATGGACCTTCCGCCGCGTGGCATCGCCGAGAGTTTCGCGAGCACGAGCGACGTGACCATAAACATAATAGCCGCGGCCGTGGTCAGCTTGGTCAAAAACGTCCCCGGGCCCCGCCCCCCGAAGAACGATTCCGAGGCCGCGCCGCCCGCGCCGAAGACGCCCGATAGGCCGGCCCCTTTTCCCTTCTGGAGTAATACTATCGCAATCATCGCGATCGCGAAAATTATGTGGGCCCCGATCATTACGGGATGTATTACGTCCATTTCGGACTCCTTCTTATAAAATATAACATACACCCGGCGCGTCGGTCAACTTTATTTATTACTCGCGGAAATGTATTATAGCTACGAACGATTCGGCTTTCAAGCTCGCGCCCCCCACCAGCGCGCCGTCGATGTCCGGTTCGGCCATGAGCTCGGCGGCGTTGTCGGGTTTGACGCTGCCGCCGTAGAGGATGCGGAGGCTGCCGGCGGTTTCACGGCCGAAGGTACCGGCGACGACCTCCCGGATTAACGCGTGCGCTTCCGCGGCGGCGGCGGGGGTCGCGGTCCGGCCGGTGCCGATGGCCCATATCGGTTCGTACGCGACCGCGGCCTTCGCTACGTGCGCGGCGCTAACGCCGTTTAAGGCCGCCTTCACCTGGCCGCGAACGAGGTCCTTCCAGCCGTCGCCGGCCTCGCGCTCCTCCAGCTTCTCGCCCACGCATATTATGGGCTTGAGGCCGTGGCTGAGCGCGGCTTGCACCTTTTTATTTATCACGTCGTCCGTCTCGCGGAAGTACTGCCGTCGCTCGGAGTGGCCCACGATTACGTACTCGACGCCCAAGGCCGTGAGCATCGGCGGCGATATCTCACCCGTAAAGGCGCCCTTATCTTCGTAGAAAACGTTCTGGGCGCCGAGCTTGACCGCGGAGGCGGCGAGCTCGTCGGCAACCGCGGCCAGCGCCGTAAACGGCGGGCATACGAGGACCTCTACGTCCTCGACGCCGGCGGCGCCGTCGCGGATGGCCCGGGCGAGCGCCCGCGCCTCCTCGGCGGTCGTATGCATCTTCCAATTCCCGGCAATAAGCGGCGTACGCGCCACCGCGGCTTCACCTCGGCATTTCCTCTAAAGGAACCGCCATTAATATAGTTAAAAGCGAACCCTATTTCAAGCTTAAAGCGAGCTCTGTTTATTTGCTTTTACTTGGGCGTCGTTTCGGTTATATTAACGATTATAGACGGCTTGTTAGAACGGCGTTCAGGAGGCGGCTTTTTGGAGGCAAGAGTGGAGATGCCGCGCGGCAATCTCGCCGCGGAGCTTGAGCTCGCGGAAGAGTTGACGGTCGACCCCGCGCTCGCGCAGGTCTTGTACGCGCGGGGCATAAGGGACGCCGCGGCGGCGGTGCGTTTTCTTTCCCCGGACCTCGCGTCGCTCGCGCCGCCGGCCGATTTCCCGGGCCTCGCCGAAGGCGCGGCGCTTATCGTCGAGTGTTGCCAGCGTAAAGGCAAAAAAATTTTCGTCGCCGGCGACTACGACGTGGACGGCTTGACGGCCACCGCCCTTCTGGTCGTCGTCCTCCGGCGCTTGGGAGCCGACGTAAGTTACTATATCCCGAACCGACTTAGCGAGGGCTACGACCTCACCGAGGAAACGGTCCGGCGCGGGCTCGAGGCGGGAGCGGAGGTTCTAATTACCGCGGACTGCGGCAGCCGCGCGCACGACGCGGTGGCCGCGGCGCGGCGGGCGGGCCTGGCGGTCGTCGTTACGGACCATCACCGCCTCGAGCAAACGCTGCCGCCGGCGAACGCCGTAGTTTCCCCCCACCGGCTACCGGAGGGCCACGCGGCACGCAGTCTGGCGGGAGTCGGCGTCGCCTTCAAACTGGCCCAGGAGATTATAAGGCTGGGCGGCCTCGCGCTCGAGCCTTCGTCGCTCTTGCCGTTCGTCGCGTTGGGGACCGTTTGCGACGTCGTCGACCTCGACGGCGAAAACCGTTCCCTCGTCGCGGGCGGCCTGGCCGCTTTTCCCGGGGAGTTGTCGCCCGGGTTGGCCGCGTTGACGGCGGAGGCTGGTATCGAGGCGCCGGTAACTTCCTGGCATCTGGCGTTCGTTCTCGGGCCGAGGATCAACGCCGCCGGCCGCCTGGGCCACGCCGAATACGCATTAGAACTTTTGCTCGCCGAGGACGAAGGGCGCGCGCAGGCCGTCGCGCGCAAGCTGGAGGAGTTCAACCGCCGCCGGCGGGCATTCGAGGACCGCGTCGCCGCGGACGTGATGGAGCGGGCCCCGGCGCTGGTGGCGTCCGGCCGTCGGTCCGTCGTGCTGTCGGGCGAGGGGTGGCACCCGGGCGTTATCGGCATCGTCGCCTCGCGGGTGGTGGAACGTTTTTACAGGCCCACCGTGCTCGTCGCGGTGGAGGGCGACGTAGGCCGCGGTTCTTGCCGGGGGATACCTCCTTTCGACGTCCACGAGGCTCTCGACGCGTTGAGGGGTTACCTCGGTCGTTTCGGCGGCCATCGGTTGGCGGCGGGTTTCGAAATCGAGACCGAGAAGATACCGTCTTTCGCCGAAGCTTTCGAGGCCTTCGCCGCGGAACGCCTCGACGATGAAGCGTTGCGGCCGGTTTTCCGCGTCGACGGATACCTCCCGCTGGCTGCGGTGAACGTCGCCCTCGCCGAGGACCTCGCGCTTCTCGAGCCGGTAGGGCAGGGCAATCCCGGGGCGACCTTCTTCTCCGAGACGTACGTCGCGGAAGAGACGCAGCGCGTATTCAAAAATGCCCACTTGGAAGTTTTCGCGGCCGCGGGGCCCACGCGCATCCGCGCCGTGGGTTTCAACCTCGCGCCGGGGGGCGACATACTCGAGCCGGGAGAATACGGCTTCGTGCATACCCCTACGCTCAACGAATGGCGTGACCGGAAGCGCCTCGAGCTGCGCCTCGGCCACGTAAAGCCTCTCGGCGCGGGCGGCGGCGGGAAGCGGCACCCGGTTAAATTAACGGACCGGCGCGGCCGCGACGTCGAAAAAGTCGTTCAGGGAGCCGGAACTTCCGGCGAGGCCGTCTTCGGCCTTCCGGACCAGCGATATCTCGCGGCGGGATGCGAGTTCGTAGCGTACGCCCGTTGTTGGGCGGCGGCCGGCCGGAAGTGGCGTCGCCTTTGGCTCGCGGCGCCCCCTTTCGACGGCCATCGGCTCGCGGCTCTCCTTGCTTCGGCGGAGGAGTTGGTTTTCGCTTTCGGCGAACGTGAGGCGTTGGCGGCGAGGGAATTTTTAGGCCGCTATTATCCGGACCGTACGCGATTGACCGAGGTTTATCGAACGATGCGCGAGGGGGGAGCGGCGGCCGTTGACGGCGACGACGAAGGAACGCGGCGCGCGGTGGGCATCTTCGACGAATTGGGTTTACTGGAGGAGGGCGGCCACGGCGTCGTGGCGTTGGAGACGGAGGAGCTCCGGGCGGGAGATGCGGCGCGGAGGTCTCTCGAGGACTCGCCGCTTTTTCGCCGGTGCGAGCGCCGCCGGCGCGCGGCCGAGGAATTCGTCGCGGCCCTTTGCCGTTGGCCCGCGGCGGCGTTGGAGGGTTTGGCCGCGGAGCTCGCGGCGTCGGTTAGCAGCCTTGACATCCGGGCCGACGTTCTTTAATATGGGTGAAGTTTTTATTTCCAAACTGAAGTGATACGCATCGCGACAATCCACCCCGACGTAATCGCGGCCGAGCGTTTACGGTTAGGTGCGCCGCGTTTCAACGCGGAATGGATCGAGCTGTTCAACGCGGGCGGCCGGTCTACGGACGTATATCGCTACTTCGTTGTAAACGGCGCGGCTGAGGGGTTTACCATAACCTTGCCCCGGCGCAAGAAGTTGATACTCGGGGCGTATCAATCTCTCGTAATATTTTCGGGCCTTCCGGACAATCCGGCCGACCCGGCGATATGTTACCTCGCGAACGAGGCGATGCGGCTTTTCCTCAAACGCGACTCGTATTTTTGGGGTGCCGAGGAGGATGACGCGTATCTGTACTCCTCGCGGGAGTCTTGCGTCGAGAACCCCGAAAACTACATCGACCATTACCGGTATAAACGTCGCTCCGCGCGAATTATTATTCCCCGTGAGTCTTGACGGAGGTGCGGCCTTATGGATCTCGCCGATATCGCTTCGCTACGCCGGCGTCTCTTCCGCGAGAAGCGAAGCCGTCTTGAAGAGTTGCTCGAGGTTCCGCTTCTCCTATATTGGGGAAAGTGGGAAGGGCCGAACATTCGGGCGTTGACGTTGGCTGAGGAATTTACGAGGCCGACGTTTTTTTTGTGCGCGCCCGGCGGCGAGACCGTCGCGTTCGTCCAACGAATCGAGACGGACCAACTGGCGGCCCTTGCCGAGGAAGTCGACGTTATTCCGTACCGCACGACCTCGGAGCTCAAAGCCGAGCTCGGCGCTCGGCTTAGGGGTTACGACGAGGTCGCCGTCGAGGCGTCGACGGATTTCTTCGCCCTCGACCGCTTTCCGCCCGACTACTTGAGTTTCGTCTCCGCGGTCGTAAAGGTGCGCGACGGCGACGACGTCTTGGTGCCGTTCCGGGCGGTTAAGTCGCCGCTCGAGCTGGCGTTGATGAAGAAGGCGTCCGAGGCTACGATGGCGGCGTTCGCCGAACTCGAGGAGATAATTCGCCCGGGCGTAAGCGAGGAAGAGGTCCTGGATTACCTTTTGCATAAAGCCTTAGACGCGGGCGATGGGCCGGCTTACTTCCCGATCGTGGCCTCGGGGCCGCGGTCCCAACATCCCCACCCGTACCGCCGCTCGAAGAAAGAGGTCGAGGCCGGCGAGCGCGTCGTCGTGGATTACGGCGTGGACGTCTTGGGTTACAAGGCCGACGTAACGCGGACCTACGTCGCCGGCGGCGAAGCGAGCGAAGACCCCTATTACGGCATCAGCCTCGAGCTGGCCGAGCTCGTGCGGAACGCGGACCTGTCCAAAATTACGCCGCTCGAGTTGGGAAGGCGGGTCGCTTCCGTCGTTAAAGAAGCGGGCTTGAGTGACCGCGAGCGCCACGGTTACGGCCACGGCCTCGGCGTCGAGGCGCACGACCCTCACCCCTACGTCGTCGCGACGCCTATGCCCTGGTTGGAGCGGCCTTTTGAGGACGGCATGGTCTTTACCTTCGAGCCGGGATTTTACGACGAACGGGGGGGCTTCCGAGTTGAAGACGATTACGTCGTCTGGGGAGGCCGTGCCGTGCCGATGCAGGAGTTTGAGCCGCCGGCCTGATTCGCCCGGGAAAGCGTCGGGTCGTTTACGCGTTATTTATTTCAAAGACGGATCGCCCTCGGCCCGGTAATAAATTAAAAGGCGCCGTGAAGGTTATGTCAAAGGGAAAGGACAATGCGGTTGGTTTGAGCGCGGGGCGGGCCGTCGTTCGTGCGAAAGGATGGCCCCTGCAGGAAGGTGGCGTTTACGGCGCGGCTCGGAAAACTTCCGGCTTAGGAAGGATAGGTATTCTGTAGACATATGGGCGCAGGGCAAAGTATCAAAAGATACTGGCTGAGGGCCGCCGCCGCGGGCGCGTTGTATGGGTGTGCCTTCGGCGCGTTCGAGGTCGGTAGATTGTTTTGGGGCCACGGTTCGCAAATGCCGCCGTTGCGAAACGTCGCCGTCGCCGCGGCCACCGTAACCGCCGACGTCGTAATCTTTCTTGCGGCGGGGCTCGCGGTCGGCTTCGCTTTATTTTTGGCTCAAACGTTTTCGGGCTTCGCGAGGCGGAACGCCGGCGTTCTCTTGGAATTTTCGTTGTGGTATCTCTACGTCGCGCCGACCGTTTTGTTGGCGACGAGGGAACATTTCCTGGTGGGTCTGGCGCGGGGCGCGCCGTCGAAAGTCATCGCGTACGGGGGCGCGGCCTTGGCGGCGTTGTTGTTGGCCGGCGCGGCATATTTAATAAAACGCCTGGTTTTCCGAAGGTGGGTGAGGGTGGCGGCAGTCGTCGGCGCGGGCGTCGTCCTCGCGATGCTTTTCGTGCGCCCGATGGTCAAAGCGGCCGCCCGACCCGCTTTCAACGGCCCCGACGTCGTCCTGATTTCTTTGGATACCGTGCGGACCGATCACGTCGGGTGCTACGGCTACGATTTGAATACGTCGCCGAACGTCGACGCCTTTGCCCGAGGGGCGATACTTTACGAAAACGCGATTTGCGTACAACCCACGACGAACCCGTCGCACGCGAGCATGTTCACCGGCTTGTACCCGGAGGAACACGGCGTAACGTCGAATTTCGTTCCCTTAAGGGAGCGCTGCGGCCTGCTCGCCGAAATTTTGAGCGAGAACGGCTACGACGCCGCGGCGATAATCGGCGGCTTTCCCTTGGACCGGCGGCTTTCCAACCTGGGCCGCGGCTTTCTGATTTACGACGACTATATTTGCGGTTGGTCGTATTTCCGGCATACGTTGGCCTATAGCCTTTTGGCCGTGTTTAATAAAAAAATATACGGCGACCACAGACCTGCGCCCGTAGTGACCGCGGAAGCGCTGAGGCTACTGAGAAAGGAGAGGTCGAGGCCGCTATTCCTGTTTGTGCACTACTTCGACCCCCACGCTCCATATTTGTATCACGGCCGCGCCGAAGAATTTTTCCGCGGCGCCGGCCGGCCCGATTTCCCGGGCCGGTGGCGAGAGTTCGACCGGTCGTGGCGCCGGTATAAGGCCGGCACGGAACCGCCCCCCTGTACGCCCGCCGTCGTGGCGTTGTACGACGACGAAATATTTTACACGGACCAAGCGCTCGGGGAATTGTTGGCCCGTCTCGAGGCGGACACGGGTTCCGGGCGAACGTTGGTTATATTGACCAGCGACCACGGCGAATCTTTCGGCGAGCACCGTAAAAAATACCACGGCAACGCGGTCTTCGACACGGAGACGGCGGTCGTGTTGATATTGAAACCCCCTTCCGGACGGGGAGATTTTGGCGGCGGCTTGCGCGTCAGGCAACAGGTTGAGATCTTGTCCATCGCCAATACGGCGCTAAAGTTCGCGGGCGTACCGATGGCGCGGTACGAGGGAAAGAAGTCGGACTTGCTTTCTTTCGACGAGTACGACGCGGACGGAAAAATTTTCGGGTTTTCCCAGACGGGCCGCAAATGCGACGTTGCCGCGGGGGCCGCCAAAAGCCGAGAGTACGCGGCGCGTACCGTCGATTTCAAGATAATCTACGACGTGGAGTTGGACGAATACCGACTCTACGACGTCGCGGATGACCCGGGCGAAACCGAGGATTTGGCCGCGGAACTTGGCTCGGAAAGGTACGGAGTCGCCCTGGCCGCGTTACGTAGGCACGTCGTAAAGGGGACGCGCGGCAAAGGCGCGATAACCGTAAAAGGTGACCTGGCCGAGAGGTTAAGGTCTCTGGGCTATACGGACTAAGAGCTCCCGAGGGAAGGTCGGGGGCCGGGGTCGAAGGCGTGATGGCTTCGCGTTCAAGGTCCGGGAATACCGCGTACGTGGGGTTTTAAGGCAGTAGTGATAACGCGTCCGTCGTTGACGAGGCGAACCGGGCCGGAGAGCTTGCTTGCGTGCGTTGACGTACGTACTTCAACCCCGGCGTCGTGAAATCCCCTCCGTACGTTTATAAATAATAATAGGTCAAATACGTTTTTATGTAATAAAAGTCCACGGCCTTTGGACGGCGCGATGGTCCGCGAGCCCGGGGAGAAGCCGTCTGCCGGCGACGGTTGCGCGACGCGGCTTTTTTATCTTGACAAGGTAGCTCCGTTAAGTTATCTTAAACGCGAGCGGAAGCAATTACCGGAAGCTCAACGAACGTTAAACCCATCCGGGAGGTATAATAATGCCGTTCTATCAGCGGAAAGGTAGCAAGACGTACCACAATAAGACGGCTTGTTCCAAGGTCCCGAAGAGCGTAAGGACGAACGCCGAGTGGGCGGTGCGCGCCTCCAAGCCGAAAGGTAAGATGTGCGTCGAGTGCGTGGCGAAGGGGAAGCCCAAAGCCAAAAAGAAAGCTACGGCGAGGAAGGGCGCCGCGAAGGCGCGCCGCCGGACACGTCGTTGCTAGAGGCTCAGGCGCGTGAGCTTAGTTGAACCTGCCGAGGCGCAACGCCTCGGCTTTCTTGCGCGAGACAGTTTCTTGACCCGCGTTTCGGGAACGGCGTTTTAGCTTGATTCCGCGGCGCGCGTGTGGTATAAGTAAAAGGAAGGGCCTATAGCTCAGTTATGGTTAGAGCGCGCGCCTGATAAGCGCGAGGTCACAGGTTCGACTCCTGTTAGGCCCATACGGCCCGCCCCAGGCGGGCTTTTTTAGCGCGCGCGTTAGGATTGGAGCCAGGCGGTGTTTGAAAGGTTTCGAAGAGGGCGGGGCGATCGGTAATGGTTTTACCCAGTAAGCTGATGGCCGTGGGCGTCGCCGCGGCAATAGGCGGCTCGTACGCGGCGGTACCTGCGCGAGCGGACGACGGCGTCAGCACCGTCGTCGTCGCGGGTGCGACCGCGGGGTTGACGGCGCTTGCGGCGCTCCTCGTCAAGGATTATTTTGACGGCCGCAGGGAATCGAAAAGGATCGCTCGCGAAACGGAGGACGTACTCGAAGAGGTAAAACGTATCGATAGCCGCGCCGAAGCGGTAGAAAGGGAGAACGACCGCCTGGCCGCTAAGATAACAGCGGCCGAGGAGGCGGCGGAATTCTGGAACGCGCTTATAAGCGAGGACGAGGAGTTTTTCAAGCCGGCTCGCGTCGCCGAGCGGGTAATACCCTACGAGAGGGGATTGGAGCTCTTGTTGGTGAGGAATCCGGAGCTGGCCGACAAGGTGCACCGGGCGATTTCGCAACCGGCGGGCGATTGGGAGCGGGCCATACTCATCCGCGCGTACGGCGCGGGCACGCCGGGTGCCGATTTCTGGGAGCTTAGGAAAAGGCTTGCGCACGGATTGGCGGGGGGCGTCGTCTTGGTGGCCGGCGAACGCGAGGCCCGTTACGTGTCGGGTGCCGAGAACGTGATGGCGCTCCTCGACTACGTGCGGCGCGTCGCCGGGGAACACGACTACAGAGAGACGTTGCGGAAGCTTTGGGGTTGTACGCCGGAGGAAGTTGAAGCCGCACTTGCGGTTTTCTCCGAAGGTGAATGACGGTTTTGCGGCGACGCGCGCGTTATGGCCCGAAGGTGAAGATGACGCGGAGGAAGGATGCCCGAGGATAAGCTGGACGAGCTCGAGCGCCGCGTCGACGCGCTTGAGCGGCGCGTCAAACTCGTAGAGGACGGTTACGTCGAGGATGAGAGGCGCGGTCGGCGGGCGCGCGCGATAAATACGGGGCTACGCATCACCTTCTACGTCATGTTCCTCTTGTTGATGGTGCTCTTCTTCGTCGTCTTCAGGGTCCGTTTTTAAGTGAATATGGGGCGTGCGCTAATTACTATTGCCGCGTTGTTAGGCCTCCTCAGCTGCGGCGGCGACCGGCCGCCGGCGCCCTACAACGTCACGGTAACGAGTCAGGAGGGGGCCGCGGACCTTCGCTGGGAAGGCGGTCCCGCGGATCGCTTCGTGATCCAACGGTCCGAGGGCGTGAACTTCAACTTCGTCGAATTGGCTTGGATGCCGGGGGGCCGACGTTTTTTTATCGACGACGACGTCGTCCCGAACGAATGGTACTATTACCGCGTCGCCGCCTTTTACGAAGTGTGGGAAGGCGAGGAGGACGTATTCAGTCCGTTTTCGCCCGAGGTAGGAGTTCGAATAAAATGAAGGCGGTCGTTCAGGAGTCGTGATGCGGGCGGACCTCAAAATCGCGGCCGCCCTTTTTTTGACTCTCGTAGGCCTTTACGCGCTGTTAGCTCCCGGCCACTTTTACCTACTCGACGCGTCGTTTAAGCTCGTCGGGGCCGAGAACGTCGTACGCCGCGGCCAGCTCCACTTCGAGCACGACCAGATCGGTAAGGAATCGCGCATCGGCACTTACTTCTACCCGGGGCGCAACGGGCAGCTCTACATACACTTCCCGCTGGGAGGGCTCATCTGTTTTATCCCGCCGGCGCTCTTCGGGGCCGCGGTTACCAAGATTTTCCCGGCGCTGGCGGAATGGAACGTCGCCTACTCTTTCGGCGCGGCCAACAACGTCCCGTGGGCCGCGGCTACGGTGGTGCTGTTGTTCTGGCTCGCGCGGCGG
>CAZWAM010000055.1:0-15765 GCA_964631855.1 uncultured bacterium | reverse complement strand
CGTCTTGCGTAAGCCGGTTAACGAGCTACATCATAACGTTGCCGTACCGTCCCCCGGGGGAGATAACGTGGCGTTGGGCTTAATGGAGAGGTATGGTCGGCATGGCCACGTCGTCCTGGCCTTAGTCGACGTCGACGGCTCCGGATTCCGCGTCTTATGGTCGGAAATAAACGAAAACCGGGCGGGCATAGGGAACCCGCGCGATTGGTCGCCGGACGGCAAACACGTACTTATACGATACGAGCCCCCGCACGGTACAGGCGATTCGTTATGGACGTACGAGTTAAAAACGCGCGCCGTGCGCCAGCTCACGATGTGCCCCCCCGACGAGGACGTCCAAATCGTTCCACACGGTTCTTGGGGCCGGAACGGCGACATCGTCTTTGCGACGGAGTGGGGTTGGCTTTACCTAATAAAGGCGCCGGAGTGAGGCCATATGGCTAAGGTGATCACGACGTTAACGACCGCTATGTTAGTTCCCGCGGCGGCGTTCTGTTGGGAGCTTTCCGGCTCCGTCGGATATGGCGCTTGCTTCCTCGACGGCGCCCCCAACGCCTATCACGAGCCTAAAGGCGAAGAAATCGAGCCCGACGCCAAGACCAACGAGCCGTTGGCGGTGACGCTCGAGGCGTCGTTCGGCCGCCTGGGCGTGGCGGGCTCCTACGCCCAGCGCTACGAGCTGTACAGCGCCGCGGGTAAGGTCCACGACTTCTCGTTACTCGCGCGCCCGTTACTTCTAAGCCGGGGCCGGTGGCGATTGTACGGCGCCGCGGGCGTAGCCGTCGCCCGGGCGCCGGTCCCGAGCGCGTTCCTATACGGCAAGACGGGGCCGACGTACGATTGGACCGCGGTCGTCGGCGCGGACTTGGACGTCCAACCGTTGACGTGGCTGTCGTCGCGCGCGGGCATCTCGTATCGCGAAAGGCCGCAGGTCATTAACTTCACCGAGGGGGAACCGTATTCATATTACGGAACGGTCAAATCTCCCGCCCTCGACGTATCGGCCCGCTGCCTCCTCGCGCCTTGGCCTTTCCTCCGCGTCGGCCCTTCGTTTCAACACATATTCTACGGCCCGTACGACTACTACCTCTACGGCGGCGCGAACAGGAACGAAGGTTGGCTCACCGCCAACGAGACGTACATTCTCGCCAACGTCGCGTTCGTTTTCCCTTTTTGATTCTAACCACCGCGGCCTAACGACGGAGCGCCCCTCGCGGGGCGCTTTTCTTTTCGCCTCGGGCGGGGCTTAAGCCCGCAACGCTCCCGTCGACGGCCCGGTCCTCTCCCAATTGAGCTGCTGAGGAACGGCGCCGTTGCGTATCGTAAACGCGCGAAACGACGTATATTTGCCGGATTTTATTCGACACTTGTGGTAGAATTTTACGTTGCGCCGGCTAACGACGCCGAGAGCGGCGGTAAACGGAACGCCCGTGCGCCGGCGGACGCGAGCTCGAGCCGCGGCGGCGCCGGGCCATAAAACCGGGAGGATACGACGGTGGATAGCTTAGCCGTATTTATTGCGAAAGTGTTCTTCGGCTTCTTCGCCATTATGAACCCCATCGCCAACGCGCCGATATTCGTCGGCCTCGTGGAAGATTTTGGCAAGGAACAAAAAAAGATAATCGCGCGAAGGTCCGTCGTAACGGCCTTCGTCGTCGTCGCGGCTTTCAGCCTGGCGGGGAAGCTCATATTCGAGCTTTTCGGATTGACGCTGCCGGCGTTTCGGATAACGGGCGGCATCCTCATCTTCATAGTCGGCCTCGAGCTGCTCCAAGGCCGCCTCTCCAAGGTACAATCGCCGGCTTCCGCGGGCGGCAAAGCAGCGCGCGATTCGGCGCTGCGCGTGGCCATATCGCCTTTGGCGGTGCCGATCTTGGCCGGCCCGGGCACGGTCGCGACGGCGCTGAACTTCGCGGCGATGGATTCGGCGTTGAGGGTCGCGTCGACGATCGCCATCTTCGGCCTTATGTGCCTCATAACCTATTTGCTCTTTATTTCCGGGGAAAAGGTCATCTCGTTTCTGGGCGAGGGCGTCGTAAACGTCATCAGCCGTATGATGGGGTTAATCCTGGCCGTCATCGGGACGGAGATGGTTATACTGGGCGTTCGGGGCGCTTTCGAGTTTATTCGATAAGTTAAAACCAAGGTTGTTCACGCCGGAGGTTGAAAGGGGACTACGTTCACATCTAGCAAAGAACAGGCGCGGAGGCTCGATGAAAAGGGAAAGTTGGACAAATAAGGCCCTCGTATCGGTTTTCGCAGCGGCCTTCAGCTTCGCCGCCGGCGCGCTCGGCGACGAGAAGCCCTTGCGGGCACGGGCGACGTTGTCATACCACGGGACCGCCGGGAATACCAAGACCCACGGCCTTGCGGCTTGCGGGGATACGGAGTACGCTTACCGAAAGTTCGTATTCGACGACGGCGGCGACTATACCTTCTCCGCCTCCAGCGGCAAGAAGACGGCGGAAAATATAGGCCTTTTCGCCGGCACCAAGTTCTTCTTCACCGGCGGAGATAGGCTCTACGCTCGTTATAAAGGGCGATGGCGGCGGAACAGGTTCGCGGGCTTCGAACATCGCCTATCCAATTTCGGCGGCTTAGCCGTATACCTGCTTAGAAGCGAGTCCCAAGAACTTGCCGTCGGGAGCCTTTTGGGTTACGTCCACGAACATTATACGGAAGCCGCGGGCAAACATTCCATCGGCTTCCCCGCGGCGAGCGTGGGAGGGGATTATCGGATGAAGCTTAATCGCGTTTACGAGCTCGACGCGACGCTCACTTGGGACGTCAGCTTGGAAGATATACACGACCGGCTGTTGACGGCCAACGCCAGCTTCGGCCTCGTTATCGCCGATTGGTTGGTCATGACCGTAACGGAGAAGGTGGAATGGGACAGCGTAACGCCCGAAGGCTACGCCACGCACGACGCAACTACGACCGTCGGTTTGGCGGTCCGCAATTTTTAACGGGCCCGCATTCAGGACGGCCTTAGGCCGCGGAAGTCTTTAAACTATCAGGCCCATAAACGGTCGAACATAGGAAAAGGAAAACGCGACGTCAAACCCAGGAGGCAGCCGTGAAAAAATCGGGTCTAAGCCAAGCAATATTTTCGTTTTTACTAATCGCCTCTTCGGCGGCCGCGGAGACGTTCACCTTCACTATCCCGGACGTATACCTCAAGGGCGGCGAAGGGGAAGAGGAGCCGGTCCTGCTCGACGTCACCGGGACGGGCCGCGTAAAGGCCATACCGGACCAGGTAGTCATCTCGGCCCGCATATTCACGGAAAACAAGAAAGCCGGCGAAGCTTTCGACGAGAACCAATTCAAGATGCGCTACCTGATGGACCTGCTGATCGCCCAGGGGGTCCCGCGCGAGAAGATAGCGACCGAAACTCTGTACATCAATCCCGTATATAAGAAGAATTCCTCGAAGGTGGACCGTTACGCCGTAGACCGGCGGATTAAAATTTTCCAGGAAGATATGGACAAGATTAGCCCGGTTCTCGACGCGTTGATAGACTCGCAAGTAGACCAGATCGGCAGCATCCAATTCGTCGTAAAGGACCTGGATAAAAAATACCGGGAGGCCCTCGAGAAAGCCGCGGCGGATTGTCGCGCCACCGCGGCGATGCTGACCGCGGGCCTGGGCGCCGAGGTCGTCGGCCTGAAGGCCATGAGCTACAGTTACGGCGACGGCGACTATCGGGACGTGGCGCGGCGCGCCGCGGCGTCCGAAGTCGCGGCCGACTACAGCCAAATGATCGTTCCGAGCGAGGTTACGACGACGGTGACGGTCCGCGCCACGTACGAGATCGCTTACCTCGGCGACGCGGGATAGGCCCGCCCGGCGGACGAATGGAAAAACGCCCCCTCGCGGGGGCGTTTTAATTTTCTCCTCAGGCAGGACTCGAACCTGCAACCCTCCGGTTAACAGCCGGATGCTCTGCCAATTGAGCTACTGAGGAATCGCAACGTTTTGTATCATAAACGGCGGCCGCTGTCAAGCGGCTACGGCTAAGTTCACCAATAATAATAGTTTATGCCGAAGTCGAGCTTGACGTATTGCGTGTCGCGGCCCTCGCCCCGGGCGTCGTCGAAGGTCCGGTTGTAGCCCAGCATGCCGAAGGCCGAGAAGCGCTCCGCGAAGTAATACTCCAGGCCGGGCGCCACATAGAAGCCGTAGCCCGCGACGTCCTCCCACTCGTTCTCGCGCTTTATGCGCTCGTCGAAGACGGCGTAGCCGCCGACCGCGAAGGGCATAAACACGCCCATGTGGACCTTGTAGATAATGCCGGCCTTGTAAGTCGTCATGCGCGTCTCGCCGACGCCGGTATCGCGCTCGGAGCCGAACGGAAGGTGGAAATCGGCGCCGCCCTCGAGCGTGAGCCAGTGGAAGAGGTTGGCGTAAAGGCGGACGCTGGCGGCGGGGGCCGCTTTGGCGTCGTGGTCGAAGGCCGCGGCCGGGAAGGCGAACCCCGCCGAGGCCCCCGCGCCCAAGCGAACCAGCGCGCGTGCGGGTAAGGCACCCGTTAAAGCGATTGCGACTGTGGCGCAAGCGAGCCGGAAAAAAACTTTTCCCAACATAAGCTCGAGTCCCGGCGAGTTAATATTTTTGAATACGATTCCTTCGTATTATAGATTAAGCGGAGGGCGAAGTCAAAAAAAACCCGGCCCGAGGGCCGGGTCTCTCGCGATAAGTTAGCTTAGAACGGTATGTAGCCCTCATAGTTGAGCCCGATCAACACGGACTTAAACAAGTACGGAATATCTTCACCCCCGGTGCCCACGATCGGATAGAGTAACTTGACGCCGAGGGTGTTGTTGGCGTCGAGGCCGTACTTGGGGGCAAGGCCGATGTAGAGGCCGTTGGTATTGCTGTCCTCGACCTCTTCTTCGGGGTAACCGGGAGCGTCCACCTTGGCCGTCGTCGTCGCCATGAAGCCGATGGGTACGTAGATCTGGAAGTTATCCGGGCCCACGCTGTAGCCGGGCTCGAGGTGCAGGTACACCAACGTGCCCGGTTTGTAGTAGTATTCGGAAGGTTCCCTTTCCTCTTCTACGGTCTCCTTCATGCGGTACCGGAAGCCGACTTGGCCGTTGAACGCGAAACCCTTTTCCGGGTACAAGCTACCTACGGCGGCGACGTCGATATCCACTTGGCCGTCGCCGAGTTCCGGGTCGTCGTCGTAGTAGTAGTCGACCTTACCTACCGGTACCTTGATGCCGAGGCGGCCGCCGAGGTTGAAGCTGTCAAGCGGGGCGATGTAGCGCCCCTTTATCCATATGTCGCCCAACCCTACGGCGCTGTCACCGGGCCAATAATCATACTCCCACCAGTTGCCGAGGACCTGAAGGGTTACGTCGACCAAGATCCTTTGGTTTATGGCGTAGCCGACGTCGACCGGGACGGCCATGAACTTCCAGTCGGCGTTCATATCTTTGGCCTCGCTTTTTTCATCGAACATCTCGCTGGCCATCATGTAACCGGCGCCGACGTTGACGTGGAGCGCGTTCGGCACGAGAGGAAGGCCCATATGATCGTAAGTGATAAGGCCGTCATACACCCAAGTGTTCGGGAACGTGCCCCCGTCCATAATTATCGCGGAAGCCATCCCGGCCGCGACCATCGTCAGCGCCGCTATTACCCCTTTCTTTTTCATAATTCCGTACCTCCTGATTTAGTCGTTAACAATTATGACGACCCTTATCACCTTTGACGGCGTAATATAATAATATTTTGTGTCGTAAGTCAATAAAAAAACCCGGCTCGAGGGCCGGGTCGGAGTTGTCGGAATAACTTCGTTAAATAAAGTAGTAATTCACGCCGAAGAAGATGTCCACAAAGGAGTCGTTGAACCCTTTTTCGACCTCGAACGGTACGCTGCCGCCGAAGCCGCCGACGTTGTACTCCATGTCCACTTCGTACGTGCCGTCGTTCATTACGTAATTGAACCTGGGGCCGACGTCGAGAGAAAATTTCCCGAGGTAGTAGCGGAGGCCGCCGCCGGCGTAGAAGCCGGGTTTGTTGACGCTCATGTAGCCGGATAATTTTACGTCGCCGAAGGGGGGCACGTTGAAACTGCCTTCCAGCGTCCCCTTCGCGAGGTAATACGCGCCTCCGCCCGCGGCGTAGAGGGCGATAGGGCCTACGGGAATGACGTAATTCGCCCCGGCCGTTATGGGGATAATCCGGTACGAGGGCTCGTCGAAGTTCGGGATGTTCCAGTCTTTCTGGGGATGGTTGAAGTGGTAGCTGAAGGCCGCTTCGATCTCCAGGGCGGGTAGCACGCCGAGATACGCTCGCGCGCCCATTTTCGGGCTGGCCTTCATATCCCCGCCTTTGTAGCCCACGCTGCCGCCGAAGGGCGTGTATTGATAATATAGGACCAGGTCGGCCGCCATGTCGCCCGTCGGCAGCGCCGCGCCGCCGAAGACGCCGACGCCCACGCCGACCGCGAAACACGCGGACCCCCAAAGTAACATCCCTACCGCGATTCCTCTCAGCATAGTTATTTCCTCCTTTGTCCCTTTTTCCGGCCCTTGGAAACTATACCATCCCTTTCACACGTCGCCGCGCGCACTTTAGACCCCGAGAGTCCCTACGAGGGTTTAACTTTTTATTGTAAGTTGCTTGTCGAGGAGTGTGGCGGCTGTTTTCTCGTCGCCGTCGCCCGTCGTACCGGCGCGGGCCAATAAAAAACCCCGGCTCGAGGGCCGGGGTTGAGCTGTCGGAAGAACTTCGCTACATGAAGTAGTAATTCGCGCCGACGAGGACGTCGAGGAAGCTGTCGTTGAAGTCCTTTAAAAGCTCAGCGGTCCGTTCCTCCTTCTCTTTCGTCCGCGGGAAAATGTATGTGACCTCGTAGGTGTATCCGTAATTTCCCTTGTTCCAAACGGCGGTGAAACGCGGCCCGGCCTCGAGCTCCAACTTCCAGAGGCGGTACGTTAAACCGCCGGCGACGTACGCCCCCGGGGCGTTTATATCCGCTTCGCCGTAAAATACAGAAACTACGGGACCGTAGGTACCGCCGACGAGTCCTAAATCCTCGAGGAAATAGCCGCCGCCCGCACCCAGGTAAAAGCCGGCGGCCCCGAACGCGAAGGTATAACGGCCACCCGCCGTAATCGGAACGAGCGTTAACTTCGGCTCCTCGAGCAAGCCGCCTCCACGCCAACTTTTGCTGGGGTGGTTGGGGTGGTAGGCCAAGGCGAGTTCAACGCTCACGGCCGGCGTTAGGCCGACCAATACTCTGCCGCCTACCGCGGCGCTCGGGCCCGCGTCGCCTCCCTCGAGCGGTAAAAAATCAACGAAGCGTCTGTCCGGCGCCGCCATATCCCCTTCGGCCATCGCGACGCCGCCGAAGACGCCGCAGCCGACGGTCCAGCCGTAAGCGGAAACGGCCGCGAACGCGACGGCCGCGATTATTAATCTAAACATGAGTTCGTACCTCCCGCGTTAAAGTCACAGTTTCCCCTGCGCACGAACGTATTGTACCGCGGGAAGTTGCGTTTATCAATAAAAAACCCCGGCTCGAGGGCCGGGGCTGAAACGATGAAGCCGGGGAGTTGTCGTTACATGAAGAAGTAGTCCACGCCGAAGAGGACGTCCACGTACATGTCTTTGTAATCTTTTTCCCACGGGAGCGTACCCGAATAGGTCTTGCCCTCGAACGTTACCTCGTATTCCAAGTCGTAGTCGCCGCTGTTCATGACGTAGTTGAAGCGGGGGCTTACGTCCAACGCGAGGTTGCCGAACGAATACAGGAAGCCGCCGCCGAAGTAGATGCCCGGTTTGTTGATTTTGAGGTCCTCGCTAAAGGTAACAAACTCTTCTTCCTCAGGAATTTTGAATTTCCCGGTGACACCTGTTTCCATCATGTAGAAGCCGCCGCCACCGCCGACGTAGGCGCCCATGTTGCCGAACATGAACTTGTAGTTGGCGCCGAACGTAATCGGGATCAACGTCGTCTTCGGCTCATCAATCCCTGGGATATCTACCCAGTCTTTCGGAGGATGGTTCAGGTGGTAGGCGAACGCGACCTCTACGTCAAGCGCCGGTATTACGCCGATTAACGCCTTGCCGCCGAACTTCGGGCTCATACCCAGATTGCTGCCATCCTCGGAAGCCATATCGCCCATCGGCAGCGCGATGCCGCCGAAGCCGCCCGCGCCCAAACCTATACCGTAGGCCGAAGCTGCGGCTATGCCGAAAATGAATAAAACCGTTAACTTCCGCATTTCTCAACTCCTCCTTGATTACGGGAACATTATTAAGACTTTGTGCACTCCGTTTTCGCCGCAAAGCGGCTTAACTTCGCCGAAATTATTACCATAAGGGAAGGCCGTTGTCAAGGCAAATCTTTTCACTAATCGACGTTACGGTAGTTTCCGGTTGGGGGGGTCTTGACCCCGCAAGCCGCGGAGCCGTCGTACGTAGCCCCTTTCGACCTATTCGCCCTTGTCGCCGCCGGAGCGTTGTGATAATGTTAAACGTTAGGGGCGACCGGTTAACTTATATTGCAGGCGCATGTCGGCCAGCGCCGCGCGGAAGCTGCGGAGCCACGTGGCGAGCGGGACCAGCGGCGGCGTCTTCCGACCGCCCGGTATCGCTTTCCTCAGCGAGGCCAAAAAAGACGCCGGCCCGTCGAAGTCGTCCATGATTACGAAGCCGCGGCCTATCTCGTTTCGGAGGTGCGCGTCCGAGCCGGCGCTGCGGCCGAGCTCGTGGCGCCGCGCGAAATCGAGCGCCAGCTTGTCGTCTGCGGCGTACGCGTTGCGCGCGTTGTAGACCTCGACGATATCTATCTGGTCCGCGTAACGCTCCATAAACTCGAGCCGAGGCCGCCTGTGCGCGATCCGGGCGAAGGCGTGGGGGATATTGACCAAGCCCTCTTGTTCGTGTATTTCCGCGATGGTCTCGGCGAGGGGGAGACCCCGCGCCAACGGCCGTGATATGAACATTCCCATGGCCTCGCCGTCCAGCGTGTTGATTTCCTGGGCGACGACCGCCTTGGGGTGCGGCCGGCCCGGGTAACGGCGCGCCATAAAGGCCGCGAACTCGTCCGAGGCGACTAATTCCGCCGCGGCCAACGAACCGTCGAGGGCGTTGTGGTCCGCGACGGCGAAAGCGCCGAGGCCGCGGCGCAGGCACGTGGCGACTATATCCCAAGGTTCCGAGCGGGAATCGTAGGAGGCCAAGGAATGGATATGCAAGTCGGCCTTAATCAGCACGGCCCGGCCCTTTTAAAATTCCGGGTGGCAAAACCCAACCGGCTCCTTGCCCTCGCGGCACTACTCGCGGCCTGCGCTTTGGCGCCCGCATGCGGCGAGCGGGCCGAAGTCTACTTCGAGGAGGCGCGCCGCCACGAGCTCGACTACGAGTTTGAGAAAGCCGCGGCACGCTACGAGCTGGTAGCCCTCGGCTTCAAGCGTTCGCCGCTGGGCGAGGAAGCGGCGCAAGGGCTCGCGCGCTCCCGGGCGGAAATACATCTCGACCGTGCGGAAGAACTCATCTACGCGGGCGCGACGTACACCGCAATCGCCGAAATCGCGGCCGGCCGCCGCCTCGACCCCTCCAACCCGCGCGCCCTCTACCTTGTCGGCCTCGCCCACCGCCGCATCGGCCCTCACGAGTTGGCCTTGGACGAGTTCAACCGCTGCATCGAACGATACCCGGAAAGCCCGTACGGCTACCTGGGGAGGGGCGAATATTTCCGTTTCGAAACCCGGCGCGCGGAAGCCCTGGTCGAATACATCCGCGCTTTCCGCATGGCCGGCCGCGACGCCAGGAGCCGCGGCGCGGCTTTTCGCGGGATAAGGGATATGTTCCTCAAGCTCGGGCAACCGGAAGGCGCGCTGGCTTTTTACACGCGCGAGGCCCGGGGCCTCGTATCCCACGACGCGTTCAACTATTGGGTAGGTTATTATTACCTCACAAAGAAACCCGTAATATACCGCGACGCGGAGCAGTACTTCGACAAGGTAATAGAAGGTAGGGCGCATCCTCTTTACAAAGGCAAGGCTCGCGCCGGCCGCGCCGAATGTTATCTCTCCTATAAAAATTACGAGAAGGCCAAAGCGGATATCGACGAAGCAATCGCCGTCGACCCCCAAAACGACGCCTATTTCAAAATCGCCGAAAAAACCTACCGCCAACTCTCCCTCCCGCCGCCCCGAAAGACTCAGAAGTGAGTAAACCCTTCCGGCGCGAGCGGCTCAACGTCGCCGTCGCGCGCGAGCAAAGCGCCCCTCCCAACTTCCGTAATCACGCCTATTCGCGTAACGGGCAAGCCTTTTCCCGCGGCGACATTCGTTACCGCCGCGGCCTCGGCCGCCGGGCACGTAAACAATAACTCGAAGTCTTCGCCCGCGGCCGTCGCGTACGCGACGACGTCCTCGCCCCTGGACGCCGCGACCTCTCGCGCTGCCGCGGCGACCGGCAATAACGCCGCCTCGACCGTCACGCCCACCGCCGACGCGCGGGCGAGGTGGGCCGCGGATATGGAAAGGCTGTCCGAGGTGTCGATGGCCGCGGTAGCGCAACCTCCCCTAATGAGCCACCGTCCCAACTCGAGTCGGGGCGTAGGCCGCCGGTACCGCGCCGTCGCCCCCTCCGCGACCGAAGGCCGGCATTCTCCTTCGCCGGCCAGTACGTGGAGGCCCGCCTGCGCCAAACCCAGCCGGCCGCTCAACATCAGGAGGTCGCCGGGGGACGCCCCGCGCCGCGTCAAGACCCTACCTCCCGCGGCCTTGCCCAATATCGCCATCGCCAAAAATAACGACGCCGGGCTCGCGACGACGTCGCCGCCGACGAGTGCCGGCCCTTCTCTGCGGGCAAGTTCGGCCGCGCCGTCGTAAAACCCCTCTATGGTCGCCGCGGGCGTCGCGCCGGGCGCGGCAAGCGAGATTACCGCCGCCCAAGGCTCGGCCCCCATCGCCGCCAGGTCCGACAGATTGGCGCACGTAAGGCGCCAACCGACGTCGGCGGGCGTCATGAAGGCGAGGTCGAAGTGGACGTTCTCGACCATCGCGTCCGAGGCGAAGACGACGGCGTCGTCGCCGCTGCCGACCAGCGCCGCGGCGTCGTCGCCCGGGCCGACGAGGATGCCCGCCCCCTCGGCCGGCAGCCGCTCGAATATCCGGGCCAGGATGCCCGCTTCCCCTACGTCGCGCAAAAGAATATCTTTTTCCATACTATACTAGCCGGCGAAGAAGAACGTAACGGCGAGAATGGCGTATAACGCCAAAAGCAATAGGCCCTCGAACCAGTTGCTCTCGCCGTCGGCGGTTATAAGCGACACTATGAGCATGGAGACCGCCACCGCGGCGACCTCGAGGGGCGTGAAGATGAGGTCGAGCGGGTTGGGCCAAAAGTAACTAATGATTACCACGAGCGGCGCGACCAATAGCGCTATCTGCATCGACGAACCTTGGGTTATCGTGAGCGCGAGGTCCATGCGGTTGCGCCAGGCCGCGAGGATCGCCGCGAAATGTTCCGCGGCGTTGCCCGCCACCGCGACGACGACGATGCCGATGAAGACCTCGCCCCACCCGAGCGTGTGCGCCACCGGTTCGATAACGCGCACCAATATTTCCGCGGCCGCGACGATCCCCGCGGTCGTCAATACGAGTACCGCCGAGGCCCGGGCGAAAGGTCGGCCGCGAACGCCCCCCCCGGCCTCGCCGCGGTGCGGGAATGCGTGGCGGTGGGTGACGAACGAGAAGACGATGCTCGCGCCGTAAGCGACGAGCAGGACCGTCGAGATCGCGAGGCTGAGGCGGTGCTCCGAGACCTCCCCCGCGCGCCCGATGAGGTGCAGCAGCGAGGGCATCAAGAGGGCCGACACCGCCACCACCATCAACGTCGCCCCCATGCTCGCGGCGCGGGCGTTGAACTTTTGCGCCTTGTAACGTAAACCCCCCGCCAAGAAAGCGGCTCCCAATACGAGCAGGGAATTGCCCAGTATGGAACCGGTCAGCGAGGCCTTGACGACGACCGCGAGGCCGGCGCGTATGCCGACGAGCGCTATTATGAACTCCGCGGCGTTGCCGAGGGTCGCGTTGAGCAGGCCGCCGACGGTGGGGCCGGCGCGCGCGGCCAAAACCTCCGTCGCCCAACCCATAACCGCCGCCAGGTAGACCAAAGCGGCCGCGGCCGCGAAGAACGTAAATATCGCCGGCCCGCCCAGGTATAGCGAGGCCGCCGCCGCCGGCAAAAATACCAGGAGTACCGCGCCGTATTTCACGCTTTAACCCGCCCCACGTCTCCCCAGGCCACGAGGAAAGCTCCCAAAAGGCCGCCGCGCCCGGTCAACCAGCGGTCCGCCGCCGCGAGGGCCCGCCGAAGCCGCCCCCAGTAAAATGGGAAGAAATGCAACGTCGACGCCGTCTCGGCGGGCCGCGCCAGGTAGGCCCCTAAAACGCGACGCAGCTCGAGCGGGCCGTAGAAGCGAACCGCGCGAAAGAGCGTGGCCCTCACGTTTCTCTTCACCCTCCGCAAGGCCGCGGAAATCGACCAGGCGTTGAGCACCGCGACGACGAGGCGTCCCGCACAAACCCGCGCGGCTTCCGCGAACGCCGCGCGTGCGTCGGCCGCGAACTCAGCCGAAGTTATCATCGCAACTACGTCGAAAGCGTCGTCGCGAAAAGGCAGCGCCTCGGCGCGGCCTTGAACAAGATAAACGGCGCGCCCTCGCAACCTTTCTTGCGCCCGGGCTACCATATCCCACGACGGCTCGAGGCCAAAGCCCCGGCCGCCGCCGTCGGCGAAGAGCTTCAAGTGCAAGCCGGTCCCGCAACCAACGTCGAGGATGCGCCGGCCGCCGAGGTCGCCGACGGCCCGGCACACGAGCTCGTTCTCCAGCTCCTCGGCGTAGCGGCCGGGAGGCGTTCCGAACCAGGCGTCGTAATGGGCCGCGACCGCCCGCGTAAAGACCCCCGGCCCCGACGGCCTTCGCCGCTTATCCCGCGACGGCGGCAACCTTCCCCTCGAGCGTGACGGCCTTATCGCGCCGGTCGTCCACGTTCACGAGCGTCAGGACGCGTTGGACGCCCGCGGCGAACGGCGCCTCGTGCATCTCGCGGATCACGGGCCAGAGCTCGTCGAGGCCGCCCTCGAGCGCGGTCCCGTTCGGGCCGACCTGCGCCTTGACCTCCGGGTGGCGTTCCAATACGCTAAGGACGCCTCTTACGTACGCGCTGAGCGACGGCCCGGCCGTCCCGAGCGGTACTACCGTAACCTCTACTACCGCCATATTCCACCCTGCCTTAGGTTTCGTAAAAATTATTATTGTGTTAAAATTTAAGAGTTGAAGACGACGATTACGCCGAGGGCGAAAGCCCGCGTTTGGGCGGTCGCCGAGATTGTGAAGCGCGAGTTGGCCCGAGGCCAATACCGCGCGACGGTTACCAGCGCGTCGATGGCGCCGCTCGCCCGCCCCGGGGACACGTTCATCGTCGAGCCGCTCGGGAGGCGGGCCCCCCGCTTCGGCGACGTCGTCGCGGCGATAGCGGGTCCGCGGGCGGTAATGCACCGCGTCGTCCGCAAGCGCCTCGGTTTTTATATTACGAAAGGCGACGGCTCACCTTACGCCGACGAGCCCGTGCGCAAAAAAGACATATTGGGTCGCGCCCGCGCGCTAAAGAAAAGCGACGGCCGGGCGATCCCGCTTAACACTTTGCGCGGCCGGCTCGTCGGCGCCGCGCTCGCCTCCCTATCTTTGCTCGAGGCTATCCTAAGCGACGTCGCCTCCCCGCCGCCCGCTACGTTCCGTAGGCTTTTCTACGTTGCGTCGCGTCTGGCTTGCCTGGCGCTCCCCGCCTAATAGCTTTCGCCCGCGAAGCTAAGCTGGAGTATGTCCGCGTTCTCCTGGTCAACCAGGTAGATGTTCCCGCGGGCCGTGACCGTCAGCCGCCCCGGCCGCACCGGGTTGCCGAACTTAAGGCCTATCTTGGCGAAGTCCAGAAGGCCGAGGAAGGTCCCGTCGGGCCCGAAGAATTGGAGGCGGTTGACGTCGCCCGCCTCGGCGGTAACGACGGCCTCCGACGCGCCGCCCGGTATCGCGACGCCCGCCTCCCCGAGCTTCGCCGCCAGACTGCCCTCGCGGTCCACGGCAAGCGCCGTGATGCCCTTGAAGCGGCCCGCCCCCGCCGCCGGCCCCGGGCCGCCGAGCGCCTTTACGTAATGCCCGTCGGCGTCGAATTTTTGCACCACGCTGTTGCCGGCGTCCAAGACGTATATATTCCCCGCGCCGTCCGCGGCCACGTCGCGCGGGTCCGGTTGGTACGGGGGCGCGACGTCCGCGGCGTCTAGCGGGACCTCCAGGCCGTCGAACTCGCCCGCGGCCGTGAACCTCTGGACGCGGCGGTTCATACGCTCCGCCACCAATATCCGGCCCTCGCCGTCCACCGACACCGCCACCGGCTCGTTGAACGTGCCCTTGATATAACCCAAGATGGGCGCGCCCTCGGCGTCGCGGCCGCCGATGAAGCCGACGAAGCCGCGGCTTGCGTCGAACATTTTTACGACGTGGTCCGGCGCGTCCACCACGAGTACGAGGCCGTCGGGGGAGACGGCCAGGTCTACCGGGCCCTCGAGCTGGTGAGGTTCGTCCCCCGGGCCGCCGAACTCGGCGGCGAACTTTTTCGCGGCGCCGTCGTAGACGTATACTTTCTTCGTCTGCCCGTCCAGAATAAAGAGGCGCGGCCCCGCCACCGCGACGGCCAGGGGAAAACCCTTGACAAGGTCGCGGCTTTTGAGCGATATAATTTCACACTCGCTCTCGAGGTCGCGAAGGGGTACGGGCTCCCTTTCGACCGCGGCGCCCAGCTTCCGCAAGCGAACGTCCGGCGCGTCGAGTGGATACAGCTCGACGCGATTGCGGCCCCCGTTCTTCGCCTCGTACAGCGCCACGTCCGCGAAATGGATGAGCGTTTCCACCTCGTCCGCGTGGCGCGGAAAAAGCGCAACCCCTATCGAGCAAGTAGGCGATACGAATTTACCGGCGCTCTTGTCCACCCATATCTTTAACTTTTCCGTCTTCGCGCGTATATCCTCGGCCGCGGCCAAAGCCGGGTCCCGGTCCGCATCCGGAAAAACCACGACGAACTCTTCCCCGCCCCAACGGCCCGCCAAAAACCCGGCGGCGACGTCCGCAAGCAAGCCCGCGAACTCGAACAGAACCAGGTCCCCTACCGGGTGGCCGTACGCGTCGTTTACCTTCTTGAAGTGGTCGAGGTCGAGCATAAGCACCGCGGCCGGCTTCTCGTCGCGCTTGGCCTCGGCGAAGAAGCGCGCCAGGCGGGGCTCGAGGCCGCGGCGGTTGTAGAGGCCCGTCAGGTAATCCCTTTCGTGGTAATCTTTATTGACGGATTGATATAGCAAGTCGAGGCATCTTTCCAACACGTCCGACTCCGGGAGGTTAAGCTGGGCGGCCTCGAACGCGTATATATCCAACGTGTGGCGGATCTCGTCGTTGGTGAGGGGCAGCGGATAGGATAATATGGGGCAGCGGCGCGTCTTACCCTTCTTGGGCATCGTCGCCGATTCGACGAGCAGCCTTTTATTGAGGTCCCGCCCCAGCACGGAGAGGCGGCAGCCGCGGAGGTTGGTCCTGCGCTCGAGCAGCGAAAATATCTCGGCCACGACCTCCTCGAAGTCGAAGTCGTGGTTGATGCGGTCTTGGAGCCTGAGCAGATCCGGGTCGACTTCGCGGCGCGTGCGCGGGTCGAGGTGGATTTCGGCCATCGTTCCTCCTATATCTTTAT
>CAZWAM010000054.1:5888-15917 GCA_964631855.1 uncultured bacterium | reverse complement strand
CGCTCGAGCCGTCGAACTCGAACATCAGCACCGCGGCCGCGTTGTCGTCAAACGTCCCGGCCTCTTTAGCGTTAACACATGCTATGCAACGCCGGTCCAGAAACTCGAGCTTGGCGGGTAGGACCGCGGCGCGCAATACTTCGTTGGCCGCCTCGGCCGCCGCTTCCGCGTCGTCGAACGTCGCTACCGTAGCCGCGGAAGTTTCCGGCGCCGGCAATACCCGAAGCCATATCCTTAGGAAAACCGCCAGCGTACCTTCGGACCCCACGAGGATGCTGAGCACGTCGGCCTTGCCCGGCTCGTCGCGATAAACTTCCCGGCCGCGCGCAGGGCTTATTACTTCGACGGCCCGGACATAATCGCCGGTTACGCCGTACTTCAGCGCGCGCGGCCCGCCCGCGTTTGCGGCGACGTGGCCTCCCAACGTCGACGCCTCAGCGCTCGCCGGGTCGACCGGATAAAACATGCCCAAGGGTCTTAAAAATCTGCCCAGGTCGTCGCCGACTACGCCCGGCTCTACTTCGACGACGCCCTCGCGCGGTTCCCCGATACCCTTAAGCCGGTCGCAGACCACGACCGCGCCGCCGCGCGCGGGGACGGCGCCGCCCACGTACCCGGTCCCGGCGCCCCGCGGCGTGATCGTCACGCCCGCGGCCCACAGCGTTTCACACGCCCACGCCAACTCGTCAACGGCCGAAGGGATTACGACGACGTCTGGCAGGACGGGAGTCGCCGTCGCGTCGAAGGAGTGTACGTAACGGTCCTCGAGTCCCTCCAGGACCGCGGCGGCGCCAAGGCGCGCCCTTAAACCCTCAATTAACTTCTTCGGCGTAATGGCCTTTCGACGCATTAATCGAGCGGCGCTAAAGCAGCCGGCAACTTCCTAACGATTTCCACCGCGAGGAAGGCGAGGTCGTCGAGGGCTTGGTATAGGTCTTGGTAGGGGAAAGGGCCGTCGCCGAAGGGGTCGAGGCCGCTCGAGCGCACGTCGCTGACGGCCATCACGGCGAGAGCGTGCGCGCCCTCGCGCCGCGCGAGGCAATAGATTACGCTCGTCTCCATGTCGACCGCCGCGGCCTTCCCTCCCCACTCCCGGTGCATCTCTTCGGTCTGATGGTGAAAAGTATCCACGGTCGCCACCGCGACGTCGTGGTAACGAAGGCCGCGACGGGCATTTGCCAAAACGTCGGCCGCGACCCCCACGAGCACGGGCGACGCGGAAACCTCCTCGCCGCCGTTTATTAGCCGGGTCGTATTGTCGAACGGGACGGCGCGCTCCGCGACGACGACGTCGCCGACCATCATACCCGCGTCGAGGCCGCCGCATAAGTCGAAACGCAACAGAACTTTCGCGCCGAGGCCCAAGCACGCCAAGACTTTTCCCTCGGCGGAGGGCGTGCCGACGCCCGTATTCACGACCGAGACGTCGAGCCCGCCTATTTTCCCGCGGTAAGTATCGCCGCGCCTTTTGCGCCTTCGAAGCGACTTGACTAACCGCGACGCCATCGCCCTCGTTGCCGGGAGGATGACCACGGGCGCTACCGCGACGCAACCCAATTCGGCTTTGGCAACTTTCCCCGCCCGCGACAACGAACCGGCGAGAATGCCGCTAAGACCACCCAACAGTCGGTTTTTTATCTCCATAGAAATAGAATGGAATGTCACTTGACACGTTGGCCGGTTATTTATAATATCGAGCGTAAACTTATTTTATGAAATTTTATTATACCATAGCGGCTTTCTTATTTGCGTTATCGTGCGGGCCGGAAAAAACCGCCCAATCCTACGTCGAGGTCGGGCGCCTTAACGCCCCGGGCGATTCGTGGGAGCCCGCGGCGATAGCCGTCGCCCCGGGCGGCCGAATCTACGTCGCCGATTCGTCCCTAAACAGCGCGGTCCAGGTCTTCGACCGCGACGGCTTATATATAGGCGGCATAGGCGGCTTGGGGAAAGCGCCGGGGGAACTATTCGTACCTACGGACGTCGCGACGGGCCCCGACGGCAAAATCTACGTAGCCGAGTTCGGTACGCGACGCGTCTCGGTCTTCGGGCCGGACGGCCGTTTCACGAGGACCGTCGGGGATGGAATACTGGCCGCGCCGTTCGGCGTCGCCGCCGGGCCCGACGGCAAAATCTACGTATCCGACGCGGAAGCCGGCGGCCTGTTGATCTTTTCACCGGAAGGAGCGCTTCTGGAAGTATGGGGGGAAGGACCCGAAACCAGCCCGATCCTGGACGTCGCGATCGCCGCCGACGGAGGCGTAGCTTTGGCGCCCGGGCCTACGGGGGAAGTTTTATTTTATTCCGGCTACGACCGCGAACTCTCCCATTTAACGGCCTCGGAAGACGAAACCTTCGCGGCGACGGAAGTAACGTTCGGCCCGGCGGGGAACTTCTTCGTCCTCGGCATGCGGACGGGAGCGGGGGGCGCGCAAGAACATTCCGTGGCGAGGTTGGCAGCCAACGGGAGACTTATCGCGGAGATTGAACTCCCGCTAACCTCGCCCGCCGGCCTCGCCGTCGCGCCGGACGGTACCATCTACGTGGCCGACGGTTCCCGCCACGAAGTAAAAATATACCGCCCGTATAAAGCTGATTCCGGCCATTAACCCGGCACCCACGTATTGAAAAACCGGCTCGACGAGCCGGTTATTTTCGTTAAAAATACCTAACGGAAGAGCGCCTTGACGCGGCCGAACGACGCCGCCTCCACCGCGGGGTAACCGCCGAAATCGACCTTGTATACCTCGCCGTCGCCTCCTTTATTCGTTACCCAAAGGTATTCGCCGTCGAAGCCCAGGCCCCACGGCTCACCTTTCGGGAACAAATGCGACGCGACGACCGAACCGGCCGTCGTCAACCGGTAGAGCGTAGGCTGATTGTATTCCGCGGTCCACAGGTAATAGCCGTCGAAGGCGACGCCGGTAGGCCGCCAGATGGTATCGAAGGAGCCGAGCAAAGACCCCGTCGTCGTCGCCCAACCCAAAATGCCGAAATAAGAGCTCAGCCAAAGGTAGGTGCCGTCCCACGCGGCGCCCACGGTTCGCGGCAACGGCGATTTCCACGACGTCAAAACCGAACCCGTATCCGTCGCCTGATACAAGTAATATTCCAACTTTTCGTCGAGGGCGTCATACCACAAATACGACCCGTCGTACGCGCAACCGAACAGGCCGGTGGTATTTACCTTAAAGGACGAAACGACGCTGCCCGATGTCGGCGCACACTTGAACATGATCTCCTTGCCGGTCTCGTCGCACGACACCCAAATATACGAGCCGTCGTACGTGACGCCGTACGGCTTCTGAGCGGGCGAAGGCCAAGACGAGACGATAGATATGTCCGCGAGGGCGGCGCCGGCAATAAAGAGCGCCGCGGTAAGGAACAAACACTGCCTCAACATAAACTTTGCCTCCTTCGTCGCAAGACGGTCAGTAAATTCCAACGACATATTGCATCTATGCGTACGCGCCTTTCGCTTCCCCGGAACCGATCAACTAGCGGGATAAAACCGAGAGGATTCCTCGTCGCGCGGGATCTTTAAGAGATCCAAGAACGAACGCACCGTTTTGAGCTTCCGCTCGGAGAGTGCGTACAAGCGCGAGGAATAAAGCGCCGTCGCGGCGTGTCCCGCTAACAAGTCAAAGAGCTTAAAATCTATGGAGGTGAAGCCGTCCTTCTGGCGCAACAGGCGATATATGGATATTACGCCGATCAAACGGTCCTGGATCTTTACGGGGATGCAAGCTATCGGCTCGCCCGCCTTTTCCGCCCGGCGCTGCTTTTCGTCGTCCGTAATGTAATACGATTCGCCCAGCGCCGCGACTTTTCCCTGAAGGCCCTCGCCGATTACGATGGAGCGTCTTTCCTGCGGCGTAAGGCTTTCGTGCGCGACGCACTCCAAACGTTCCGTCTCCTCGTCGAATATGAAGACGCCGAGCTTCTCTGCGCCGATAAGGTTGATTACTATTTCGACGACGATTCGTAAAACTTCGGCAAAGTCGAGGGTGGAATGAAGTCGATAAGAGGCGACGTAAAGGTTGGCCAGGCTGGTGTTCTGTTCTTCTATTTCCACGTATTTCTTCGCGAAGTCGATATTCTCCATTTTGATGGCGTTCAGCTCCCGGGCCAACTTCCGGTAGCGGTCGCGCAAACCATCGTAAGCGGCGTTGAGCTCATCGTACCGCTTTCTAATTTCGGCCGCGCCCCCGGCCGGCGCCCCGAAGCCCGGCCCTTCGCTGACCTGTTTTTGCAAACGTCCGATGGCGGCGCGAAGGGCCGCGTTCTCCTTGAGCAGTTGCTCCGTGAACGCCTTCCCTCGCTCGAATATTTGAAGTAAATACTCTCCTTGTCCGCCCTTGTCTTTGCCACCTTCGGTCATGTTACCTCAACCCGCTCCTCGGCGCGGCCGCGCCCTCAGCCGCGATGCAGCAACCGGTTTATTTTGTCGAGCAGTTCCAACTTCCTTATGGGCTTAAATATATAATCGTCGCAGCCGGCTTCGAAACAACGTTCGACGTTCTCGGCCTCGCTGCGGACCGTTACGACTACCACGGGAATGTCCTTGATTTCGGGGTCGCCCTTTATTATCCGGCAAGCTTGGATACCGTCCATAACGGGCATAAAAACGTCGAGCAATACGAGGTCCGGCCGCTCCTGGCGCGTCTTTTCGACCGCCTCCGCGCCGTTCTTGGCCGTTAAAAAGTCGAAATCTTGGCCGGCGAGAAGGGTCTTCAGAAATAACAAGATGGTGTCGGTGTCGTCGACCAATAAGATTTTTTTACGTTCCTTCATGGCGGGTCGCAACCCTCGTCCGAGCTAAGCGGCAAGGGAAATGATTTCCGCGGCGATATCCTCGAGCGGGAGCACTTTGTCCACTACGCCCGCGGCGACCGCTTCCTTGGCCATCCCGTATACGACGGCGCTCGTTTCGTCCTGGGCGAGCGCGGCGCCGCCGGCACGCGTGACCTCCTCCAGGCCGGCTACGCCGTCGGTCCCCATACCCGTGAGCAAAGCGCCGACGCAGCGCGGCCCCCACGCCCGCGCCGCGGCCGCGAACAGGCGGTCAATCGAAGGCTTATGGCCCCGCGCGGGCGGGCCGCCGTCCAGCGCGATTCGCCCGTCTTGGTCGATTATCATATGATAGTCGTCCGGAGCGAAATAGGCCGTGCCCGCCGTAGGCTCGTCCCCCGCCTCGGCGACCTTGACGTTAACCGCCGAACCTTGGCTCAACCACTCGGCGAGGCCGGCGACGAAGCCGGGCGCTATATGTTGAACTACCAATACGGGCGCGGGAAAATTGGCCGGTAGACGCGAGATTATTTTCTCGAGTGCCCCCGGCCCGCCGGTCGAGCTACCAATAAGTACAAACCGGCTGGTCTCCCCACGCCGCAACACCGCCTTCGGTAAGCGCGAACGCCGCCGCAACCTCGCCTCCGGCATCCGGCGGACGACTTTAACCTCGCTCATCGCCTTTACGGCCCTGATGAGCCGTCCGCGGACCGCCTCGTAGTCTTTCTGGCCGATGCCGCGCGGCTTCTCGATTATTTCGAGCGCCCCCGCGCGCAACGCCTCGAAGGTAATATTCATGTCCCGGATATTCACGCCCGCGCTTACGACTACGATGGGCGTCGGGACCTCCTCCATTATCTTACGCGTCGCGACGAGGCCGTCCATCTTCGGCATCCGCACGTCCATCGTTATAAGGTCGGGCTTAAGCGACTTCGTCATCGCGACCGCCTCGGCCCCGTCGTACGCTATGCCGACTACCTCGATATACGGGTCCGTGTTCAGAACGTCAACCAGAACGCGCGCCACGACGGCGGAATCTTCCGCCACGAGAACCCTTATCGGCTTTATTCGTTCCTCCATTACGGCGTTACCCTTCAGATAAATTGCTCGATAACCGAAAGCAGCTCACGTTGATCGAAATGGCTCTTTCTGATGTAGGCGTCCGCGCCCGCCTCTAAGCCACGGACCATATCCCTTTCCGCGTCGAGAGAAGTCACCACGACCACGGGCAAGTCGCGGTATTCGGCGGACGCCCGTATGCGCCGCGTTAACTCGAATCCGTCCATCCTCGGCATCTGGAGGTCCACGATGGCGATGTCGCACGGGACCTCCGCCAATACCTGCAACGCCTCTACGCCGTCCGTCGCTACGGCAACCTCGTAACCCGCCGCCACCAGGATGTTCTTTTCCAGCGCCCGCGTCGTCAAAGAATCGTCTACCAGAAGGACGCTACGTTTCCGGACTTCGGCGGCGGGCGCCGCGGCCGCGCGCAACGCGACCTCGGCCCGTATTATCTCCCTCACCAAAGCGTCGACGTTGAGGATAAGAACGACCTCGCCCTCACCCGTTACGTGCGCCGCGCTGAAGTACGGCATCAGCGACGCGGCCGCCCCAAGGTCTTTCGTCAGGAATTCGCCTTCGCCCCATACCGCGGAAACGATCAGGACCGCCTCGCCGGCGGGCGACGACAGGAGCAGTACGGTGGGTCGGCTTTCGAG
This sequence comes from uncultured bacterium, assembly GCA_964631855.1. GTDB lineage: Bacteria > RBG-13-66-14 > B26-G2 > WVWN01 > WVWN01 > WVWN01. The sequence goes on along the minus strand of CAZWAM010000054.1, from coordinate 9,408 downwards.
GCCCCGGTCATCGCCCATCTCCAGTATCGTCGACAGCTCGCCGGCCGCGTACACCCGACCCTGGTCCCTCAGCACCAGCTTGCCCTCGACCGTCTCGAAGTCCGCGGCCGAAACCAAATCCACACGCCGTATCGCGCTCGAGGGGACAATAAACTTGGCCCCCGCGGCCTCAACCAACATTCCGCGCGCCGTCGCTATAGTCAACGGTATTTGAATGCTGACCCGGGTTCCTACGCCCGCCTCCGACCAAACGTCGAACGTACCACCCAAAGCGGCGACGTTAGCGGTAACCACGTCGAGACCTACGCCCCGGCCTCCGAACTCGGTAACCTCGGCCTTCGTCGTAACGCCGGGCTCAAATATCAACCGCGCGACCTCTTCCGGGCTCATCGCCTCCGCGGCCTCGGGCCGGATGACGCCGGCCGCGAGCGCAACTTCCTTCACCGCATCCAAATCGATGCCGCGGCCGTCATCCTCAACCTCTATGAGGAGGCGGGATCCCACGCGCGTACTCGAGATCAGAACCCTCCCCGCGGGCGGCTTACCCGCGGCCCGCCGCGTTTCCTCATCTTCAACGCCGTGGTCGACGGCGTTCCTAAGAATATGGTTGAGCGGATCTTTAATAAATTCGATTATAGCTTTATCGAGTTCGTTATCCTCCCCTATTATGTCCAACTGAACGTTTTTGCCCAATTTAACCGCCAGGTCACGTACCGGCCGGCGAAAACTCCTGAACAACCCGCGGAGCGGCGCCATCCGAAGCCGGCCGAGTTCGTCGCCGAAACTCGCCAAATCGAGCTCGAACCTCTTCCCCGCGGCTTCGAAATCGAAATCGACAGTGCGCAATTCGCGGTGGACGGCGCCGAGCGCCGCCGCAGCTCGCTCTACTTGCCGCGAAAAATCCGCGGCGTCCGCCCGGCTTCGATATGAATCCGCGGCCTCGTTGAGCGCTTTGCTGGCCGCGCGCGCCGATAGCGCCGCCTCGTGCATCCGAAGCGCAAAATCGTCGTTGCGAAACTTCTCCTCCCACAACTCGGAAAAACGGTTAATTACCGCATCCAACTTATCGACCGGCAGGCGCACCGTCTCCTCGCCCTTCGGCCGGCCTTTGCCTTTGACCGCGTCGCGAACGACGCCCGCATCCGGCTCGAGCGTAGCGGTTACCGTCTTTTTCTCCTCCGCCGGGCCCGTCTCAGCGGGCGGCGGACCCTCGCCTTCGGTCCCGGCTTCCAATAGCCGCTTTACGCGCGCCGCCACGGCGCGAGCTTCGACGTCTTCCTCAACCTCGCCCGGCGCCGCCCGTTCAAGTATGGCCGTAACCGCGTCCAAAGCGGCCAGAATCTCGTTGCTTACGGCCGCGTCGTATTTAATCTCGCCGCGCTTAGCCGCTCCGAAAACGTCCTCCATCGCGTGCGCTATCTCGGCCAAGTTGTCCACGCCGATGGTACTCGCGGCCCCCTTCAAACTGTGCGCGGCGCGAAATAGCTCCTCCAGGCCCGCGGCGTCAATACTCCCCCGCTCCCAAGCGAGAAGTAGCTCGGTTATGCGGTTCACGTGCTCCGCGCCCTCCGCCCGGAAAAGGGCGAAGATTTCCTGCATCGAATCTTGCGGCGTGTCGTTCACCCGGAGTATCCTAAGGTTCCAGCCGGTAATGGCCCGTCAAGTCGTTAAGGCCGGCGCCCAACTCGCTCAAGCCGCGGGCGGCTTCTTCGATTTCCTTTACGCTCGTGACGCTCTCCGCGGCGACCTGGTTGATATTCTCCATCGCGAGCGCGACTTGCTCCATCCCGATGCTCTGCTGGTTCGAGGAGGAAGCGATTTGTTTCGCCGAGCGCCTTACCGTCGCCACGGCCTCGGTCAGGTTCTCCATCCTCTCGCGGAGAACGCCTACGATCTCCTTGCCGCTATCCACTCTCTTCGACGCCTCTTCCGCCACCATCACGGAGGTATTAGCGGCGCTCTGTATTTCGTTCAATATCTCCTGAATCTGCGACGCCGCGGCCTTCGACTGGTCCGCAAGGTTTTTGACCTCGACCGCGACGACGCCGAAACCTTTGCCGGCCTCGCCCGCGCGGGCGGCCTCGATAGACGCGTTCAAGGATAGTATGTTGGAACGCTCCGCGAGCTCCCGAACGGTCCGCAGTATTTCGCTTATCTGCTGCGTTTTTTCGGATAGGGTTAGAACGCTGACGGCGCTTTTCTCCACCTGGTTGGTTATGAGGTCGAATTCCTCGACGGTCTTCTCGACCGACGCCTCCCCCTCCGCGCAAAATTCCGCGGATTGGTCCGAGACGCCGACGATGTCCTGGGCACGACTTGCCGCCTGTTCGCTGGTTTGTTTGACTTCGGCGACGGTAGTGCTCGTCTCGCTTATGGACGACGCCTGTTCGCTGGCGCCGGCGCTCTGTTGAACGATGGAGGCGAGGATCTCGCTGGTTCCCCTATTAAGATCGAGCGCGGCTTGTTTTATGCCCGCCAATATCTGGCGAACGCTGTCGGCCGTGCCGTCGATAGCGCGGTAAAGCCGCCCCACCTCGTCGTCGGTCCGGGGGCGCGACCTGAGCATCAAGTCGCCGGAGGCCATATTCTCGAGCACACGCACGGCGCCGCGGATAGGCCGTAAAAACCGCCTGTCCAACCACCAGAATATCCCCGCGGCGCCCAAAACGATAACTAAAAAGGTCGCAACTACGAGACCCAAAAAACCGGTGAACTGAGCCGCCGCGGCCAGCGCCAGTACAACCGCGACATAAACCACGAATATCGCGAATAACTGAAACCGTAACGTCAACCGCGGCGAAGCCATAGCAATCCTTTTCCTCTCGTCACGAGCAGGTACGAAACGGGCTTAGTTTATTATTAATATAATACTTACAACGCAAAGGTGTCAATAGGATAACGGTCAAGGCATTATATATCCCAGGCCGCGCAAACGCGCCTTACGTTCTTCGGACACCGCTATCGTCGCCGCACGGCCTAACGCGCGGACTTTTTCTTCGGTGGCATCTACGTGCCGGCTAAGCTCGAGGCTCAATTCTTCCTCGATCGCCAAACCTCGAGCCGCGAGGTTCTCTCGGGCGCCGGGGTCCTCCGCCAAATCGTAAAGCTCCCTTCCATCCGTCTCAGCGTCGACGATCAACAACCATCCGTCCCGCCGGACCGCCTTCCTATCGGGGCCACTTTGCAACGCCTCCGAAAAAGCACGGCCATTATCGCCCGAAGCCGGGTTTTCCTTTAGGATGGAGCGGCCGTCCAACTCCGCGGGCGGTTTAATCCCCAGCGCGTCAAGGATCGTCGGCATAATATCGACGTGAGTTATATAGCGGCCGCGGGCGGCCGGCGGGAACTTTTGCCCCGGGACCTGCGCTATGAGGACCATATCGATAAGCTCGGGGTATAACGTATGGCCGTGGCCGTACGAGCCGTGGTCGTAAAATTCTTCGCCGTGGTCGTTCAAGACGAATACCATGGTATTGCGGTCCAATCCCTCTTCGGCAAGGGCGTCGATAATTCTTCCGAA
>CAZWAM010000054.1:3659-5788 GCA_964631855.1 uncultured bacterium | reverse complement strand
AGCCAGGGCCTATCGCCGTTCATTAAATAAAGGTCGAAGCCGTCGGCGTAGCCGTATTCGGGATACATAAAGATATTCGTAACGTAAGCCTCGTTCCGGTATCCGCGGGACCGGAGGGTCTCCGCAAGCGCCGGTATACCCGGACGCAACCGGTGGAGTTCGTCCACCCCGCATACCGCGGGATAACGGCCCGTTATCATACTCGCCATTGACGGCAACGTCCAAGGCGAGCTGCAATAAGCGTTTTCGAAAGTCGTCGCCGAGGCGGCGAAGCCGTCGAGGCGAGGCGTCTTCACCCGTTCGTAGCCGTTACACCCCAAACGGTCCCAACGTAGCGTGTCGATGGTAATGAGCAGAACGTTCATCCCGCGCTCCGGCGCCGGCGGCCGGCTTAGGGCCGGTAGAATGACTATCCCCAACAATACACCTACGAATAATAACGCCCCGCCATATCCCAAAGCGGCCCAGACGAAACGCCGCGCGCCGCGAGGCGCCGGCCCGAGCCGGTTATAAACCCTCCCACCTACGTAAGTTGACAAAGTTAGCCATATCAACAATACCAAAAAGTCCACGGCGAGCATCGCCGGGTGCGTAATGGTCAAAGCGAACGCCCGGTTGGCCAACACGGCGAGCGCAAAGACGGGGGCGCATAACGCGCCGCCTGCGGCGACCGCGGCGACGCCGGGCCACGGCCGCGGCCATAGTTTTTTAACCAAAAGGCCGAGGAGGGCAGCCACGCCCGCGGCCGCGCCCAAATAAATAGCGTAAAGAACGTACGACCGGGCGAAATACGTATGGAGCGCGTAATCCGAAAATTGCCCCCTCAAAAAAACCAACCGTACGAATATCGTGTCCAAAAGCGAATAAAACAGCGCCGCGGCTAAGACGAACTTAAACACGCCGAGTACGTTAGTACGCCTTTTGATGCGGCCGCGCGGCCCAACGACGTTTTCCGGATACGACATATTGAACGTAACCAAGGTGGGATTACGTTAACCCTTACGCGTTGATGATTATAATAATAAAAAAATCCAAAGCAATAGAAAACGGCCGCGGTCCGGACCCATTTCAAGACAACCTTAGCGGCGGCAAATAATTTACTAGCCGCGGCCTCGGCTAAGCCGCGCCAACGTCGCACCCTCGAGCAGGTCGGCGGGCGAGAGCGCGACGCCCCGGGCAACGTAAACTCGCAGGTGATAGTCCTCGCGGAAACTAAAAGTGAAAAGGTACTCGTACGCTCGCCTGAAGCCCGGCGACCGATAGTAACGCCAAGCCCAATTCCCCGGCGGCGCCGCGACGCCGTCCGCGCGGGAGCTATACAATATAAAAAAGGTAGGCCGCCGCCGGATGAAATAATCGGGGTTATAACCGCGGCGGGTCGTCTCGCGCGATAACAGCCCCTCCGGGTTGATGTCGTATATGACCGGTAGTCGCGAGAAGTAGGGTACGGCGCCCATATCCCAGGCGGCGAGCGAACTTCCCGGCGGCGCCGCGCGAGCCAGCCACTTAGCCAAGGCCACGTGCGCGCGGCTTAGCCTCGCAGTATACGACGTTTCTTTGAAAAGAAAAACGCCGGGTATAAACAGGTAAATCAAAATCAAAGCCGTACTAATCGCCGCGGCAGCCTTTGACCGGCGTCGGATAAAGGCCGCGAAGGCGCCCGCGGCCAAAACCAAAAGAAAAGCCGCGAACGGCAGCTCGTAGCGGAAACCTGGCATCCATTCCCGCTTAGCGACGAACGCAAGCGCCAGGCTGACGGCTGCGGCGACCGTCAAAAAACGCGCGCTACGATCTTGCCGAAAGCGCCCGAACCGAACGACGAGGAAAGCGAGCGGCGCCGCGTACGCCAAAAACGGCAAAACTCCTCGCACGCGGGCGATAAACGAGCGCGGCGTTATGCCGCCGCGCGCGTAGAACGTATTGGGCAACGCCATGCCGAAGTATTGCCACCGCCACGCGAAATATATGCCGTACGCGATAACGAGAGAAAGGCAGGCCACGACGAAATTCGCCCTCGAGCGGCGGCCGGCCGCGGCAAACAATCCTAAAATAAGAACCGCCATCCCGAGTATAAAACCCTCCGGGCGGGCGAGCGCCGCGACGCACCAGGCCAGCCCCGCGAGCAACGC
>CAZWAM010000054.1:0-3559 GCA_964631855.1 uncultured bacterium | reverse complement strand
TACGACGTCGCCCGGCGACGGCAAAACGAAAAAAGCCGCCTCGAGCAATACCCACAAAAAATTGGTATAACCTTCGACGGGGGGCGCGACGTCGTCGAATACGAATCCCTCGCCCGCGGCGACGTTGCGCGCGTACCGCAACGATATGTACGCGTCGTCGATTGTGTAGTCGAAATAGGCGGCCGCCAGCGCCAAAAAAACGACGGCCGCGGTCAAGAAACCTAATGCGGCCACCCCTCTTTCCGTGAAACGCGCCGCCAGCTAAGACCCCTCCTCCACTTTTGCCAGCCACCCGGCGAACGCGCGGCGCGCCCGTGCGACTACCCCGGCGTGCCTCTTCCGCCGCGGCCTCGCCGCCAGCGGCGGGAACAGGCCGAAGTTTACGTTCATCGGCGCGAACGTCGCCGGGGGAGCGGTCGTCACGTACCGGAGTAGCGCCCCGACCGCCGTCTCGGGGGGCGGATAAACGGCCGCCTCACCGCGGCACAACCTCGCGGCGTTCAGGCCGGCCACTATCCCCGTAGCGGCCGATTCCATATAACCTTCCACGCCCGTCAGTTGGCCCGCGACGAAAACACCCGGCTTGGACCTCATCTCGGTGGTAGCCTCCAACGCCAGCGGCGAGCATACGTAAGTATTGCGATGCGCCGCGCCGTAGCGAAGGAATTCGACCCGCGCGAGCGCGGGTATCATCCGGAAGATGCGGCGTTGTTCGGGCCGTTTGAGCCGAGTTTGGAAACCGACCATGCCGAACATCGTCCCGTCGACGTCCTCGGCGCGGAGCTGAACGACGGCGTACGGCCGGGCGCCGGTCCGCGGGTCCACCAAACCCACCGGCTTCATCGGCCCGAAGCGCAACGCGTCCTCGCCGCGTCGCGCCATCTCCTCGAGCGGCAGACATCCTTCAAAAAATAATCCCTTTTCGAAATCGTGCAACGGCGCCGTCGCCGCGGCCGCGAGGGCCCGGACAAAGGCCCGGTATTCTTCCGCGGCGAGCGGACAGTTGACGTAAACGCCCTCGCCTTTGCCGTACCGGCTGGCCTCGAACGTCTTATCCCGGTCGATGCTCTCGGCGGAAACTATGGGCGCCAACGCGTCGAAGAAGAACAGGTTTTCGCGCCCCAAGGCCGCGGCAAGCTCCTCGGCCAACGGCGCGGAGGTCAGCGGCCCGGTGGCCACGACGCCGGGCGGGGGCGGCAACTCTTTAACTTCGGCTCGCGTCACGTCGACGCCGTTTTGGGCCTCGAGCGCGGCCGTAACCGCCTCGGCAAACCGGCCCCTGTCTACGGCCAAAGCGCCGCCCGCGGGCACGCGCGACCGCGCCGCGGCCTCGAGGGTCAACGAACCCAGGCGCCGCATCTCCTCCTTCAACAGCGCCGGCGCCGTTCCCTCCTCCGCGGATTTAAACGAATTGCTGCAGACCAGCTCCGCGAGCGCGCCGGTTTTGTGGGCCGGCGTCAACTTCGCCGGCCTCATCTCGTAAAGCTCAGCCGGTACGCCAAGGCGGGCGCACTGCCAAGCGGCTTCTACGCCCGCCAACCCGCCGCCTACGACGGTGACCCGCGCCTTCATCGCTTTTCCCGAACGCGTCCGCCCAAGCCCAGTTCCTTCACGCGTAGCTCCAAAGCCGCCCGCGAGACGTCGAATAAGCCCGCGAGTATAGAGACGCGATTTTCAACGTTAGCATTGTAAGCGCGCCAATACTGACGTACCCACGCCGCGGGCATAAGCAGACACGCGGCGAAACGCTGGGCGTCGCGTTCCTGGCGACTATCCGTTGCCGGCTCGGCGAAAGATTTTCGCCGGTGACCTAAAAAATAATGGCCCAACTCGTGGGCAATAGTGAAACGTTGCCGCGCGCGCCGTTCCCGCGAGTTGACGACGATTACCGGGAACACGTCGTCGTTTATGAATACGCCCGCGACGTAATCGAACGGGCGGACGCAAACGGCGATCCCTTCCGCCCGGCAAATACCCTCCAACGCAACCGGCGGGGCGTCGACGTCAAAACGTTTCAGGACATCGGCCGCCCGCCGGGCCACGGCGCTCGAGCTTTTGACGCGCGGCGCCATCTCCCCAAATTTTCGCGCCCCCTATCGCTAGTCGCAACCGCCGGCGGCCGCGCCGCCCTCCGGTAGTATTTCCAAAAAGGTGCTGAAAACCCACCCGACCGCGCCTCCCTTTACCTCGGCCTTATACCAATGGCCCTCTTGGCCGTCGAGGACTTCTTTATCCTTGAGCCGGGCCACGAGGGTTAGGGGCGCTCCGGCGTTCAAACATATTATCGTTACGGACTCGTTGTCCGGCGACTCGTACAAACAAACGGCTTCCTTAAGGGTTGCCGTACGCGGCGTCGAAAGTTTTAGCTCTACGTTCGCCGCGGCCGCGACGCCCGCGCAGGCACAAGCACACGCCGCCAACCAAATCCATTTACGACCCATAACGACCTCCTGAATACTTTAGCGGCTCTTCTTTTCCTTCTTCCTCTTGCGCGCTTTGGCGCGCCGGGCTCGTTCCACCTGCCAAAAGCGGAAAAAAGACAAAAGCTCCTCGCGGTCGCCCTCCGTCACGCGCTCGCTGCGGAAAAACTCTACTATCTCCTCCGGGACGCCCTCTACGGCCGGCCCCTCGTCTTCGCGCAAGAGGTAATCCAACGACGCTCCGAAAGCATCCGCCATCCGTCGGACAAGCTCGCGCGACGGCTTACGCAAACCCATCTCGAGCTGGCTCAGATAACCCGCGGAAATCCCGAGCTCGCGAGCGAAAGCGCGCTGCGTATATCCGCGCGCGGTCCTTAACTTTTTTATCTTCTCACCGAGCGTCAACATATTCCGTCAATAACCACAGCTTCGATAGATGGACTCACAGCTTAGTTTATTTTAACACGGCCGCGCCCACTTGTCAAAACGCCGCCGCTAAGCCACGAAGAGCCGTAGGTCTTCAGGCGCGGCAACCGACGTTCCCTCTCGCGCCACGACCGCCGCCGCGGCTAAGTTCGCCAACGCCGCCGCCGCGGCTAAGCCGGCGCCCGCGGCCAGCCCCGCGGCGAGAGCCGCGGTCACGGTATCGCCGGCGCCCGTGACGTCGACCACGTCCCGCGCCGCGGGCATAAGGCGCCGGACCCGCGCCCGCACAGGCCAAACGAACATCCCCTCGCTCCCCGCGGTAACGACGAAATATCGCGCCCGGAGTTTCGTCGCCGCGGAGGCCATAGCCGCGGCAAAGTCGTCCGCGGCACCGCGGCCGGCAAGACCTATTAACTCCTCCACATTTGCCACCGCCGCCGTTGTGCCGCGGAACTTTGTAAGGTCGCCCCGCGCGTTAGCTACCGAGACGACGCCGCGACGGCCGCTCTCGTCGATAAGCCATCTCGAAAAACGGGCGGACAGCGTGCCGTCGCCGTAGTCCGAAAGGACTAACGCATCGGCGTCGGCCAACGCCCGCGCGGCCGAACGCCGAAGTTCTTTTTGAACCGCGCGAGAAGGAGGCCGGCGTTCTTGCCAGTAGGCGTGGAAAAGGTGCTGGCGGTGCCGTTGCGGCTCGCGGGCGACGAACTTAA
>CAZWAM010000053.1:0-16002 GCA_964631855.1 uncultured bacterium | reverse complement strand
AGCCGCCTCATCGAAGTTCGGGATGCCGTCACGGCCGCCGAGGGAACGGCACTTCATCGCCGCTACCGCCGCGGCGAACGTCATACACTTTTTGAAATCCCAACCCTTGAGGACCGCGACGTCGAGAGCGCCGTGGAAGACGTCGCCCGCGCCGGTGGTGTCCACGACCGGCTCGACCTTGAAGGCCGGGACCTCGAAGAACTCCTCGCCGTCCAGGCCGACGGCGCCTTGCTCGCCCAGCGTCACGCCCGCGTACGAGGGCCCCAACTCCGTAAGGCCCCGACACGCCGCCTCCCAGTCGCCGTGGCCGAACATCTTCTCGGCAAAGACGCGGCTGACGACGGCGACGTCGGCTCGAGCCAAGAGCTCGAGCGAGCCCTCCTTGACCGAACCGGCGTCGTAGACGACTATGCCGCCCGCGGCCTTGCACTCGTCGGCGAAGCAGATCGCCGCGTCCATGTCGTACCCGTCGACGTGCAAGATCTTTCCCTTCCGCGCCATCTCGTGGCGGAGGCGGTCGCACACCGCGTCGGCAAGCTCGCCCCGGCCCGAGATGACGGTGCGCTTCCCGGTCGCCCGGTCCACCAAGACGAGCGATATCTGCGACTGCGTATGCCGGTGGACGACCTCGCCGCGGAGGTCGACGCCCTCCCGCTTAAACTCGTCGACGACGAACTTGCCGGCGAAGTCGTCGCCCACCTGGCCCGCGAACGCGGCCTTCAAGGCCATCCGCGCGCAAACCGTAAGCGCCGTGCCCACGGGGCCGCCGCCGTGACGCTCCATCGCCAGCGCGTGGACCTTCTCGTCCGCCGCGGGCAGCCGTTCCACTACCGCGACCACGTCCATCGCGGCGCAACCCATGCCGACGACGTCGAACTCCTTGCCGCGGGGCGGCGCCCAGGGAAGCTTCATGCAGTCTCCTCTCGACTTTATAAACGGATTATAATAGAAAGGCCCCGCCGCGGCAAGGCCCGCGTAGCACGGAATTTGCCTTTGACTCTTCCGCGTCGGGGTGGTAAAATATACTGGAATAAAAAGCTCAAAACTATTACCGAACGAAAGGTGGCCCGCAATGCCATTTATAAAGAGGGCGGCGTCGTACGTCGCGATAATCTCGCTCGCCGTCGGCGGCTTCGTCGTGACGGGCGCGCCCGCGGCTTCGGCCGGGACCGGTACGCCCGACCCCCACGAGGAGCCCTCGGAAGGAATAAGCGTCCCCATCTTCGGCCTAATCGCCATCGCCGGCATCGCGACGGTCGCGATATGGCAAGGTATCCACGACGCCAAGAAAAAGGAAAAGGCGGAACAAGAGAAAGAGCTGGAGAGCAAGGAAACGGAGGAGTTCGAAGAGTACTTTATCTTCGAACCGGAAGACGCAGGCGGCGCGGAAAGCGAAAATACGAAAACGGCCGCGCCGGCCGAAGAACCGGCCCCCGATACCGCCACTTCGGAATGAGAGAAGGCCGTCGGAAGTTGGAACTCGTCGGCGCCGCGGCGCTGGGGGCGGCGCTGCTCTTAAGCTGTGCCGCGGGCCCGAGCGAACCGGAAGTAAAAAAGCGCTATTCGGATTTTCAAGTCGTACGGACGTTTAAAGTGCCGGGCCGTGGCCTCGCCGACATGACGTACGCCGAGGGGCACATATGGCTCGTGGACGAGGAAGGGGCCGGCCTGGTTTACCGAATAAACCCGACCACCGGCTCCGTCGTCTCCTCCGCGGGGACGAGCTACGGCACGCCCTCGGCCATCTGCACCGACGGCACGTACCTTTACATAGCCCACGGCGCGACGGGCAACGTCTGGCGCCACCGCCTCCAGCCGCGCCTCGAGGAATTGGCGAGCTTCTCCACGGGCCTGGCCGACGTACGCGGGATGTACTTCTACGAGGGGACCTTCTACCTCTTCGACCAGGCGACGGGCGGCGTCTACGAGTTCGATAAAAACTGGTCGCCGGGGCGCCTATGGCGCGTGGGCGGAGGCGACGAATTCATCAGGGGGATGACGAGGGCGGACGGCCGCGTCTGGTCCGCGGACTGGCGGAACGGCTGGCTCAGCCGGCACCGCAAGGTGAATTTCGATATCGACCGGAAGTTCTGCACGCCCGGCCAACACCCCGCGGGCCTGGCCTGGGACGGCAGCTACCTCTTCCTGGGCGATATGGGCGGCCGGAGCGTTTACAAGCTAAACATACGCCCGGGCGCGTAAAGTTTTACCGTTCCTCAAAAAAATTATCCCGGCCGACGTGCCCGTTCCCTCCGCAGACTCTCCTCATTTAGCGTCGCGCCCTTCATTAACGGAATCTCTTTTTTGTTTGAGTATATACTAAACACAGGCGCCCACGCGAGCGATTTAGGGGAGGAAAAGCCATGAAACGAATAACGACCTTCACGATCGCGGCGTTCGCAATCATAACTCTACCCGCCTCAGGCGACTGGCCCTACGAAGGCGAGTGGGGCTCGCGTGGAACGGGCAACGTCGAGTTCCAAATACCCTTCGGCGTCGCGTTCTCCCGTAACGGCGTCGTTTACGTCACCGACTCCACCAACCATCGCATTCAATACTTCACGGATACCGGTTCCTTCCTCGGTAAGTGGGGTACGCCGGGGACGGGCAGCGGCCAATTTCTGGAACCGGTCGGCGTAGCCGCTGCACCCGACGACAAGGTATACGTAACCGAATGGCGCAACCACCGCGTCCAATACTTCACCGCGACCGGTTCCTACCTGGGCCGGTGGGGCTCCTACGGGTCCGGCAACGGTTCATTCGCGTATCCCCGCGGCATAGGCGTCGCCCCCGACGGCACGGTATACGTCGCCGATAGCAACAACCACCGCGTCCAAAGCTTCACCTCTTCCGGCTCCTTCCTAAGTAAATGGGGCTCACTTGGAACCGGCAAAGGCCAATTCTATTTCCCGGATGGCCTAGCCGTTGGCGACGACGGCAACGTTTACGTGGTCGATTCCGTCAACCACCGCGTCCAATACTTCTCCCGGAGTGGCGACTTCCTCGGTAAGTGGGGGTCGAAGGGGTCGGGCGACGGCCAATTCGACCGGCCCTGCGGCATAGCGGTAGGTCCGAAAGGTAGAGTCTTCGTAACCGAAAGGGACAACAACCGCATTCAGTACTTCAGGGCGGCCGGTTCCTTCCTCGGGAAGTGGGGAAAGCCGGGGTCCGGCAAAGGCGAATTCGACAAACCCGGCGATATCGCCATCTGCACAGACGCCCTGTACGCCTACGTTGCCGACCGCTATAACGACCGCGTCCAATATTTCGAGGATACGGAATACGCCGTCGCGCCGGCCTCTCTCGGCCGCGTCAAGGCGTTGTTCAAGTGACCGACCGCCGCGGCGTCCCTCCAAAAAAAAACGGCCTTCGCGGCCGCTTTTTTCGCACTAGCCTTTTTCAATTTAAAAAGTTGGTTCCTAGTCTTCGGGATATTCGGGGACGGAACAGTCTACCAACTCGTGAGTTTCCGTTCGCCAATCCTTAAGCTTCAGTAAACTCCGGTCTTGGTATTCCTTTTTCTCGTTTACGTATTTTACGAGGCCGACGTCCCGAGCGTAATACTCGTCCCAGTATTCGGGCTCAAGTTCGCGCGCGTTGTCGAAGTGGAGGTTTTTACATATCTCAAACTCATCCCTGGGTACGACGACTTTTTCGTCGCGCCGATATTGCAGCGGAAATTCGGCGACCAGGCCGGTCTGCGACCACACGCCCGTCACTATGTCGTCTTCGATTAAATACGACCACATCGCACGTTCCACGTAACATTTATCCTCGTCGGCAGGAGCCACCATAATTTCGCGCGGTTGCACGCCTTCCTTGGTGCTGGTCACGGTAATCACGTACGCGACCTCGAAGCCCTTGTAGACGTTCTCCTCCTTCGTTATCTCGTACTTCAACTTGTACTCTTCGTGGGGGTTGAACATGCTGTCGACGGTTACGACGTATTCCCACCAATTCCCGAGGTCCGTCGGCATGTAACGGCAGAAGGGAGGGCGCGGTGGTTCAATGGTATCCTCGTCGCAGCTTGGCGCAACTACTAACAGTGTGCCGAGGGCCAAGGCCGATACTAATATTTTGCCAGCCATTTTGCTACCTCCGTTTATAGCCTATAAGTATTCTATATAACCCCCTATCTTTTGTCAACACTTAATTAAGCGGGAAAACCGGATCCCGGTACGGCAGCGCGGCGAATGTCGTACGCACGGGCTCGAGCGACGCACGCGGCCGGCGTTATTTTAGGTTGACAAACTCTTTTTTTCTATTAAAATATAAACGGATAAGAACCGGCCCGGCTCGAGCGTTAAATAGGAGGAAATCGATGAACCGCTACGTATTTTTCGTACTCGCGGCGTTCGTACTAGCCGCCACGGCCTTGGCCGAGGGTTATAAATATAGCGGCTCCTTTGGTTCTTACGGCAGGGGTGAAGGTCAATTTTCGTTCCCCTCGGACGTTGCCGTCGCGCACAGCACCGGCTACGTCTACGTGGTCGACAACGGCAACCACCGCATCCAATATTTCTACAAAGATGATACTTCAATAAAATTCGTAGGCAAGTGGGGCTCGTGGGGTTCGGAAAACAACCAATTCAAGTATCCCATAAGCGTAGCCGTCTCGCCCCAAGATTACGTATACGTAGCCGATAAGTCCAACCACCGCATCCAGTACTTCACGACTACCGGCTCGTTCCTTGGGAAATGGGGCTCGCGCGGTTCGGGGAACGGCCAATTCTACAACCCCTGCGGCGTAAGCGTAGGGCCCGGGGGAAACGTCTACGTATCCGATACTTCGAACGACCGCGTCCAATACTTCACCGCAAACGGCTCTTTCCTCGGCAAATGGGGCAAGTCCGGGAGCGGGGAAGGCCAGTTCCGGGACCCGAGAGGCGTGGCCGTTTCGTTGGGCGGAAACGTTTTCGTCGCCGACATGGCGAATAACCGCATCCAATACTTCACCGCCGTAGGCTCTTTCCGCGGCGAATGGGGCACGCGCGGCGCAAAAGAAGGCCAACTCAATTTCCCCGCGGGCGTCGCCTGTGCGCCCCACAACTGGAACGTCTTCGTCGCCGACACCGGAAATCACCGCGTCCAATACTTTACGGCTAACGGCAGCGTCCTCGGAAGCATCGGCAGACAAGGGTCCGGCGACGGCGAATTCGAAGAACCGCTCGGCGTCGCGGTCGTCTTTACCGGTGCCCGCGTTTACGTCGCCGATACGGGCAACCACCGCATCCAATACTTCGACCGCGACGAGCCCGCGGTAGTACCCACCTCCCTCGGCCGCGTGAAGGCGTTGTTTAAATAATTCCACAGGCGCCGGTAACTAAGCCGCCCGCGCGGGCGGCTTTCCTTAATAAGCCGCTCCGCCCGAGGCGGAAACGGGATGCCTTTTAAAATCCTCCCCTGTAACGCGGCCCGGCCCCGACCGGTTTTTTTATTGATAAGATTAATCACCTATGTTATACGGAGCTGTGCGTAAATACCGCGTACCCGGTTGTTTACTAACCCTGTTAGCGGCACTCGTCGCCACCGGCGCCGCGGCCGCCGATTACGATCTCGAATTCCACGCCTACCCGAACCCGTTCGACGTCGGCGAAGATACGGCGATGTACCTTGCGTATTACGTTCCCGCCCGCGGAACGGTGTCCGCGTACGTATACGACTTCGAGGGAAACAAGGTCCGCACGCTCGCCGAAGGGCTCGAGCGCACGCCGGGAAAGTATAAAGACGAAATAAAGTGGGACGGCCTCGACGAGAACAACCACGTAGTCGCGCCCGACCCGTACGTCATCGTCCTCGAGTTACGAATACTGGGTAAAACTTACCGCGACTCTTTCGTCGCCGTCGTAAACAGGTAAACGACGCCGCGTTCTCTGAAGCGACAAGGTCTATGCCTCTGAACGCGAAGCATATATCCGCAACGCTCGCGCTCATATGTTGCTTCGCGGCCGCCGGCAACGGCACCGCGCGGTTGGCCTTTGCCGACGCCCGGGCCGAAGCGATGGCGAAGGGGCCGGCGCTCGAAGCCGGTTTCTACGCGGTGGGAACGAACCCCGCGTTGCTCGCCGACCTTCCCTCGTTACAGCTCGGCTTCACGCATAAATTCCTCGCGGTCCCCAACACCACTTCGGAAATAGTCGGCGTCGCGCTCCCGCTGGACAGGTACGGGACGCTTGCGGGCGGGTTCGGCACGGTCCTGGTCAAGGACGTAGAACAATACAACGACAAAGGGCGCTATCTCGGCACATACCTGTACCACGACGACCGCTTAGCCGCCGGGTACGGCGTTCGGCTCGCGCGCTGGCTCGCCCTCGGCGCCGCGCTCAACTACGACCGCCACCGTACCACGCCCGGAAAAGGCGGCACCCGGCAGACGGTCGGCGGCGACGCCGGCGCGTACGTACGGACGCCCGAGCTGGGGGGAGGACCTTTAACCTTCGGCGTTGTGGGGCGGAACCTGCTCGCTACCACCACTGGCGAATACCGCGAACCGGCGGCGGCCAACGCCGGCGCCTCGTGGGAGAGATACATCGGGAACCACCGTCTAACCCTCGCGGCCTCGGGGCCCGTGGAAGAACCGGTCACCGCGGGCTTGGCCGGCGAACTGTTGATTTCGTCGAAGTTCGCCGCGCGAGCGAGCGTCACGCGCACCGGCCTCGCGGGCGGCGACGCGGACATCCGGCCGGCCGCCGGCCTCGGCTTCAACACCGCGCTGTTGTCCTTCGATTATTGCTACCTCAACCGCGCGCTCGGCAACTACCACTACTTCTCCTTTTCCTTAAACCCGGGTCGGGAATCCCGCACGCGCGAAGAGAGGCGCCGCCAGGCCGAGGAGTGGCTCGCCGAAGCCCGCGCCTACTTCGACGCCGGCAACTACGAGCTTGCGGCCAAACGGTTCGCCGCCGTCCTGAATTGGGAGCCGGACAACGCCGTCGCGCGCGAATACCTGCCGAAGGCCGAATACTACGCCCACCTGGGCGAGGGCACCGAATACCTCAAGGCCCAAGATTGGGCCGGGGCACGGCGCGAATTTAAAGCCGCCGCGGCGCTCGTTCCGGAAGATTTCTTGGCGACGGAATACCTGGCGCGCGTAGACCAGCTCGAGGAAGAGGAGAACGTACGCTTAGCTGAGGAGAAACGCGTTGCGCAAAAACTCGCCGAAGCCGAGGGGGCCGTAAACCGGGGCGCCTACCTCGAGGCTATAAAAATTTGTGAGGACATTCTCGCGGCCTATCCGGACGACGAGGACGCGAACGAGCTCCTCGGCAAAGCGCGGCGCGAACTAGCCGTCAATATCGCTAAGCTGCCCCCGGAGGAACGACCGGAGCCGGAAGGGGTGGAG
Organism: uncultured bacterium; assembly: GCA_964631855.1. GTDB lineage: Bacteria > RBG-13-66-14 > B26-G2 > WVWN01 > WVWN01 > WVWN01. The sequence continues at coordinate 8,660 of CAZWAM010000053.1, read as the reverse complement.
GAGCGGAAGCCGCCCGCCATTCCACCCGAAGCGGTTAAACGTTACCGGCAGGGGAGCTCCCTGCTCGCGCAAGGCTCCCTTAGCCAGGCGGTAACGATCCTCGCCGACGTCGTAAGCGAATACCCCACCTACGGCGCGGCCCGCGCCAAACTGGTCCAGGCTTACCTTTACCAGGGCCTCGACCTCTACTCGAAAGGCTCGGCGGCGGCGGCGCTCAAAGCCTGGCGGCGGGCCGTGGCCCTCGACCCCGGCAACGAAAAGGCCCAACGTTACATCAAAAGGGCCGAGAGCGAAATAAAATAACCTCGGGGTCGGTTGCGGTTCCGCAACTGCCGATATAAAATCGTCGCCGGGTCCTTGACCCGGCTTTATTTAAAGGGGGCCGCGGTCAAAACCACGTTATCGCACGTTTACGGGGCCGATGGCGGCGGTAAACGTATCTCCCACGCCAACCGCTACGCGCCGGCCGCTTTGGCTACGCCCCTCGGCCGCGCCAGCGCGTTGTTCAAATAAAAAATAAAGAAAAAAAGCCGCCCGCCCGGGCGGCTTCTCGATACGGCTTTCCAAGGCGATTAGCGAAAATACTGAATCCGGTTGTTGCCGGCGTCGACGACGTAAATGGTGCCGTCTTTCGCCACGGCTAAGCCTCGCGCGCTCGCGAACTCGCCGTCGCCCGAGCCGCGCGAACCCCACTTGCCGCGGAAACCGCCGGTCACGGAGAAGTACTGAACGCGGTAGCTTTCGCCGACGTATACGAGGCCGTCGGGCGATATATCTATGCTCCCCGGATACTTGAATTGGCGGTTGCCTTCCCCCTCCGAGCCCCATTTACCTTCGAAAAAGCGCATCGTCGAATCGAAGTACTGGACCCGGTGGTTGTAGCTATCCGCGACGTATACGTAACCGCCCTCGGCGATCGCTACGTCGCGCGGCGTATTGAAAAGGCCGTCGTCCTCCCCGGGGACCGGGACGCCCCGGCCGCCGCGGAAAACTCCGCGCGGGGAAAAATACTGTATCCGGTGGTTTTCCGTGTCCGCCACGAAGACGTTGCCGTCCGGCGATACGGCGACGCCGGTGGGGGCCGAGAAGTTGCCAAACTCCTCACCGAATTCGCCCCATTTGCCGAGGTAGCCACCACTTTTGGTGAAGTACTGGACGCGGTTGCAGGCCGCGTCGGCAACGTACACGTTGCCGTTGGGCGCCACGGCGATGCCCGTCGGGTCGCCAAACTCGCCGTTTCCCCGGCCGGGAGAGCCCCACTTGCCGAGGAACGAACCGCTCGAGGTGAAGTGTTGTACGCGGGAGTTGCCGCCGTCCGTTACGTAGACGGTCCCGTCGGGAGCAACGGCGACGGCGTAGGGATTATCAAATTGGCCGTTGCCCGCGCCCTCGGTACCCCATTTGCCTAAAAATTGAGGCATCTGCGGCTCGGGTTCGGGAGGAGGAGTTTCCTCGCAACTTATGCCCGCCAACGCCGCGACGAGAACTAAGCCGGCGCCCGCCTTCCAAACCGTTATCGTTTTCATCTTCCTTCTCCTCTATCCACCATAAAACCTGGACGCTTCCTGCGCCCTATCCCTAACCAAACTACGACCTCATTTTATTTTTATCCGACTCGCGGAAGGACGTCGCCCTTTACGGCACGAACCGCGTACCGGCTTTACCTCTGAGGGCCGTCGGCACGAGCTCGGGCGTGGTGACGACGCCCAATTCGCCGCCGCCCTCCAAAAAATTTATTATCGCCGCCACCTTCGGCCTCATCGAACCTTCGCCGAAGTGGCCCTCGTCTAAATACGCCTTCGCCTCGGCCGACGTGACGACGTCGAGGGGCCGCTGTTCCGGCCGGCCGAAGTTTAAGTATACGCGCTCGATGGAAGTCGCGGATATGAAGACCTGCGCGTCGAGGTCCCGCGCGAGCACCGCGGAGGCGAGGTCCTTATCGACGACCGCGTCCACACCCTCGAGGCGCCCGTCCTCCTCGTAGTAGACCGGTATCCCGCCGCCGCCGCAAGCGATGACGACGAAGCCGTGTCCCACGAGGTCGCGGATTATTTCGGTCTCGACGATGGCCCGCGGCGTCGGCGACGGCACGACGCGGCGCCAACCCCGCCCGGCGTCCTCCTTTAACACTACGCCCTTGTCGGCCATCCGCTGCTTCGCGGTATCCTCGTCGAAGAAGGGCCCTATCGGCTTAGTGAACCTTCGCAAGCGGTCGTCGTCGCGCGCGACCACGACCTGCGTGAGGACCGTGACGACGTCGCGCTCGATGCCACCGCGGATAAGGCGGTTCTTGAGGGACTGCTGAAACATATAACCCATCTGGCCCTGGCTGTCTGCCACCAGGACCCCGAGCGGCAGCTCCGGGACCTCGCGCCGGGCGGCTTCGGCCATTAACAACAGGTCGCCCACCTGGGGACCGTTGCCGTGGGTCAAGACGAGCGGCGCGCCCGCGGCGATGAGAGGTATGAAGGGCTCGAGCGACGTGCGCGTATTGGCGAACTGCTCGTAGATGTCGCCGCGCTGGCCCTTCTTGATGACGGCGTTGCCGCCAAACGCCACCACGGTCGGGCCGCGGCAAGCTAACTCGTAACCATCAGGCACATCGGCCGCCACGTAACGTCGCCCCCTCCTCTCTTAAAGGTTCAGCCGCGCGCGGATGATATCGGCGAGGTTCGGTTTGCTTACTACCTCGAGCTCGTAGCGAACGCGGACGACGGGCTTATTGGCCTTTATCAACCGCCCCAGGTCCATAGGCGTGCCGGCGACGACGACGTCCGCGGGGGTCGCGTTGACGGTGGCCTCGAGGTCGGCGATCATTTCGCCGCCGTAGCCCATCGCCGGCAGGAGCGCGCCTATATGGAGGTTTTCCTCAAAGGTCTTCTTGAGCGAGCCGACGGCGTACGGCCTCGGGTCCACCAGCTCCGCGGCCCCGGCCCGCTCCGCGGCGACGACCGCGGCGCCGAAGGACATCTCGCCATGCGTCAACGTCGGCCCGTCCTCGACGCAGAGGACCTTCTTGCCGGTTATGGCCGCGCGGTCTTCGACCACGACCGGCGACATGGCCTCGACGACGACCGCGCGCGGGTTGGCCGACGCCACGTTCGCCTTCACGACCTCCACATCTCCCGGTCGCGCCGAATCTATTTTATTAATAACGACGACGTCGGCCATACGCAGGTTGGTCTCGCCGGGGTGATATCTCAACTCGTGCCCGGGCCGCAGCGCGTCCGCGACGACGACGTGGAGGTCCGGGACGAAGAACGGCGTGTCGTTATTGCCGCCGTCCCACACCAGGAAGTCCGCCTCGGCCTCCGCCGCCCGGAGGACCTTTTCGTAGTCCACGCCGGCGAAGACGACGTGGCCCCGCGCCAAATGCGGCTCGTACTCCTCCCGCTCCTCGATGGTGCAGTTCGCGGCGTCGAGGTCCTCGTAACGCGCGAAACGCTGCACCTCTTGCGCGGCGATATTGCCGTAGGGCATGGGGTGACGAACCACCGCGACGCGCTTGTCGGCCGCGGCCAATACCTCCGCGACGCGGCGCGTCGTCTGGCTTTTTCCCGCGCCGGTCCTCACGGCACACACCGCGACTACGGGTTTCGAGGCGCGCAAAGCCGTCTTGCGCCAGCCGAGCAATACGAAGTCGGCGCCCACCGCGTTCGCCAGCGACGCCCGGTGCATCACGTATTCGTGCGAAACGTCGCTGTAGGCAAAGACGACTTGCTCGACCTTTTTGTCCGTAATAAGGGCCGCAAGCTCCTCTTCCCGCACGATGAGAATTCCGTCCGGGTAAAGCGGCCCCGCGAGCTCCGGCGGATACGCGCGCCCCGCGATATCGGGGATCTGGGTCGCCGTGAACGCGACGACGTCAAATAACTCGTTGTCGCGGAAGACGACGTTGAAATCGTGGAAGTCGCGGCCCGCGGCCCCCATGATCACGGTGCGTATCCCCATAACTCGAACCTCCAAAAAAAGGGGAAAGGAAGGAAATACTTTATAACATCGCGCCGAGGCGGGGGCAAGCCAAAACCACCCCGCCGCGCGGTACCTCATTCACAAGAGAACGACGCGCGCAAAGGAACGTCGCGGGAAATAAAAACCGGTGAGGGGCCGGTTCTTTTCGCCGTTGTGTAAACCGGCGCAACGTGGTATTTTAACGTCAACGATGGGTTTGAAAAGAGGGTACGGGCTCGCGGTTGCCGTGCTCGCGACGTTCGCTGCCGCCGACGGCTCATATTTGGAGGCCGTACGGGGGACCGACGGCGCCGGCCGCACCGTCGACGACATCACCGCCGGCAAACCCGCGGTCATCCTCCTCACGTCGCCCCGCGTCGCCGCCGTGAGCAAGCAACTACAGCTGTTGCGGGTACTCGCCGAGGAGTTGGGCGACGCGGTGGCGCTGTGCGCGGCGGTCTACGGCGAAGACCGCGGCACGTTGGCCAAATTCCGCGAGGGAATGCCGTTCCCCGTCGTCGCGGGCGAGGGCGACGTTCCCCTCACGGTACTCGGCGACGAAGGTACGCTGCCGATGGCCCTCCTCGTGACACGCAAAGGTAACGTCGTCAGGCGTTATGCCGACGTCCCCGGCCCGCTCACGGTGGCTGAAGCCCTACGCGTACGCTACGACCCCGGGCCGCCGAGGAGCCCCAAAGCGGGCGAACTTTTGCCCGACCTCATCCTCCCGGCCTCCGACGGCGAATTCTATAACCTACGCGCCGTAAGCCTCAAGAAACCCAGAACTCTCGTCTTCATATTCGACCCCAAAGACGAAACGTCCCGCGCGGCCTTGACGCCGCTGCAACATCTCGCCGACGACCTGGGCGACGACGCCGTGGTCGTGCCCATAATCCTGGGGGCCTCGGACGCCGTCGCGGCGAAACTCGCCGAGGCCGAGAACGTAGACATCCCGGTCCTGGCCGGGGGCCCGCTCGCGGCGCGGCGCCTCGCGGGCAAGCTCGAGCTGCCGGTTTTGATAGTTACCGAGGAGAAAGGCACCGTCGCCGGCGTGAAGGAGAGAGCCACCGTACCGACGCGAGAGGAGGTCTTAGCCGAAGAGTCGGCCCCGGCCGAAGAGGGAGAGCCGGTGGCGCTCGCCTCTACCTCCGTAAGCCGCTTGACGGAAGGACTTCAAAGTGACGTCGTCCCGACCGCCTCCTTCGACGCCGCCGGACGGTACGTCGTCTTCTGCGGCCGCCTCGAGGCGGCGGGAGTCGACCACTTATACGAGGTTACCACCTCGGGTAAAAAACTAAGGCAAATATCGATGGCGGCCGCGCCGGACGTAGCGCCGTCCTGTTCCCCCGACGGCGTACATATCGCCTTCATATCGGGTCGCAGCGGCGGAAGCGAAATATGGACCTGCGAGCGCGTCCACGGCGAATTTACTCAGATAACCAAAAGCGACGGCGCGTACGCCGCGCCCAGCCACTCGCTGGACGGCCGGTGGCTCGTCGCGTCGCGTAAAGTGAAAACGGGCGGAGACGAAAACTTCGACCTCTGGATAATGACGGCGCGGGGCCGACGCGAACGGCCCGTAGCCGAAACGTTCTACGACGAAATCGAACCCGCCCTCAGCGCCGACGGCAACCGCGTCTTCTTCGCCTCGCGGCGCTACGGCAATTGGGACGTATTTTCGTCGGACCTCAAAGGCGGCAAACGGCGGCGACTGACCGGCCCGGAAACCGACGACCGGATGCCGGCCCCGTCGCCCGACGGCGAATACGTAGTTTACGCCGGCAAAGCGGGCGACGAACCTTATAAATTATGGGCCATGAACGTTAACGGCTCGAGCAAGGTGCAGTTGACGTCGGGCGCGGGCGACGACCTCTACCCTCGCTTCGCCCGCGGCGGCGGCGCCCTCGTCTTCGTCTCGAGCCGGACCGGCTCGTTCGAGGTCTACAAAATCAAGTTCGAGCCGACGCCCGACTACGACTTGCCCCGGCCCGCAAGGCCGCTCGTAACTAGTGAACTTCTTTAGCGGAGACGCCCCCCGTCTAGGCGCGCGCCGGCTTACAGCCCGGCGCAAAAACCCTCCTGCCGACCGTAAAGAGTCCAACTTTTTCAACGGCCTGTTGCAACGCGTGCGTCTTGGGTCGGCAAAACCTCGGCCGAAACTACCACCGCTGGTAATCCGCTTCAAGACCCGACACAGAGGGAACTTAAAAATTATAATTGAAATACAAACCGTGTTAAGTTAAAATATACCCGTATACAATTATTCACCATAAACTCGTAACCTATACTAAAAGTAAGTAACGCAAAGGATGTGGGTCAATGATGTACGATGATTTCGATTTTTCACGTGTATTGCGCGAGATACTAGCGCGTCGCGGCCTAAGCGCCGGCGACCTGGCGCGCGCCACTAATTTATCCCGCCAAGCGATTTACCAAATCCTCAACGGCAAAACGCGCTCGCCGAAACGTTCGACCCTCGATAAAATGTCCTCGTTCCTCGGCATTCCCCCGGGACAATTGATACGCGGCGAATTGCCCGAGGACACGCCCGAGTTCCTCCGCCCCGACGAGGAAATCCTCGCCCAGGTTCCGGAGGTAGTCGGCCCCGAACTCGAGGCGGTTATCGAACGCGAGCTGCCGGACCGAACTCCCCTTCAACTGGAAGGCCCCTCGGCTAAGGCGCGCCAGGATATCCTCAAAATGAAACTATACCTCATCCTCAAAAAACGCAAGCTGACGACCCAGGCCGAAGAAAAACCGGAAATGCCGTAAAAAACTGACGGTTTCTGTCAGGGGGTATTCGTATAATAAGGGCGTGCGCAGAGCCGAAATTGTAGCGACGGCGCTGTGGCGGAACCTCTGGCGGGAGGATTGGCGGTTCGCGCCCGTAGACCTTAGAACCGTCGCCGACTACCTCGGCGTCGAGATCCTGACGTGGTACCCGAACGAAAACAGGCTACACGGCGCGTTGATACGGAGCGCGGGGACGGTGTTCGTGAACGCCTCGCTCACGCGTCCCCGGATGCGCTTCGCCGCGGCCCACGAATTGGGCCACTACGTCTTAGGCCACGAGGGCAACTTCTTCTGCCCCTACGGCCGATACGCGGCCCAGGAGCGCGAAGCGAACGTCTTCGCCGCGGCGCTCTTGATGCCGGCGGCCGTAATTAAATTATTCTGGCTCAAGTTAGGTAACGTCGCGCCGGCCGCAAGGGTCGCGGTCGTCGCGGACCGGCTGGCCGTCTCGCGGCGGGCGCTGAGTTGCCGCCTCGAGACGGTTGGTATAGCGAGCCGCGCCGCGCGCGCCTGGGCCCGTTCGACGTAAAGGCTTCGGGGGGGCCTTCGTAAGAACCGCCCCGCGGGCACCGCGGGGCGGTGTTTTTTTGCCGGAGGCGGGAGTCGAACCCGCACGGAGCAAAGCTCCGAGGAATTTTGAGTCCCTTGCGTCTCCCTATTCCGCCACTCCGGCTCGAGGGGTAATATAACAAAGTTCACCGCGCGCGGCAAGGGGAAAGGGCCGGTTTTCAGTCGTACCTGGTTAACGGCGCCGCTCCCGGGCGCCCGAAGGTTTTTAAATGTCTTGACATTTTCTAAGTAAAAGTTATATTGAAACGATAATCACTCCCGTCGATAAAGCGGGGCGGTCGTCTTACCGGGAGACGGCATTATGTCAAAATGGTTCTTATGCGTTGGTATCGCCGCCAGCGCTTTCGGCTGGACGACGCCCGTCAACTTGGGCGCGAACGTGAATACGGCCGCGGGCGAAAACAGTCCGGCCGTCGGTAACTTCGCCGGCGGTACGTATCTGGTATTTCACAGTAACCGTGGCGGCGGCTACGGCGGTGGGGACCTTTATCAATCACGGGCCTCGGGCGCGCCGCCGTATACTTGGGCCCCCGCCGTTAATATGGGCCCAACGCTGAATACGAGTGCATATGAGCAGGACCCGGATATTTACGCGTCAACGTACCCGGAGCTCTACTTCGTCAGTAACCGCCCCGGCACAGAGATATGGATGTCGACGTATCAGAGCGGCTCGTGGACGGCACCCGTTAACGTCGGGCCGGTTATTAACACGGGCGGCGCACGCGACCCCGCCCTCGTCGCGGGCCCGACGCGGATGTTCTTCTGCTCCACCCGCCCAGGGGGCTGCGGCGGCTACGACATCTGGTGTTCCACCTATTCCGGCGGGTGGCAGACGCCCGTGAACGTCGGCTCGCCGGTCAACACCTCGGACTCGGAATTGGGGGTCGGCGTGACGGCCGACGGCCTGAAGATGTATTTCAGTCGCGGCCTCTCCAACAGTGACATCTACGAGGCCACGTATTCGGGCGGCACGTGGGGCAACGTCCGAAACCTCGGCCCGCCCGTAAACACCTCCTATTCGGAATACAGCCCGTGCGTCTCGGCGGACGGTTCGTGGTTATACTTCCACTCCGATCGCCCGGGCGGCTCGGGGGGCTACGATATATGGGTGTCCCGTAACAACGACGCCGTTGTCCCCGCATCCCTCGGCCAGGTGAGAGCCTTGTTTAGATAGGGGCTCCGCTAGAATTATTAAGGCGGCCGTCGGGCCGCCTTTTTTGTTTTAATTTTGTGTCACACCCACCGCGAATTGCCCTTAACCAACCGCCCCTCCCCCGCTATTCATAATATAACGGAATCCGAAGCCGGCGGCAAGGGGAAACGGCCTTAAGGGGCGGCGGCTTAGC
>CAZWAM010000052.1:11479-16209 GCA_964631855.1 uncultured bacterium | reverse complement strand
TTTTTGGGCGCTACAGGACTCGAACCTGTGACTTCTGCTCTGTGAAAGCAGCGCTCTACCAACTGAGCTAAGCGCCCTCTTCCGCAAACCTGCCTCCCAGTCGCGTCGATATTATACTCTTATATGCGGCCTATGTCAACTCCCCGCGGCGAGGACGTACGCCTCGAGCGGCTCGTCCCGGCCTACGTGCGAGGCCACAACCTCGCGCGCCCGCTCGGCCGTCATATCGGCATATATGACCTCTTCCTTAGCCGGAGACGTTATATAGACCAGCGGCTCGCGCTCGCACAGGCCGCGGCAGCCGGTCTGCGTTACGATGACGTCCGTTATGCCGCGCTCGTCGAGCTCGTCTATGAGCGCCGCGAGGACCTCCCGCGCGCCGGCGGCGATGCCGCACGTCCCCATCCCCACGACGACCGTGTAGCGCGCGGCGCCCTCAGCCAACTCCTCGGCGGGCATCTTTTCCACCATTTTCCGCAGGTCTTCGAGTTTCATCTCGTTCCCTCCGCCTCGAGGGCCCGGGGCATCTAAGCCTCGTCGGCGGCCGCGACCCTTTTTTCGTTGTCGGCGACGTACTTGCGGAGTGCTTTGGCTATGCGCGGCGTCGCCAGCGTGCGGCGGCGGAGTTTGTCCTTGAGCTCCTCGGTGCTGAGCTCGAACCGCGCGCCGTTGCGTTCGTGGCGGTACTCGAATTCGACGCGCGGGTTCGTAACGATGAGGGTCCATATCGTCGCCGCGACGTCGCCCAGCGGCGGCCGGTCGATGCTATCGAGTCGGTAGCGGGCCTCTACGGTCGTGCCCTCGCCCGGCGCCGACGTAACGGTAAGGCCGCCGCCCGCTTGCTCCGCGGTCTGTTCCAAAAGCGGTATCCCCAGGCCCACGCGGCGCGTCGTGCGCGTCGTGAAGAACGGGTCGTGGACGCGCGATAACTTCTCAGCCGTCATACCCGAGCCGTTGTCGCGGATGACGAAAACGAACGTGTTCTCCCGGGCCTTCTCGACGATTTCGATCCTCACCTTCGTCGCGCCGGCGCGGATCGAGTTTTGGGTTATGTCGAGGATATGCAGGGAAATGTCTTCCACGGGGGAGCGTCGTCTTAGCCGTAGCCGGCGATGCGCCGGCCGCCCTTCCCGGCGAGGGCCATTTTGAGCTCCTCAAAGGTCGGCGCCGCGAGCTCGAAAACGGTGAAGGCCGCGCCGACTTCATCGGGGCGGTGCGCGTCCGAAGCGCGGATGACGGGATGCCCGCAATCGGCGTAATCTTCCGTTTTGGCGAAGGGCGAGAGCTCGACGGCGTCGAAGACCCCGGGCGGTATGAAGCCGAGTTGGCTTGTGCAGCTGAAGGCGGGCCGGTCTACGTGGCTCGCGACGGCGAGGCCGCCGTAGCGGTGGATGTAATCTACCGTCGTGCCGACGTCCATGTCGGTGGCGCCGAGGAGCAGTCGTTCGTTTATGCCGAGCACGTTCTCGTGCTCGTCGACGATCACCTGATAGCCGAAGCGCCGCGGGTCGTTCTCGCCTTCTTGCAGCCGCTGGTACACCTTACCTTGCATCTCGCCCGCGTCGGCCAGCGTCGCGAAGAGCGCGAGGACGTGGACCTCCTCCGCGGTGGTGACCTCCATACCGGGTATGACGGTAATGCCGGCCTTTTCCCCGAGCCGCAGGGCGGGGCGGGCGTTTTCGGAGGCGTTGTGGTCGGCGATGCCGACGAGGGTGAGGCCGCGCCTTCGAGCGGCTTGGATGATTCGCCGCGGCGATTGGTTCAGGTCGCCGCAGGGTGAAAGGACTGTGTGGATATGAAGGTCGGCGCGGAAGGTTCGCAGCGTCAGCGTTCTTTCCCCCTAAGCCCCATCTTATAAAGTCGTCCAACGAGTTCGAAGCTGTTTTCTTTGGAGAGCAAAATGGTTACGCCTTCCTCCCCGGCCTTGGCGATGGTTTCGGCGGCGGGCTTCTTGCCGTTTGTGACGACCACGCCCGCGAGGTCGTTTAACGAGCAGACGGCGACGACGTTAATGTGGGTCTGTATGGTGACCCAAAGGGCGCCCTCGCCGGCGTTGGCCATGACGTCGGAGAGCAGGTCCGAGACGTAACCGCCTTTGACCTCGCGGTCGACGCCTCCCGCCGCGGAGGCCACTTCGAGCTCGAGCTTGTCGATTATCTTCTTTAGTTCCATCGTCGTTTTTACTTCCTTGGGTTTTTGAGCGTGGGCGGTAACTGCTCGGAGAGCGACCCCATCTCCCTGGCCAGTTCCTGAAGCCGTTCCCGCAGCTTGAAGGTGCAATCCGTGATTTGCGATTTACCGAGTACGACGTCCTCCGCGAAGGCCCGGCAGGTCGGCGCGCCGCAAGAACCGCAATCTATGGGAGGTAGCGACGCGACGATGGATTCCAATTTATTCATCAAGGATATCGTTTCGGATATGTCGGTCCCCAGTTGAAGCGTCGGCCTCGGCCTTAGCGGCGTCTTAAGGTCGAACGCCCCCCCTTCTATAAGTTCCGTTATCTCTTCGTACGTAAGGTCGGGCGGCCGCCCCTCCTCGATGCCGAACTTCTCGCTGCGGGCCGCGCGCAGTTCGTCGATGCGGTTTTTCGCGACGAAAGGGTCCTCGACCGTCAGCGGCCCGCCGACGCAGCCGCCCGTGCACGCCCGAAGCTCCAAATAATCGTAGCCGTGGTGGTACTCGTCGCTCTCGATTAACTCCAATACGCGAACGACGTTGGCGATGCCGTCTACCGCGAGGCGCCGGCCCTTGCCGATCAACGTGTTCTCGCCCCCCGCGGCTCCCCACCCCAGCGCGAGCCCCGACGCCCGGGCGATGCCCGGTACGACCTCTATTCTCTCGAGGTTACTCATTATCCGGTTGAAAACGTCGGAGATCGCGACGGCGCCGTTTACGTGCGTGTTGCGGGCGGCTTCGGGCTGCTTGACCGCGGTGGCCTTGGCCGAGCAAGGCGTTATGAAGAAGACGCCTATCTCCTCCGGCGGTATGCCGAGGTGGCGGCTCCGGCTCTCTTTGACCACCCGGGCCGCGGCGTCCATCGGCGCCTCGATGGGGATTATGTGAGCGAGGAGCGACGGGAAGCGCACCAGGATCAGGCGGACGATGGCCGGGCAAAGCGAGGAGATCACGGGTTTCGGGTGCCGCTCGTCCTTCAGGTAGTTCCGGGTGGCGAGGGTAACGATTTCGCCGCCCAGCGCCGCTTCGTAAACTTCGTCGAAACCCAAATATATAAATCCGGAGAGGACCTTGTCGAGGGGGATGGAGGTTTTGAATTGGCCCGCGGCCGCGGACGACGGCAAGGCCACCGTATATTTGAAACGTTTTATAGCCTCCAGCGGGTCCGTCTGCGCGTACTTCGCGTGCGTGGGGCATATGCTGATGCAGACGCCGCAGTCGATACAACGGACCGGGTTGATCTCGGCCTTGCCGCCCCGGACCCTTATGGCCTCCGTCGGGCATTCCCGGACGCAGTGCGTGCAGGCGATGCACCTTTCCTCGGCCAGCCTGACGGAATGGTAATATTCGGCTATCTTTTTTTCTTCCTTATCCATGACTAACGCGTACGACGCCGCCCGCTGAGGACACGCCGCGTCGCGAATTTAATTTTTGTAAATTATAAGACGCCTTTCGCGCGGGGGCAAGAGGTTTCTGTTTTTAGGGCGCTTAGCCGAGCGGCAATATAACATAAAAATTTGGCGGCCGCGACGAGGCAACAAAAAACCCGGCTCGAAGCCGGGTCCAACGCACTAATTCGATTCACCAGGATATCCGCGGCCCGAGCTCCAAAAAGCCGACGTCGGCCCAGTCGTTGCCGACGCCGCGCCAATATCGGCCTCTGACCTCCAACGCCCAGCGTTCCGTGAAAACGTAATCGAAGATCAATTCCGGTTCGACGTAGCGGTATTTTTGTCCCGGTTCTTCGTAATTGCAGTAGGCCGCGACTTGATACCTGAAGACCGGCGATACCGAAAAGGTATCGAACGTCAGCGGTAACCTAAACTCCGCGAACGGCCTGAACTCCGTAACCCAATCGGGCCCACCCTCCCAAGGGGGAGGGCCGTAATACACCCAAAACATTTGCTTCGTACTTAACCAAAAGCCGCCGCCGATGACGGTAGAAAAAATCGGCGTTAAGCGTACGACGTAAAGCGCCGTTTGGCGGGTGCTGATATAGTCTTGGCTGTTATCCTCGAGCCAATATTCGCCGCGACCCTCGTAGAAAAACCGGCTAGACGAAAAATCGAAATCGGTTACTAGGCCCGGGTCGATATCGGGCCACCGGGTAGAAGCGGCCATTCCCTTCGGCGATATGGCGAAACCGACCGCGTAACCCGCCGCCGCAAACGACGCCGCGGCCGCGAGCGATAGCACTACTTTCATCCAAAGCTCTCCTTCTTGCTATATGCTATTATTTAAACCATACTCGGTCAAATAAAAAAGGCGGCCCGGGGGCCGCCATCAATTCCCACGTATTCTTCGATTAGCAATTCCGTTTAATTTTTTTACGGAGCTTGCCGTCGGCGTCGTAGATCTCGAGCTCGAGGGGCATCTTGCCGGGGAGGGCGTGCGTCGCGCAGGCCATGCAGGGGTCGTAGGCGCGGAACGCCACCTCGGCCATTTATATCGCGAACCTTATTTCAAAACGTCTCGCGAGGTTATTAGGTGTGCCGCCCCTCGTACGCCTGCGAAAGGGTCCCGACAAAACCGGCCGGGTCTCTGTTTATTATTCC
>CAZWAM010000052.1:9385-11379 GCA_964631855.1 uncultured bacterium | reverse complement strand
CCGGGGAGGGCGTGCGTCGCGCAGGCCATGCAGGGGTCGTAGGCGCGGAACGCCATCTCCACCATGTTGAGCTTGCCCTCGTCGACGTCGCCGCCCTTGATGACGCCCTTGGCGGCGTTGCGGACGGCGAGGTTGATGCCGGCGTAGTTGTGCGTCGTCGCGACGATGAGGTTCATCTCGGTCATGATGCCGTTCTCGTCGGTGTCGTAGTCGTGGATGAGGTGGCCGCGCGCGGCCTCGATGGTCCCGACGCCCCGCGAGGGCTTCTCGGTCGGAATGTTGCGTACGTGCTCGTCGAGGATGGCGTCGTCCTGCATGTACTGCAGCCACAGCTCGGCGCCCTGGCACCCCTCAATAATGCGGGCCCAGTGGTACGCCAGCGACGCGTGCACCGGCTTGCCGCCCAGCGTCTCGTACATCTTCTCGAACTCGGCCTGGGCGAGCGGCGTCTGCATCCCCTCGGAGGCGTTTAGCCGCCCGAGCGGGCCGCCGCGGTAGATGCCCGAATCCTTGCCCGTAACCCAACCCTGCCAACCGACGTTCTTCAGATACGTCACCTTGAGGTAGGTCCACGGCTCGACGCGCTCCGCGAGATGCTCGAGGTAATCTTTACCGTCGTATTTCGCGAACTCGTTGCCGTCAGGGTCGACGACGCGCGTCATGCCGCCGTAGAAGTCCACCTTGTTGGCGTCGTTCACCAGGCCGATGTAGTAGGTCTGCTGGCCGCCGTAGATCTCGGAGAGGACGAGGTCGACGTACTCTTTATTCTTGAGGACTACATCCTCGAAGAGTTGGAAGGTAAACTTGGAGAACTCGACCGCCTCCTCGGCGTGCTTGCGCATCTCGTCGCGCGCCTCCGCGTCCAGCGGCCGCGTGATGCCGCCGGGAAGGGCGATGATGGGGTGGGTGCGCTTGCCGCCGAAGTACTTCATGACGTCGATGGACTTGGCGCGCATCTCGATGACCTTCTTGCCGGTCTCCAGGCCCACCTTGCCGATGATACCGAGGATGTTGCGCTCGGCCGGGTTCGCCGTCGGCCCCACGACGAAGTCCGGCGCGGCCAGGTAGTAGAAGTGCAAGAGGTGGTCGTAGAACATGTACGAGTTATATATCATCCGCCGGAGTCTCTCGCCGTTGGGCGGCAGCTCAACTTTGTAAACCGCGTCCGTTGCCTTCGCGCCTGCGAAGTGGTGGACGAGCGGTCAAACGCCGCAGATGCGCGGCGTGATCCGGGGGACCTCCTCCACCGGCCTGCCCACGCAGAACTGCTCGAAGCCGCGCAGCTCCGGGATCTGGAGGTACGCCTCGGCTACGTCGCCGGCGTCGTCCAGGAAGATGGCGATCTTGCCGTGGCCTTCCAGGCGAGAGATGGGGTCGATCTCGATTTTCTTCATAACCCTTTCTCCGTCGTGGGAATTACGTAAATCATCTATATCACATAGCGGCGCCTTCGCAGGCCGCTATTCGTCGTCGCTTTTTCTTTCGCCGCGCTGGACGCCGAGCATCGACCTCGCCAGGCCGAAGCGGTAGAAGTAACCGGCGGGGTCGTCCAATTTGCCTAAAATTTTATCGGCCTCTTCCTGCGTGTCGGCGATGACGATGGAGGCGATGGCGGAGGCGAGCTTGGCGCCCATGTCGTTGACGTTGTCGGTGGGGCCGAAGCAGCCGCGGCAAGCCTGGCCCGCGACGATGCACGCGGCCTCGCAGCCGTCGCGCGTCGCCGGCCCGCAGCACATTATACCCTGCTCGAGGAGACACTTCTCCGGGTCGTTCTCGACGAGGTGGATGCGTTTAAACTCCGTAACCTGCTTCTCCTCCGACCGCTCGCGCGGGCACTCGTCGCACACGGCCTTGGTCCCGGCGATGACGGTCCCCTTGGGCGGCAGCTCCCCCTTCGCCACCGCCTCGACCGCGGCGACGATCCACTTCACCTGGGGCGGGCAGCCGGGGAGGTAGTAGTCGACGTCGACGACCTGGTCCAACGCGTACGCGCG
>CAZWAM010000052.1:0-9285 GCA_964631855.1 uncultured bacterium | reverse complement strand
GCGCCGTTGAAGAAGCCCACCGTGATGCCGCCGTCCGGTATGGCCTCCAGGTCCTTATCCTTGAAGTCGAGCGCCGTAGGCCAGTAGACGATGTCGGCGAGCTCGGCCACTTTGAGGATTACTTCGTCGATGTCGACGACGGCGATTTCGCAGCCGCCGCAGCTCGCGGAGGGCATGAACGCGAACTTGAATTTCTCAGGCATGGACTTCCTCCTCGGCCACGGCCGGGTCCTCGACGCCCTTGGGTATGGGGCCCAACGCCTGGAGCTGCTCCGTAAATTCCTTCACGATGCCGGCGAACCTTTGCGCCTCCGATGCGCTAACCCACTCGAGGCGCAGCCGCTCGGGGTTGACGCCCATCTGCTGCAATACCTTTTTGAGCAACGTTACTCGACGGAGAGCCTTGTAATTACCATCCTGGTAATGACAGTCGCCGGGGTGTCAACCGCTTACGAGGACGCCGTCGGCGCCGTGGGCGAAGGCGTCCAGAACGAACTGCGGGTCTACGCGTCCCGAGCACATGACGCGGATGCCCCGCACGTTGGGCGGGTACTTGATGCGCGACGTGCCGGCCAGGTCCGCGCCGGCATAGGCACACCAGGTGCATAGCAGCCCTACGATCTTGGGTTCGAAATTATCCGCCATTAGGACAACACCCCTTCGATCTCCGCGAGGATCTGTTCGTTCTTGAAGTGGCGTTGGTTCGCTGCGCCGGTGGTGCAGGCCGCGACGCACGTCCCGCAACCTTTACACAGCGCCTCGTTGACCTCGGAGACCTTATTCTCCTCGTTGAACGATATGGCAGTGTACGGACAGAGGCCGATGCAAATCTTGCAGCCGCAACACACGTTCTCGTCGATGACCGCGGTGATGGGCTCGATCTCGACGAGGCCCTTATCCATGAGCGCGAGCGCTTGGGCCGCCGCGGCCGAACCCTGCGCTACCGAATCCGGAATGTCCTTCGGCCCCTGGCACGCGCCGGCGAGGAAGACGCCGTCGGTGGTCGTAGAGACCGGCGCCAACTTCGCGTGCTTCTCGGTGAAGAAGCCCTCGGCGCCGCAGCTGATGCCGAAGGTGCGCCGCACCTCGTCCGCGTCCTCGCGCGGCTCGAGCCCCGTCGCCAACACGACCATATCGACGGGGATGCGGCGGTAAGCGCCGATGAGCGTATCCTCGCAGCACACGACCAGCTTGCCCTCCTCCTCGGGCCGCTCGGCGACGTGCGTTACCTCGGCGCCGCGGCCGCGGATGAAGAAGACGCCCTCCTCGAGCAAGCGGTCGTAGAACTCCTCGTAGCCCTTCCCGAACGAGCGCATGTCGATGTAGAACTCGAAGACCTCGGCCTCCGCCTTTTCCTTGATGAGATGGGCGAACTTGAGCGAGTACATGCAGCAGACGCGCGAGCAGTACCTATTGTAGTTCTTGTCCCGCGAGCCGACGCAGTGGAGGATGGCGATCGACTTCGGCTTTTCGCCGTTCTCCATCAAGAGTTCGCCTTCCGTGTAGCCGTCGGCGCGCGTCATCAATTCGAACTCCAAACCGGATATAACGTTGGGCAGCATACCGTACCCTAGTTCGCGGATGCGGCGCGGGTCGAAGGTCTTGAAGCCGGTGGCGACGATTATCGTTCCTACGTCCAGCTCGATATCCTCGTCCTCAGCGTCGAGGTCGACGGCCTCCTTGGGGCAGATGTCCTCGCAGATGCGGCACGCGTCCAACCCGTTTTCGTTTTGCGTGAAGTGGATGCACTCCGTCTCGTCGACGTACGGTACGTTGGGGACGGCCTGCTTGATCGGGACTTTAATCGCGGCGTTGGACGCGAGCGTCAGCTCGTCGTGAACGATTTTGCGGCCCAGCCGGTCGACCGCGGTAATCGCGCCGGTGGGACACACGGAGGCGCACGCGCCGCACGCGATGCAATTATCCGAGGGGCGGCCGAAGGGCGGGGCGACCTCGGCGTCCGCGCCGCGCTCGACCAGGCCTATCGCGAACGCCTGGACGCGCTGCTCGCATACGCGGTAACACGAGCCGCATAAGATACATCTCTTGGGTTTCTTCTCGATTTCCAACTCGCCCGCGGCTTCCGCCTCGGCTTCGGCCTCCGGGGCCGCCGCGACCTCCGCCGCCGGCTCCTCCTCCTCGACGGCGAAGCGCGACTTCTCGATGCCGTACTCCTCGGCCATCTCTTGCAGGATTTCGGCGTCGGGCGCCCGCGCCAACAAGAGCTCGAGAACGACCTTGCGGGCCTTTCGGACGTCGTCGTCGGCTGTGACGACCTCCATGCCGTCCGCGGCCGCCAGCGTGCAGGCGGTGGTCAGCTGCGGCGTGCCGTTTTCCGATACCTTCACCATGCACATCCGGCAGGCGCCGTAAGGCTCGAGGAAGGGGACGTAACAGAGCGTCGGGACGTCCACGCCCACGGCCTTGCACGCGGCGAGGACCGTCGCGCCCTCTTCCACCTCGGCCTCTTGGCCGTTAATCGTCAGCTTAACCATCGTGCCTCCTAAGGGGCAGGATAATTATGTGTTACGCGTACGCCTAAGCCGAAGTCTTATCGCAACGCAGGCAGCGCTTAGCTTCGTTCATCGCTTGTTCTTTGGAGAGGCAGAGCTCGACTTCGTTAAAATTGGAGGTGCACTCGGGCGCCGAACGGCACGGCACTTCCGGCCGCTCGGTTATCGTCTCCAGCTCTTCATCGGTCATCTGATAGGCCGGGACCTCGACCGTCGGCCGCGTGGGCTCGTACGTCGGCGCGAGGGGTTCGCCGCGCAGATAGCGGTGGATCGTCTCCGCGGCGCGTTTGCCTTGCCCCATCGCCCCGGTAACGGTCCACGGGCCCGTGACGACGTCGCCGCCCGCGAAGACGTCCGGCGCCGCCGTTTGGAGCGTCTCCTCGTCCGCGGCGATCGTCTTCCACTTGGTCGTTTCAATACCGTTGGAACCTTCGAGACACGTGAGGTCCGGCTCCTGGCTGATCGCCGGGATAAGGGCGTCGAGCTCTATCGTAAACTCGGAGCCTGCCACCGGCACGGGCCGCCGGCGGCCGCTCTTGTCGATATCGCCCAGTTCCATCTTCGTGCATTCCAGCGCGGCCATGCGGCCTTTTTCCGTTATTACCTTCGTGGGCGCCACGAGTACCTGAAGGTGAACGCCCTCCTCGAGGGCGGCGTCGATCTCGCCGCTCTGGGCGGGCATCTCCTTGCGGGTCCGACGGTAGAGGATATGGACCTCGGAGGCGCCCATCCTAAGGGCGCTCCGCGCGGCGTCTATCGCCGCGTTGCCGCCGCCGATAACGCCGACTTTGTCGCCGGGCTTGTAGCCCCGGCCCAGGTTGACGTCGCGCAGGAACGCGACCGCGTCCACCACGCCTTCCGCCTCTTCGCCCGGGATGCCCAGCTTCAAACCCTGGTGGGCGCCCGTCGCGACGAAGAACGCTTTATACCCTTGGCCGCGCAGCTCGTCCAGCGTGACGTCCTTGCCGACGGCCGTGTTGGTCACGATCTCCACGCCCGCGCGTTTTACGTTATCGATCTCGAACGCGAGGATGTCGCGCGGGAGGCGGTACTCCGGGATGCCGACCGCGAGCATTCCCCCCGCGACGGGTAAGGCCTCGAAGGCCGTCACGGGATAACCCATCAACGCGAGCTGGTACGCGCACGTAAGGCCCGCGGGCCCGGCGCCGACGACGGCGACTTTTTCGTCGTATTTCTTGGCGGCGGCCTTTTTCGGCCGACCGTTCTTATTTCGCGCGTACTCCGCTATGAAGCGTTTCAACGGACGGATGGCGATGGCGTCGGCGGAGTCGCCCGACGTGCACTTGAACTCGCAGGGGTAGTGGCAGACGCGGCCGCAGACGCCGGGGAAAGGCGACGCGTTCGTAATCACCTCGTACGCGTCGTCGAACTTGCCCTCGGCGATATAGCCTATGTACGCCGGTGGGTCCATGCCGACGGGGCAGACGTGGTGGCACGGCGCCGAGATGAGCGCTTTGCATACCGCGCCCGGGCACCTCTTTTCCTTTATGTGCGCCTCGTATTCGTCGCGGAAATAGCGGAGGGTGGCGAGCAGCGGGTTGGGAGCCGTCTGGCCCAGGCCGCAGAGGGAAGTCTGCTGGATTATGGCGCCGAGCTCTTCCAGCGTATCGAGGTCCTCCATCTTCCCCTCGCCGTTGGATATGCGCTCGAGGATCTCCAGCGCCGCCGGGATGCCGTCGCGGCAGGGCGTGCAATAACCGCAGGACTCGCGCTTGGTGAAGTTCATAAAAAACTTGGCCATATCCACCATACAGGTGTGCTCGTCCATAACGATCATGCCGCCCGAGCCCATCATCGAACCGGCCTCGGTCAAGCGGTCATAATCCAACTCCAGGCCGAGTAGCTGAGCCGGAATGCAGCCGCCTAACGGGCTACCTATCTGCACGCCCTTGAGGTCGCGTTCCCTCGGGACGCCGCCGCCCATCGTATATATTACGTCCCACAACTGGCCGCCCATCGGTACTTCCACTAAGCCCGTGTTATTAATTTTGCCCGCGAGCGAAAAAACCTTGGTCCCCGTGCTCCCGGCGGTGCCGACGGAGCTATACCACTCGGGGCCCCGGTCGATAATAACCGGGACGTTGGCCCACGTCTCGACGTTATTGACGACGGTAGGCTTGTCGAAGAGCCCCTTCTCGGCGGGATAGGGCGGCCGCAGCCTCGACATGCCCCGTTTACCTTCGATCGCGTTGATGAGCGCCGTCTCCTCGCCGCAGACGAAGGCGCCGGGGTCCCGGGCGATGCGTACGTCGAAGTCGAGGCCCGTGCCCATAACGTCGTTGCCCAAGACGCCGTACTCGCGCAAAGTCTCTATCGCCGTCGCGACGATATCCTGGATACGGTCGTACTCGTGTTTTATGTAAACGTAACCTTCGCGGACGTTGCCCACGGCGTAGGCGCAAATGATCATACTCTCGAGGACGGAAAACGGGTCCCCCTCGAGGATGGCCCGGTCCATATAGGCGCCCGGGTCTCCCTCTTCCGCGTTGCATATTACGTATTTAACGTCCCCGGGGGCTTTCCGGACGATTTGCCACTTGCGGCCGGTGGGGAAACCGGCGCCGCCGCGGCCTCGCAGTCGCGCCTTGGTAACGGCTTCGATTACCTCCTCCGGCGTCATTTTGGTTAAAACTTTGAGGAGCGCGTATAAACCACCCCGGGCAACGTACTCTTCGAGCGAGGTGGGATTGATGTAACCGCAGTTCCGCGTCGCCACTTTGAATTGGCCTTTGTAGAACGGGACCTGTTCCATGAGCGGGATGGCGTCGTACTTGCCGTTGGTTCCGCGCAGCGGGTACTTGATTTCCTCGTCGCCCATGACCAGACGTTCGCCCTCTAAGCGAAACAAAGCCCATTCCTCGACGACCCGGCCTTCCTTTATGGCCGCGAGGAGTTCGCGCGTCTCCTTGGCCGTAATATTTTTATAAACGACGCGGGGTTCGCCCGGTACCCAAACGTCCACGAGGGGTTCCACTTGGCAGTAACCCAAACAACCGGTACTCACCACGGTGGCCTCGGCCTCTCCCGCCTGTACGCCTGAAACGAGGTCCAATAAAACTTCGTAGGCGCCCTTGGCAACACCGCACGTGGGTATGCCGACGTTGATCCTCGTCTTTTCGGGATACAGGGCCTCCCGGCCTTGTTTCTTCAGATTATCGAGGTCTTCGTAGCTCGTAATCTTCATAGACCATCACCTTCGAGTGTATAAGGCCTTTTCCTTCCGGCCCCGGGCGAGGCAGCTAAGCCCTCTATTCACTCGCTTCTTCGTCCGCTTTCTTAATGGCGTCGATTATGCCGGAAGCCTTGGCTTGCGTAACGTACCCGTAAAAATCTTTGGCGGTGACGATTACGGGCCCGTGGGCGCAAGTCCCGAAGCAGTGGACGGACTCTATCGAGAACGCGCCGTCCTCCGTGACTTCGCCGGGCTCGACGCCGAGTTCGCTTATCACCGTCTCGAGGATGGCCCGCGAGCCGCGCACGACGCAGGCGGTCCCGGTGCAAACTTTTATGTGGTTGCGCCCCTTGGGCGCGGTAGTGAACGCGTTGTAGAACGTAACGACGCCGAGGAGGTGCTCGAGCGGCACGTGCAACTTGTCCGAGACCATCTCCAGGACTTTTTCCGGGACGTAGTTGAATTCGTCCTGGATGTCCAAGAGCAGTTCCGTTACGCTGGCTTCCTTCCCAGCGAAGTCCTCTACCAACTCCTCGGCCCTTTCCATATCGATAGCCATACGCGATCCTCCCGTAACCGCGGGCCCTTAGCTATTCGCCCGTCGCGGCCCGGATCTTCTCTTTCTCCTCGAGCTTCTTGGCCTTAATCGTCGTGCCCTCGACCGCCACCAGCAGCTTGGAGGGATAGGGGATGCGGGGGCAAAGCGTCCAGCAATCGCCGCAGCTGTTGCACTTTTCCAAATCCACGTAACGCGCCTTCTTCTTCACCCCAACCTTGAAGTTGCCGACGAAGCCGTCGACGTTGGTGACCTCCGAGTACGTCAACAGCTCGACGTTCGGGTGGACGCCGACGTCCACCATTTTGGGCGTCAGGATGCAGGCCGCGCAGTCGAGCGTGGGGAAGGTCTTGTCGAAGACCGACATGTGGCCGCCGATGCTCGCCTCCCGCTCGACGAGGTAGACCTTCTTGCCCGAGTCGGCGATGTCGAGCGCGGCCTGTATGCCGGCGATGCCGCCCCCCACGACGAGCGCCGCCGGCTTCACCTCTACCACCATCGGCGTTAATGCCTCCTGCAGCGCCACGCGCCGCACTTCACCGTGTATTAGCTGTTGGGCCTTCGCGGTCGCCAGCTTCCTATCCTCTGAAACCCAGGAGACGTGTTCGCGGATGTTGGCCATCGCGAACAGGTACGGGTTGAGGCCGGCATCGGCGCAGGTCCGCCGGAAGGTCCGCTCGTGCATCAAGGGTGAACACGAGGCGACGACGACGCGGCTTAGGCCGAGCTCGCGGATGTCCTGTTTGATTAGCTCCTGGCCGGGGTCCGAACACATGAACTGGTATTCGCGCGCGACGGCGACGCCCGGGAGATGCGACGCGTCCTCTACCACGGCCGCCACGTCGACCATCCCCAGGATGTTGTGGCCGCAGTGGCAGACGTAAACGCCGACCCTGGGCTCTTCTTCGACCTCGTCGGTTTTGGTTACTTCTTCCGCCACGATCTTTACCTCCCGCTCAGGTGATCTTCGCCAATAAGGCGTCGGCCGATACCCGGTGTTTGTCTAAGTCGAGCTCTTCGGGTGCGATGCCCATCGCGAGCCCTACGACTTGCGTGAAGTACAATATAGGGATGTTGAACTTTTGGTGCCAGTATTCGCCCGCCTTTTTCTGGAAATTGTCGAGATTGAACTGGCATAGCGGGCAGCAGGTCACGATGGCGTCCGCGCCGTTGTCCTGGGCCGGTTTGAGGAGCAGGCCGATCATCCGCGCGGCGACGCTGGGTTGAGTCGTGATGAACGTCCCGGCGCAACATTTGGTCTTAACCGGATAATAGACGACCTGCGCGCCGAGGAGTTTCAAATACTCGTCGAACTTGGTGGGCGCGTCGTAGTGGTCGAACTCGTTCTTGGGCCTGACGATCTGGCAGCCGTAATACGGCGCCAGCCGAACCATCTCGAGGTTCCGCGTAACCTTGGAGGTGAGGACCTCTTCCGGCACGTCGTTGATGTAAACGTCGAGCAGGTGGCGAACGTGGACGTTGCCCTCGTAGTGGAGGCCCGCGGCGCCCAGCGCGTCGTTGACGCGTTCCAGCAGTTTCACATCTTCGGCCATGTAATGAACGGCGTTGTTGAGAACGGCGAAGCAAGCGCTGCACGGCGCCACGACCTGGGCCGCGCCGTTCTCGGCCGTCTCCTCCGCGATCGCCAGATTGCGGCTCGCGATAGAGAAAGCCTCGACGTGATCGTACGACATGTAGGCCGTCGCGCCGCAGCAGTTCCAATCGAGGATCTCTTTCAAATCTATCCCGAGCGCGGGCGCCGTCGCCGCGACGGAGGTGCCGTACGGCTTGCCCGTTGCGTCAAGCGAGCACCCGGGATAATACGTGTACGTCGTCATCGTTGCACCGCCTCCCCTTCGCGCGATCTCGCGACGATTTTTCTCACGTCGCTTGCGCTCTTGGACTTCTTGGGGAGCATCTCGAGCCGCCCCGTCGTGAGGAGACTAAGGCCCATGCCGGCGTACTTGAGGGCGTCGAAGATATTCGTGGCCAGGAAGTACTTGACCAGGAGCCACATCTCGTTGCTGCGGCCGAGCCAGCGAATGTTGGCCGCAAACTTCTTCGCCAGCACTTGCGCCCGTTTGGACGCCGGGTTTTTGTATCCCCCGCGCATCGCCATCTGCTTCAGCTTATACATGAAATCCGTTATCTTGATCTCTTTCGGGCAGCGGACGTAGCACGCGTAGCACGAGGCGCACATCCATATCGTGTTCGAACTCAGGACCCGGTCGCGATAGCCGGCACGAACGAAAGCCACGATCTCGCGCGGGCTGGAGTCCATATCGCGCACGGTCGGGCACGCGCCGGAGCACGTGCCGCACTGTATGCACGCCGCCGCCGCCTCCCCGCCCGGCATGGCGAGGATTTCATCCAGAAACTTTAAATCCGGTTGGTCCTGCCAAACGCCTATTCTGATGTCAGCCATGTAGCTACCTCCGGGCGGCCGTAACCTAAAGGGTCGAATTACGCGCCGCGGTCAAGGCCCGGCTCGCGCCGCGGGCCCGCGTCCCTCCCGTCGAAAACTCCGGCCGGGTCCCGCGGTCGGTTTTGCGAATTATGACGGATATAAATCAGATGCTTCTATTTAATTTGCAAATCCGGCCGCGCTAAGACTCACTCTAACATAATCGCGAACTCGAGGACCGTTCCCTCTCCGACTTCGCTCGATATTTTTAAGTAGTCGACGTTGCTGCGGATGTTCGGGAGACCCAAACCCGCGCCGAAGCCCATTTCCCGGACCTCGGGCGTCGCCGTCGTCCAACCGGGTTGCATCGCCTGCTCGATGTCCGGTATGCCCGGCCCCCGATCTTTGACGACCACGTAAATGCACGACGGCGTTACGCGCGCGTTTATAGTTCCCTCTTCCGCGTATACCGTGACGTTGACCTCGGCCTCGAAAGAGGAGACGGCAACTCGCCGTACTATTTGCGGCGTTATGGCCAGCTTCTTAATGACGCGCTTTATCTCGCTGGCGCCGGCCCCCGCGTTGGCGAAATCCCCCCCCCTGATGGCACGTCCGATCT
>CAZWAM010000051.1:0-16240 GCA_964631855.1 uncultured bacterium | reverse complement strand
GCCAGCCGCTCGCGCCGGCGCTCCTGCGGCGCCGCCCGCCCCGCGGCCCGCAGCGCGATGCCGGCGCGCTTGGCCAGCTCCCGAAGGGCCTCGCCGAACGTTAGGCCCTCCATCTTCATCACGAAGTTGAAGACGTTGCCGCCCTCGCCGCAGCCGAAGCAGTAATAGAGCTGCTTAGCCGGCGATACCGTGAGCGACGGCTTGGTGTCGGCGTGGAAGGGGCAAAGGCCCTTGAGGTTTTCGCCCGCGGGCGTCAAGCCGACGTACTGGCCTACGACGGCCACTATGTCGGTGGCCTCGCGGACCCGCTCGACGTCGCCGTAACCTCTCTCGGGCGCCGCCATACTATTCCTCGTGCTCTTGGATGCGGTTTATCGCCGTCGCGCGGCCGGTCTCGGGGTCGACCGAAATTACCACCGCGGAGAGGACCCCTTTGCCTCGAGCCGGCTTGAAGCGCGCCGGCATTCGCGATATGAATCGCCTTAAAACCGGCGCGGCCTCGGTCCCGATTATGCCGCCTTCGGGGCCGGTCATGCCGACGTCGGTTATATACGCCGTGCCCTCCGGCGATACGCGCTCGTCGGCGGTCTGGACGTGGGTGTGGGTCCCGATTAGCGCGGTTACGCGGCCGTCCAGGTAGCGCGCCATGGCCTCTTTTTCGGACGTAGCCTCCGCGTGAAAGTCAACGAGGACGACGCTCGTCCGGCCCGCCAAGACGTCGAGGGCCGCGTCGAGAGCGCGGAAGGGGCAGTCCAACGCATCCATGAAGACGCGGCCTTGCGCGTTTATCACCGCGACTTTACGTCCCTCGGGCGTCGTCGCGACGAGCCAGCCGCGGCCCGGCACGCCGGGAGGGAAGTTGAGGGGCCTGAGAAGCGTCGGCATCTCGTCCATCGCGTCGGCGGCCTCGCGGTGGGCGAAGACGTGGTTGCCCGAGGTGGCCACGTCGACGCCGGCCTGGGTAACCTGCGCTACCGTCTCCGGCGTTACGCCCGCCCCGCCCGCGACGTTCTCGACGTTGGCTATGACGAGCGAGGCGCCGTATTCGTCTTTCAACGCCGCGGCCCGCTCGCTCACGAACCGCCGCCCCGGGGCGCCGACGACATCTCCAATAAAAAGTATCTCCACAGCGGGGTCTTTCCAAGCGGCCCGGCCGACGAGAGGGGCGTCGGCCGGCCGCGTCCCCCCTATATAACATAACGGCGCAAGGTTTAACAGACGAAATTCGGCGGCGTCATATATATCGCGGAAAAAGGCCGCCGATTGACCACGTCCGCGCTACTTTGGACGCAATTGACCTCCTTTGCGCAATTGACTCGCGCCCCTCGGGTGGTAGAAATAAATCCGGCGCGCCGCCACAGATGAAAACGTCGCGGCGCCCACGCGCGATGAAGGTCGTAACGTTCAGACGCCGCGCCCGCATGGGCCGCACGACGATTGCCGCGGGCGAGCCGGTCCTGCTCCCGGACCGCGCGGCCGAAAAGCTCGAAACTTACTGCCCCGGCCTCGTTAACGTCGGCAGCGTCGACGGCTATTATAATAAATACGAGGGCCAACCGCTGGAAGGCCGTTCGCTGCTGCTCGTGCGGCACGGCGGCTTCGGCGACCTGCTCTTCCTCACGCCGTTGCTCCGGTACCTGGACGAGAGGTATGGCAACGCCGGCTTAGCCGTCGCCTGTGGCCGTCGATACCACGGCGTCTTCCTGCGCAACCGCCATGTCCGGCGGATATTCACGTACCCGGTCAAGCTCAAAGACTTCGTCTCGTTCGACTACCAGCTTTGCTACGAGGGGACGCTCGAGACGAGCGAGGACCCCGGCGTTCACGCGGTCGACCTTATGGCGCGGCACGCCGGCTTAGCGGACGTAGGGGACCGGCGCCTCGTGTACGGCGTCGAGCCGGCGCTCACCCGCAAGGCCAGGAATATTCTGCGCCACGAGTTGAAGGTCAAGGCGGGCGACGCAACGGTGGGCCTTCACCTCCGCGCCTCCTCCCCTATCAGGACGTACCCGCTCGAGAGCAGCTTAGTCGTGGCCGCGGTGCTCGGGGCCGCCGGCGCGCGCGTCTTCTTGCTGGGAGCCGAGGGCGATTGGGCGAAAACGGTGGGCCGAAAACTATCGCCGTCGGCTAAGCTCGAGAACGTCGACAACCTGTGCGGCCGCTTCCGTACGATGGACCAAACGGTGGCGTTTCTGTCGCGGCTCGACTTGCTCATCGGGCCGGACTCAGCGCTGGTCCACTTCGCCGGCGCTCTGGATATACCGACGGTCGCGCTGTACGGCCCGTTTCCCGGCGCGGTGCGAACGAAGTATTACCCGCGTTGTATAACGCTGGAGGGGAGGTACGCCATACGCCCCGACGTGCAAGAATGCGCGCCGTGCTTCAAACACGGCCCGAATCCCTGCCCGAAGGCGGGAGAGGACGGCGCAAGCCCGTGCCTGCGTAATCTGGAGCCGGAGGCCGTCATCCGGGCGGCGGTGGGGCTTTTGGCGAAGAAAGGACCGAACGGTGCGAACGCGCGATGAGTGTCCGCTATGGGGGGGCGGCACAGGTTTAGCACGGCGACGACTTCTGGACCGTGGCGCGGCGGCGGGGCCCGACCTTCTAACTTAATAATAAAAAAGCCGGCCTTGGGGCCGGCTTCTTATTTTAAACGGCGATAGTTATTTGGCGTAGTCGACGGCGCGCGTCTCGCGGATGACGACCACCTTTATCTTGCCGGGGTACTCCAGCTCCTTCTCGATGGTCTCGGCGATGCGGCTCGCGAGCCCCTCGGCCTCGGCGTCCGAGACGCGCTCCTGCTCGACGATAATGCGGACCTCGCGGCCGGCCTGGATGGCGTACGCCTTCGAGACGCCGGAGAAGGAATCGGCTATTTCCTCGAGCCTGGTGATGCGCTTGATGTAGGACTCGAGCGACTCGCGGCGGGCGCCCGGGCGGGCGGCGCTTATGGCGTCCGCGGCCGCGACCAGCACTGCCTCTACGCTCTTCGGCTCGGTCCGGCCGTGGTGCGCCTCGCAGGCGTTCACGACTTCCGGCGACTCGGCGAACTTGCGCAAGAGGTCGGCGCCTATCTGGGGGTGGGTCCCCTCGACCTCGTGGTCCACGGCCTTGCCGACGTCGTGCAAGAGGCCCGCACGGCGGGCGCGGTCGGCGGGCAGGCCCAACTCGTTAGCCATTATGCCGGCGAGGTAGGCCACCTCTTTGGAGTGGCGCAGGACGTTCTGGCCGTACGACGTGCGGTACTTGAGCCGCCCGAGCGTCCGGACTAGCTCCGCGTCCATCTCGTCGATGTTCAGCTCGATAATGGTCGCCTCGCCCACGTCGGCCAACTCTTGCTCGAGTTCCTCGCGGATTTTCGCCACCACTTCCTCGACGCGGCCGGGATGTATGCGGCCGTCGACGATAAGGCGCTCGAGCGCGCGCTTGGCGACCTCGCGCCGGACGGGGTCGAACGACGAGACGATGACCGCCTCGGGCGTGTCGTCGACGATGAGGTCGACGCCGGTGGCGGCCTCGATGGCGCGGATGTTGCGGCCCTCGCGGCCTATTATCCGGCCCTTCATCTCGTCGTTGGGGAGCTCGACCACCGAGACGGTGCTCTCGGCGACGTGGTCGGAGGCGCAACGCTGGATGGCGAGGCTAATAATATCCCGGGCCAGGCGGTCCCCTTCCGCCACGGCCCGGTCTTTTATTTCCTTGATGGTGCGGGCGGCGTCGCGCGACGCGTCGGCGACGAGGTTCCTCATCAAAATTTCTTTGGCCTCGAGCGCCGACATCCCGGAAATACGCTCGAGCATGCGGTTCTGCTCTTCGGTCTTCCGGGCGAGCGCCTCTTCCTTATTCTTAAACGCCGTCTCGCGCCTGTCGAGGTTCTTTTCGCGGCTGCCCAGTTGATTTTCTTTCCTGTCGAAGACATCCGCCCGACGCTCCAAAGACTCTTCCTTCTGCCGAAGCCGATTCTCGAGGTTTTTCAGGTCGCGGTGCCGCTGTTCGTTTTCTCTTTCCGACTCCTCCTTTAACTTAAAGATCTCATCCTTGGCTCGAAGTAATGCCGACGTCTTTATATTCTCTGCTTCGCGCTCCGCTTCCTCCGTTATCTTTGCGGCAATAGTTTCCGCGGTTTTTATTTTAGACTCGGCGACACGGCGCCGGACGATATACCCCAGCCAGAAGGATATCGCCCCGGCGACAACGATCGCCCCCAACAATAGCAGTAGCGTTTGGACGGGTGAAAACATGGTTACCTCCCCGCGCGACGACGGGAAGGCGGCTCGAGCCTCGAAAGCCGAAATCGGCCGAAGCGCGCGCCCCGGAGCGGCCATAGCATCGGCGTCCGGCGGGCGCGCAAAATTTATCAACTTCTTCGCGGTATATCATCAACAAGGTCAACAAGTTATTGCTTCGACCTCAGCTGTGTCGCTCGAGCCGCGCCAACTTGGAAGGACCGCTCCCCCTCTGACGGCCTTTCCCCGTCTCGCTCGGTATATATATTAAGGCCTGTCGACCGTATCGTTTACATTATAAGTGATATCCGTCGTCTTATCAAGAGAATAATTTGCCGTTGGGCCGAAAAAGCCTTTATTTCCAATAAATAATAAAGCCGACCCTAAGCCGGCTTGTAAACAATTTTTATCGAACGCCACTCCTATATTACGCAACCAAGTATTTTTGCCGTGCCGGTGCCCTAAAATTTAAAATGACCGAACTCACCACCCTATACCCGCGGTAGCTACGTACGAATCCCCCAAATCGTCTTGCGGACGCCAACAGAAATCGAACCGGTAATTTCCGGCGGCGACGCCGAGGCCCGCGGCCGGTACGCCCTCCGGGTAACGATACCCGGCGCGCAACGCCAGGACCTTCGCGAGCGTACCCTCACCCCCCACCGCTAAGCCGACGTCGCCGTCCTTCCGGACGCGGCCCTCCACCGTGGCCACGAAACCCGGCGCGAAATCCACCGCCGCGGCCGCCCGCGCGGCCGCCGGGTACACGTCGCGGACCGCCTTCAGCTCGATATTCGGGGCAACGAGGTTATCGAGAGCCAGGCCCACGCGCGTGGCCGGCAACGGCTTGAACAGAAAGCCGGCGTCTACGCCGAAGCCGCCGTCCTGGTATTCGTAAATCTTCGTGGAAATTACTTTCAACGTAACGCCGAGGTTATAAGCCGACTCTTCGCCGGCCACGACCTGGCCGCCGAGCCCTTTGCCCCAACCGAGCATGAGCGCCGTTTCGTAATCGGAGAAGGTGCGGCCCGTTAAACCTAAGTCGTCGGCCTCGGGAATGCCGGACGCACGGAAATAATTTACGCCCGCGGCGAAGGTCCCCAAAGAAAAGCCGCGCCCCGACATATTGTAGGATATCGCGCCCGCGGCGTAGGTTATGTCTTTGACGTCGGCGTACGGGTAATGGTACGTAAACTGGACGCGGCCGCCCGGGATCTGCTCGAGGCCCGCGGGGTTGAAGAATAGCGCGGACGGGTCGTCGGCGACGGCGGCGAACGCGTTGGCCATTGCCGCGGCCCGGGCGCCGGCCCCCAAACCCAGCCACGCGCCGCTCGAGCCCCCCGCCGCGGCGGCAAAAACCAATGCCGGTATCAATAACAATAAAAAAACAAAAAATAGGGACTTAGAAATAGGGCACCATCCTTAATTTATATAGGACTCGCTATTATTTTAAACCGAAAAGTACGTTTTCCTCATCTGGGCCGATATCGTTAGGTAAATCGCGCGGAATCCTTTTAACCCTTTCGTCTACTGAATCGAAATCGTCGAAAGGTTCATTTATTCGTTGCTCCGTAATTTTAATATAATCAGGATTTATATCTATTCCTATATAATTACGCTCTAAAACGGAAGCTACTCTACAAGTAGTACCGCTCCCCACAAAAGGGTCTAAAACTATATCTCCCGGGTTAGAACTAGCTCTAACCATCCTTTCAATTAAGCCTTCGGGTTTTTGGGTGGGATGGTCCTTTCTTTCCCCGCTACAATAATGTACGTGCGAGAATGCCCATACGTCGCCCGGATTAGCACCAGCCATGTTATTACGCTTCCTGTAATATTTTTGCGGTACCCGTATTTCGTCTAGGTTAAAGACGAAGTTATCGGATTTAGTAAAATATAGAATATCTTCGTGTCTTGGCGAAAAACCCCTTTTGCGACCCATCCCTTGCGTATAGTGCCATACAATCCAGCCGTTAAAATTGAGTTTATAATTTTCCTCAAGGATTAAGAACAATTTCGAAACAAACCTGAAACCCATAAAAACGTAAATGCTCCCAGTATTCTTTAACAACCTAACCGCTTCATTTAGCCAACATACATTAAAACGTTCGTACTCCTCCCATTCTTTCAAATCGGTTATCTTACCGTAGTTTTTCCCGAGGTTATATGGAGGATCCGCTATTATTAAGTCAACCGATTCTCCTGGGAATCTTTTCATTATCTCGGCGGCGTCGCCTACGAAAAGTTGGTCCGCGTATTCAGAAATAATATTCATATCGACCTTCCTCACTTAATCCACCCGTTTTTTTTAGCAAGCTCTAACCACTTTTCTTTACCGTGGGCTTTTATATATTTTTCGTCGAGCAATCGTACGAACTCGGCGACAGTCCTAATTTCCTCCGTTATGTAATGTATATCCCTAATTTGTAATTGCCCGTGTCCTAACGCAGGATTATAATTTAAGTCTTTAGAGCTTACATACTTCAAATCGTAAACGGAAAAAGTCACCACTTCCATAGTACCCTGAACCATTTTTGTTTCCTTATTTTTTTCTGAATAAACCCTGTGTTTTAGCGATAAAACGATAAATATATAATCTGGATCTTCCAGGTACTCATTTCGAATCCTCGCGTAAGAAATTATATTAGGACTTCTTCCGGAAGTTGCAATATCTTCTGCGGTAGCTTTAACATCTAAATGGGACGTAATATATTCCGGTTTTTCTTTTTCCCTTTTAAACTGTAAAATTATATCGAAAGCGTCGAGCCTTCTTCCCGCTTCTACGTTAATTAGTTTGTATTCGTTACCCTCATTATCTACGATACTTTCGAACAGTTCCAAGGCCCAAGCTTCAACAAAAGGCCCAGCGACTTTGTTAATATTTTCGAGAGGTAGGCTCTTTAGGTTTGTATGAATATATATTTTATTCGTGCCTTCCTCAATAGAAGTTTCTATAATACGCGAAATCTGTAAACGTACGAAATCTGACCAAGTTTTGTAACCCGGCGTCTCCTCCGGTGATTTCAAAGCATATCCCTTTTTTTTAGGCATTTTCTTTCTATTTAAACTTTAATAGTACTAGTATCTTTGCCCACGAGGCCGGTATGCGGACCGGCCGGCCGTCGCGGCCCCGCGCCGCGTGTACGGTATAACCCTCCGCCAAGACCTCGTCGCCCCGCTTCACGACGTAGTCGAAGCGGACCTTCGCCCGCCCGGCCTCGCCGATGGACGTCTCGACGGCCAGCTCGTCCTCGAAGCGCGCGGGCGCGTGGTACTTGCAGTAGGCCTCCGCGACCGGCATATATACGCCCGCGGCCTCCATCTCCGAATAAGGCAGGCCCTTCGCGCGGAGGTAGGCGACGCGGCCGTCCTCGAAGTACGCCAGGTAGTCGCCGTAGTAGACGACGCCCATGGCGTCGGTCTCGCCGTAGCGGACGCGGAGGGGCGTCACGATGCACGCGCGGCCGCCGCGTTTATCCACCCTCACGTCGCGAACCATCCTCGAAGAAGCCCATCGCGAGGAATTTCTTGCGGCGGTCCTCCCGGAGCTCGTCGCTAGTCATATTCTCGAGCTCGCCAAGGTGGCGCTCGAGCGCCTCAGCCAGAAGCTCCGCGGCGAGGTCGTAGTCGCGGTGCGCGCCGTACGGCGGCTCCTCGACTATTTCGTCGACGACGCCGAGGGCCGACAGATCTTGCGCCGTGATCTTCAGCGCTGCCGCGGCCTGGGGCGCGAACGCCCGGTCGCGCCAGAGTATGGCCGCGCACCCCTCGGGAGAGATGACCGAGTAATACGCGTATTCCTGTATCAGTACGCGGTTGCCGACGCCGATGCCGAAGGCGCCCCCGGAGCCCCCCTCGCCGACGACGGCCACCACGAACGGTACGTGAAGGTTGAACATCTCGAGGACGTTGCGCGCGATGGCTTCGGCCTGGCCCCGCTCCTCGGCGCCGATGCCCGGGTAAGCGCCGGCGGTATCCAAAAAAGATATGACGGGCAGGCCGAACTTGTCCGCGAGCCTCATTAGGCGAAGCGCCTTGCGATAGCCCTCGGGGTGGGGCGAGCCAAAATTGTGTCGTACCTTATCGGCGGTCTTCCGGCCTTTCTCGTGCCCCATCCAAACCACCTTGCGACCGCGGAACCGCCCCACGCCGCACACGATGGCCTGGTCGTCGCGGAAGAGGCGGTCGCCGTGGAACTCGAGGGGGCCTTCGATAAGCCGGCGGACGTAGTCCATGGTATAGGGGCGGTCCGGGTGGCGGGCAAGGAGGACGCGGTCCCACGCGGTCAGGTTCGCGTATATTTCGGCGCGGCGCTCCTCGAGTTCGTCCTCGCGCGCGGCGAGCTCGGCCGCCAGGGCCTCGTCGCCCTCCTCCGCCTTCGCACGAAGGGCTTCAACCTGCTCCTCTAACGCGACGAGCGGCTTCTCGAACTCGAGGACGAATTTTTTCGTCTCTACGGCCATCGGTCGCTGACGGGCTCTAGAACGAGCCGATATAGGTCAAGTAGAGCACGCGCGAATAACCGCCCTCTTCCCCGAGGACTTCGACCTGATTTTCGAGCAGGTTCGTGAACCAGAACTCGAGGTTGAAGTTCTCGGTCACGCGCCACCGTACGCCGGCGTCCAAGTAGCCCCGGCCCATCCCGAGCGAATCCGTCCCGTTGTCGTTCAAACCCATATCGTAAGCGCCGAGCAACATCAGGTGCGGCCCCAAAGCCTTCTCGAGAGCGGCGAAGGCGTCGGGGTTGGCATCGTCCTTGTCCTCGATTACGTTATACGATATGCCGGCGTGCAGGCCGAGGGCGCCCAGGAGCTCGACCTCCTGGGATAGCACCGCGTAAAACCCTTTGGCCTTGAACTGGTAGCGGTCGTAGTCCACGTTCCTATCCGGGTAACGGGGGTTAAACTCGTAATATTTGCCGTGGCCCTGGTCGTCGTAGCCGAGGGCCACCGCGGGTAAGATAGGGCCGCCGTTGGTAATACGGAACTTGGCCTGGAAACCGGGCCGTGGGTTCATCGTCGGCGTGGCGTTGCCGAAGACGTCTACGCCGCCGTAGGATACGCCGACGGTCAGGTAATCCAGTACGCCGATCTCGCCCCGCGCTACGAACGGCCCGACGCCGATGCTCCCGGCGTACTCGCCCCTGACCCGCGCCCACGCCGTGGGGTTTTCGATGACGTAGGTTTCGCCCTCCGGCACGAAATCCTCCTGGGCGGTGGCCGTCAAGGTCGCTACCGTCACGCCGACGGCCAGAAACCACGCCGCGCGCCGTGCTTTAAGCATAAGTTTCCCTTCTGAAAACTTTGACCCCATAATCGCGGCTCCCACAGAAAGGTTTGTAGACTAATAACCTACCGCCGCCGCGGAGTCAAGTCTAATCCTTAGCTTCGCCCTTGCCTTCCCGCTTCAAAGTAAGGCGGACCTGGTTCACTTTTCGCGCGTCGGCCGCGGTTACGTGAAATTCAAGGGTCCCGAAAGTGAGCCGTTCGCCGGGCGCCGGCACCCTCCCGGACAACGAGGAAACAAACCCGCCCACGGTTTCGAAGTCCTCCTCCGGGATGGCGATGGCGAGCTGCTCGTTCAACTCGCCGATGTCGGCGCGCCCCGCGACCAGCCAAACGCCGTCGCCGACCTTCTCGAGGAGTTCTACCTCCGCGTCGTATTCGTCGTGTATTTCGCCGACGATCTCCTCGAGTACGTCCTCGAGCGTGATCAAGCCCGCGGTGCCGCCGTACTCGTCGACGACGAGCGCGAATTGCGCCTTCGCGGCTCGGAACTCCCGCAAAAGTTCGTTCACCCTCTTCGACTCCGGCACGTAAAAAGGCTCCCGCAAAACGGACCTCAGATCGTCGCCCGTGGCCTCGAGCGTGAAAATGTCCTTGGCGTGAAGTATGCCCACCACAGTGTCGGGCGACTCGTCCACTACGGGGATGCGCGAAAAACCTTTTTCGACGACGACGCGTTTAATGTCTTCGACGGGGTCGCGGATGTCCGCGGTGACCATCTCGACCCGCGGCACCATAACCTCGCGCGCGACGGTCTCGCGGATGCTGATGATGCCGTTTATCATCTCGCGCTCTTCTTCCGCGAGGCGGGCGTCGTTGGCCACGTCCGCGGCTTCAATCTCGGCCGCGGGCGACACGGCCGCCGGTTCTATGCCCGCGCGCGTCATCTTGGCAAACCCAAAGGCTATAGCCTTCGCCAACCAGATCAACGGGAACAGGACAAGGTAGACGAACTTGGCTACGGGGCCGACGAAGTAACCGACAACCCCCGCTACGGCGTCCGGCAAAATCGCTCGCGCCGCGGCGCGCACCAGGTAGAGGACGGCGGCGCAGGCCAACCACACCACGACCAGAGGTACGACCGGCGCTCGAGCCAAAAAAAGCGACGCCGCTAAATACGAAGCGGCTATCAAAAGGAAGACCTCGACGAAAAACAGCGCGTTGAGTACGGCCAGCGACACGGCCGGCCTGCCCGCGCCCTCGCCCGCGGGGCCGCGACCGCGGGATGCGCTCACGAGGACCGCGGACCTCGCGACGACGAATAACGCGTACGCGACGACCACGCCGACAACCGTCATTAGTGATGGAGGTTCGTCCACGTACATCGACCTCACTTTCCTACCGTAGCTTTACGTGAATATCCAAAAGCAGAACGCCGTAACGCTTACCCCCAAAAAGGCGCCCGCCGCGACTTCGAGTATAGAATGTATCCCCAAACGGATCCGGGATATCACAATCGTCAAAGCCAAAACGAGCGTTATCACGGCCACGAGCGGGTCGCGCGTAA
Source organism: uncultured bacterium (assembly GCA_964631855.1). Lineage (GTDB taxonomy): Bacteria > RBG-13-66-14 > B26-G2 > WVWN01 > WVWN01 > WVWN01. The sequence goes on along the minus strand of CAZWAM010000051.1, from coordinate 5,222 downwards.
GCCAAGAAGCCGCGGCCGACAAACCGAAGGCGGCCGCGGCGTGGCCGCTCGGAAGGCCGCCGCGCAGGAAAGTCCCCTTGCCCGTTATGGCCTTTAGGATTATGACCAAGAGAATAGTAAGGCCCAACGAAGTCAGCGCGACGTGCGAGGGCGCGCGCCGCACGTTTACGATGGTCGTAACGATAGGGCCCTTGAGGGCGTCGAAAAATATAAGGTATCCCACGAGCACGGCGTTCAAAGCAGCGAACAGCACCGCGCCCGCGGCTACGTCCTTCGCGATCCGCGCCAACGGGTGGTACCGCTCGACCGCCAAATCCAATATCACCTCGAGCGACGAGTTCACCATTTCCGTGATCAGGACCAGCGCGATCGTGATCAACAATAAGATTAGCTCGACCTTGGTGATGGAAAGCCAAACGCTGGCGAACAAGACGAGAGCCGTCACGGCGAAGTGGATCTTCACGTTGCGCTGCGTGCGGAGCGCGTATACGATGCCCTCCAACGCGCTGTTGAACGAGCGGGCGAGGCCGCCCTCCCTTAAAAAGGACCCTTTCTTGGGCCGCGGCTTTTTTTCGGCGGCGGTCACTCTCTACTCCTACTCGGACCCGGCCACGAGGCGCGCCGTAGCCCGTTCCATCTCCGCCCGGCCCTCGTCGGTCTCGTCGCCGTACCCGGCGAGGTGGAGAAGGCCGTGAGCGACGAGGAAGGCGAGCTCCTCATCCAAGGAAACGCCGCGCCGCGCGGCCTGTTCTCGCGCGCGGTCGGCCGAAACGTAGACCTCGCCCCACAACCATATTTCTTCCGGCTCCGGCGCATCCCGCCCTATAGGAAAGGCGAGGACGTCCGTCGGCCCTTCGCGGCCGCGGTACTTCTTGTTCAACTCCGCGAGCAAGCCGTCGTCCGCTACCGTAACCTCGACCACGGCCTCCGCCGGCACGCCGCCCTGCTCGCGGTAGCGCGTGATCAACGCCTCGAGCCGACGACGACTAGTAGGACTTAGTTTCGGCAGAATGTGTAGACAAATACGGGACGACGTATTGTTCGGCATCTTCGGGATAGGTTGGGCGAATATGGAATATACTGCTAAGGGCTTTTATCAAACTCTCCTTGACGACGTGGATTTCCGCAAGGGTGAGGTCGCATTCGTCGAGTTGGCCGTCGGCGAGACGAGCGGCCACGATCTTTTCGACCATCGAGCGGATGTTGGTGGGCGTCGGCTCGTCGAGGGAACGAGAAGCCGATTCCACGGCATCCGCGAGCATAACTATGGCGGAAACCTTGCTGCGCGGTTTCGGCCCCGGGTAACGGAAGTCGTCCTCGGCAAGCACCTTATGCTCGTCCGATTTTATGGCTTCCTGGTAAAAGAAAGATATCAGGCCCGTACCGTGGTGCTCGGATATGACGTTGATGATAGGGGGAGGCAGGCCGGCCTCTTCCGCCGTCTTCGCGCCCTGCTTGGTATGGGAGGCGACGACGAGGCTGCTCATCTGAGGCGACAGGTGTTCGTGGCGGCGGCCCTCGGAGCCGGTGTTCTCCGCGAAGTAGGCCGGCGCGCGCAACTTCCCGATATCGTGATAATAAGCGGCTACGCGCGTCAGGAGCGGGTTCGCGCCCACGGCGCCCGCCGCCACCTCCGCCAGGCTCCCCACGACGATACTGTGGTGATAGGTTCCCGGCGCTTCCAACAGCAGCTTGCGCATCAGCGGGTGATTGAGGTCCGCGAGCTCGAGCAGCTTGAGGTCGGTTACGACGTCGAACGTCATCTCGAACAAGGGCAATAGTATGGCCAGGATAGCCACGCTCGCGGCCGAGAGCACAACGCCCCACCAAATTTCCTCGCCGACGGCCCGCCAGGGGGTCATGTCGACGAGGCCGATGCCCACGGCCGCGGCCGCCGCCGCGAGCGCGATGCCGATAAACACGCGGTAGAAGTCGGACCTCCGCCGAATGTGCGCGACCAGGAACACGCTCACGGCCGCCGCGGCGAGAGCCATGAAACCGGGCCGGAAAGCCAAGCCCGCCGTCACCGCCGACAAAACGGCCAACGTTATCGCGGCAACGAAACCAAAACCCACGTCCACCAAAAGCGTTATAAGCGTCGCCCCCAGACATGCCGCGAATATATATACCGACAGCGGCGAATAATTAATTAAAACCAAGGCGAGTATGCGCGAGACGAAACACGAGGCGACCAGGACGACGCTCAACATCCACCAGTAACGTAGTTCCGCCCATAAAGAAGGCCGATAGCGGAAGAAAAATATCCCCAGTAAGGTGAGAGTTATCGCCACGAGCAAGGACCGCCCCCCGAGCGAGACGGCGAGGTTCTTTATCGTCCTTCCGGAATAAAGCGCATCTACGGCCCGAATCTGGGCGCGGGTTATGACGTTGTTGCGTTCGACAATCCTCTCGTTCTCTTCGACCCAACGTTCGACGGTATCGACGGCCTCCCGCGCCTCCCGGCGGCGTCGCTCGGTCTCGGCCTCGTCATACAGTAGATTGGGGCGCGCGTTCAAAGCTACGACCCCGGATACGGCCCCGCTCTCTTCCGGGGATAAAGAAGCGTCCTCGGAAGTGAGGGCCCGCGCGCGGGCCGCACCGGTCGCCGGATTCAAAAGTTCGTCGGCGCTTACGACGTTCTCGCCCGCGCCTTCGCGTCGGAGGAGCGTGGCCGTTTTACCCAACCCTCGCTTTTCCATTTCCGCGGCATCCAAAATGCCGTCGGCGAACAACGCGGCCAAAAGCTCCGCGGCCCGGCCGCGAACCAAATCCAACGTCTCGGCGTCCGCCTCCAACAAAAATACGAGCGTATCGGGGCTGAGGGCTATGCTCAACTCGCCCACGAACGCGTCGCGTTCGCCGCTCGGCCTGGCGGCGTACGTGTCGGCCAGTTGGCGGAGGATGACGAAAAACTCGTTAAGCTCGTCTTCGGCTATGCCCGCTATGTGTGGGTTCTCGCGGAAAACGGGCAAGACCCGCGCCGCGGCTTCCTCCTGTTCGCGCCGCAACGTCGCGCGGTCTTTGTCTACCGCGAATTTATAGGGAGCCGTGATGTCGGTCTTGGCTATCGCCCCCTCCGTCAGCTGAGGACGGCGGAAGAATTGGCTGGGCGTCACGAGGACCGAGAGCACCACGAACGTCCCGCCGGCGATAGCGGCGCGTTTGACGGCGAGGCGACGCCACGGCCTTTCGGCCCTTTTTCGGCCTAAGCCCCGCGGGCGCCCCGCGAAGAGCCGCCGCAGCCTTACGCGAAATCTTTTCCCAAATGCCACTTTACGTCCTTATTCGCCGTTTTTCGCGGGCCCGCTCGGGCGCCGCTTCCCGGCTCGAGCCGCGGAAGCCCGCCGGTCGGCGCGGTGCTTGGCCTCGTAATTGTCGTACGCGTCCACCACGCGTTGGATTATGGGATGGCGCACGACGTCGCGGCGCGTCAGGTAAACGAAGTCCGTCCCCTCGCTGCCCTTCAATATATCCTGGACCTCAACCAACCCGGAGCGGACGTTCTCGTCGAGGTCGATCTGCGTAATGTCGCCCGTCACCACCGCCTTCGAGCCGAAGCCGAGGCGGGTGAGGAACATCTTCATCTGCTCGTACGTCGTATTCTGAGCCTCGTCCAGGACGACGAAGGACTCGTTAAGGGTCCGGCCCCTCATATACGCCAACGGCACCACCTCGACGATGCCGCGCTCGACGAGGCGCATCGCCCGGTCGAAATCCATCATATCGTGGAGCGCGTCGTAGAGGGGACGCAGGTAAGGCGTCACTTTTTCCGTGAAGTCGCCGGGGAGGTAACCGAGCTTTTCGCCCGCCTCCACCGCCGGCCGAACCAGCACCAGGCGCCGGACTTCCTCCCGCATCAACATATCCACCGCCATGGCCATCGCGATATAAGTCTTACCCGTGCCCGCGGGGCCGATGGCAAAAATTATCGTGTGGTCACGTATGCTCCGCGCGTAGGCGCGCTGGCCGGCGGTGCGGGGCCTGATGAAACGGCGGCGCGACGGCACGGGTATGGCCTCGGCCAGGAGCTCTTCCAGCTCGGCCTCGGGGTCGTCCCGCAGCGCGTCCAGGGCATAATTAATTTGGGAACCGGCGGCCTCGGGCGCCCCCTCGCTAGACTCGAGCACCCGTTCGAAGAGGTCCGCCACGCGGTCCACGGCTTCTTCGTCGCCGCGGATTACGAGCTCGTTGCCGCGCGCGACGATTTGTACGCCGAACACCGCCTCGGCCCGTTTCAAGTTCTGGTCGCCCGAGCCGTAGAAAGCCGCCGCCAGGCTGTTGTCAGGGATATAAAGGCGAGCCGTAAAAATACCCGACGTTCCGCCCCGTTTTTCGTTCGTAACTTTCATATCACCTCGCCGCGGCAGCCGGCGTGGCCTCCACCTCCGAAGGCGTTACCGCGATAAGCTTAACGTAATCGGGCGCTTCCACTTGGACCAAGTAACGCCCCGGGCCGCGGGGAAAGATCGCCGCGGCGACGGGCCCCGCCGCCTCCAACCGCCCGGCCTCGCCTTCCAGCGTAACCGAAACCTCGGCCGGCGTAACCTTGTAGGCCCCGCCCTTCGCGCCCCGTACCGCTACCGGAACGCCGGCTAAGGAACGCCGTTCCCCCCGCCCCACGGGCACCGTTACGCGGGCCTCGTCCGCGCCCACGAGCGTTATGCCCGCGGGGGCCCTTATCGGCACCTCGGCCGCGAACGGCGCGTCGCGCCCTTCGGCATCCACCACGACCGATACCGCCCGCACCTTGTCCAACACCGTCACCGAGCCGTAGAGGGTGGCCTTGGACGGTTCTATTTCCGGAAGGCCCAGGTAATACCCGGCCGCGGGGGAACCCGAAAAGTCTACGTTTACGGGAACGCCCTTAGTGATACGCCGCTCGAGCTTCACTATTACGGTCCTTCGGCTCAATATCGCCTCGACGCTTACGTCGAGGCCGCCCGAGTAAATTACGTCCGACGGCGTAAGCTCGAAGGTATACGCGCCGGCATCCTTGCCGCCGACGTTTATCACGGCCCTAAAATCGGACGAACGGAGGCCCAACAAATCGCGGCCCTTTCCCGCGACGCGGATGCGGGCGTTTTCGGGCTCCGGGCCGTTGACGTCTATGTCCTCCGGCTTACCCTCGAGCTGGACCGGCACGTCGAGCTCGCGGTAGGCCTCGCGGCCCGTCGCGATGAAAAACCAGAACAATATCGCGAGCAGGAGGGCCAGCAACTTTA
>CAZWAM010000050.1:4584-16601 GCA_964631855.1 uncultured bacterium | reverse complement strand
GGCGCGCGGGTCGACGAGATCGTGGGTCTGGAGAACTTCGGCGGCTCCGACGAGGCTTTGGCGATGCTCCTCGCGCAGGGCTTCGTCGTCACCGACGAGACGTATCGGCAGATATGCACTTTTTATAACGACCGCGGCCCCCCGTATTTCATCACTACCGACTCGGTCCTCTTCGCTTATTACGTGAACCTACAGGACGGGTTGATGAAATTGGAGGAAAGGCAGGCCGAAAAACTGCCGGCGATAATACGGGCCGTTCGAGAGGGCCTAAGAAAATTTTGGGAAGAGGACGGCGACGAACTGTCCGAGCTTTTTTATGCGAAACGCTCTTCGGCGGGCCCCGAATGGCACGAAGCCTCCGACGACCTCGACGATTACTTAGAAGTCGCCGAGTCGCTCGCGACCGGTGCCACGGCTGAGGCCGAAACGCGAAAGATGCCCCGCGCGGTCCGAAGAGAGCTCGAGCTCATCCTCGCTGCGGAGGGGCCCGCGAAGTCGCCGCTAAGAGGGGTTCGCCTCGACTACGCCGCTTTTAAACCGAAAGGTTTCTACGAGGGAAACGAAAAACTCGAAAATTTTTACCGCGCCGTAACCTGGCTCAGGCAGGTTCCGTTTCGCGCCGCCGACGCCGACGAGACGCGCCAGGCGTACGTCCTTTGTTACGCCGTGAAAGGGGAGACCCTCGGTTCCTTAAATCGCTTTCAACGACCGTACGTTACGTACGTGGGGGAATCCGAGTACGCGGACTTTTATGATTACGGCGATGCGGAAACGAGGGCATTAGGCGCCTATCTCGATAAGTACGGCTTCGTTAAAAAAGACGACGATTACTGGGCGGAGGTTTTGCGGGAGTTGGAAAAGTTGCCGGCGCCGAGGGTTACGTCAATACCGGATGCGGCCGCGGTCGCCGACCCCGGCCTTTATAAGGGGCTACGCTTGATGCCGCCGCCGACCGATATGGACAACCTTGCGTTAAAGCTGGTCGCGCCTTACGGCCTCGGCCGCGAGCCGCCTTCCGGCGAGGAGCTTATGGCTCTTTTGGGGAGCGGGGCGGCCCGCGAAGTTATCATGGCGCGCGAGGGAAAGGCGATCGCCGCGTACGACGAGCTCCTCGAAAGTGCCGAGGCCGAGATGCCGGGATTGGAAAGCGAGTACACGAGTAAGCTGTGGCGTAAACGGCGCGACGTCTACCGGGCACTCATCCGGGCGCCCGCGGACCCCGGCCTGCCCGCCTATTATCGCCACCCGGCTTGGCGGTACAAAGACCTGAATACCGCGCTCGCGGGTTGGGCTCAGCGCCGTTACGTTTGGAACTTGCATATAACTAGGAACATTGCGTGTTTTGCCGCAAGGGCGAAACCACCGCCCGCATTTATAGAACCCAACCTGGCTTTTTTCCGGGAACTTTTAGAGTTGTCGGTCCTCACCGACGATTACTTCCGCGATAACGGCGTCGCCGATACCCGTTTCAACGCGTTGTCGGTTCTGCTCGTCAACCTCGTCGATATTCTGGAGAAGCAACTCGCGGGCGAAGTTCTAACGGAGAAGGAGAGAGATTACCTGGATCACTACGGTCCAGAGCTCGCGGTAACGTGCGGTTACCTGCGGGGTATTTGGCACGACGACGAACGTTTACCCGACACGCCGTTCTGCGTGCCGTTCTATTTGGATTTGTATACCGGGAACGAAAGGGTCGTAGGCCAGGCGCGGCCCCGGGCCATATACGTACTTTGCGAATACGAAGGCCGGAGGTACTGCGCTGTGGGGGGCGTCCTGACGTACGCCGACTACGTTGGCCCGGCCGAGGGGCGCGGCAAGATGACGATAGATGAATGGCGGCGCCTTGCCGCGGACGGCAAGATAGAACCGCCCAGGTGGCAGGGCCGATTTTATTCGGCGGGCGGCCGGACGTTATAATTGTTGAGGTTTGGGGATTATAAACGAAAGGACGTTCGACGACCCTAAGCGCGAGATGGGTAACGTCCTCGCACAGAAGTTGGCCCGGGGCGACGATTTCAAAGGGGGTATTAAAGATCCCTACTTCCACGGCCGGGACGCTGCCATATGTCTTTTCGGCCTAACGAACCACCCTAAGGTCGTGGAATTAGTTTGGCCGTATTTGGAGCAAAGGCCAACCGGCTGGCAACCCAGTTGTTATCAGTGGGCGCCGGTCGCGGCGTTGACGAACGGGCCCCTCTCCCGAGGGGTTTTATTAATAATCAAGCAGCCTTAGGTTATTTCCGCCGCAAAACAATTTTGATAACTTCGCCCACCTCGGGCGCGCGGAAGAGGCGGGCCAACAAGACGTATACGGGTACCGCGGCCACGACGACGGCGAGAAGGGCGGCCGCTTGCGGCAGAGTGCCCGCGGGCACGTAGCGCTCGAGCGCCGCGCGCGCGGGTATGAGCAACGCGGCCAGAATGGCGCTTGCGCCGCCGAAGCGAAGGCCCGCGAGCGCGATCCGCCGAAAGCCGATCGGCCCTATCGCGCGGCGGAGGCGGTGCAATAGATAGGCCAACGTACAGGCGGTGGAAATCGAACTCGCGAGCGCAATCCCGGGGCCTTCGAATAGTATGGCCAGAATTGCGGTGAATATCAGGTTCGAGGCCACCGCTACGACGCCGCCGCGGATAGGCTCCTTGGGGAGCTTGAGCGCGTAGAAAACCGGCATTACGATCTGCATTCCGATGAAGGCGAAAAGGCCTACGGCGAAGGCGCCGAGAATGACGGAGGTCGCCGCGGTATCGGCGGCGGTGAAGGCGCCCCGCTCGTAAATTGCCCGGACCAACGGGCCGCCCAGGACGATGAGGCCCGCGGTGGCCGGGAGCGATATGAAGAGCGACGCGCGCAGCGCGAAGGAGACGAGGTCCTTGAAGGTCTCGATTTCGCGGCGCGCGGCGTGGCGGCTTATCCGCGGCAACAGCGCGTTCGCGAGCGAGAAGCCGAAGACGCCCATCGGGAATTGTAAGAGGCGTTCGGCGTACATTATGAAGGACACGGTGCCGACGGCGACGAAGGAGGCCGCGGCGGTGCTGATGAGGAGGTTAATGCGGACGACGCCGATCGAGAACAGCGCCGGGACCATCAAAAGGCCCACTTTCTTTATGGCCGGGTCGCGGAAGTTGAAGCGCGGGCGGAAGCGAAAGCCGGTTTTGTAGAGGCTCGGGACCTGGACCAGCACTTGCCCCAAGCCGCCGGCCAATACGCCGACGGTGAGGGCGTAAATTTGCTCTTGGGGCGTCGTGCCGAAGAGGGGTACCAATATGAACAGCGAGGCCAGCGCGAAGAGGTTCATCACGATCGGCGCGGAGGCCGGGACGGCGAATCGGTAGAACGAATTCAGGATCCCCATCGCGAGAGCCGACGTCATCATAAACATCATGTAGGGGAACATAATGCGCGCCAGCTTCAGCGTCAGGTCGAAGGTCGCGGGTTGGCGGATGAAGCCCGGCGCCGTGACCGCGACGACCCCGGGCATAGCCAAGATGCCCAGGATCACGAACGTCGCGACGCAGGTGAAGAAGAGGGTGTATAGCGACTGCGCGAAGCGGAAGGCGCCGTCGTGGCCTTCCTGCTCGAGTTGTTCCGTAAATACCGGTACGACGAAGGCGGACATCGCACCCTCGCCCAGAAGGCGGCGGAGGACGTAGGGAATGACGTAGGCTATGCGGAAGGCGTCCGTGACCCAGTTGGCGCCGAAGATGGCGGCGAACGCTATCTCGCGCGCGAGGCCAAGGATTCGGCTCACGACCGTCGCGGCGCCGATTATGCCCGCGGCGCGGAAATAACGGCCCGCGCCGCCGTCTCGCGGCGCCTTAATGGCTTGCTCTTCGGCCACGGTTATCTTACGATTGGCTTATGGTGTGCGTGGCGTTGATCGATAGGGACGGCGTCCTTAACCGGGACAGGCCGGATTATATCAAAAACGAAGACGAGTTGGAGGTTTTCCCGTTCGCGCGGGCCGGGGTTGAGACGTTCAAGAAGGCCGGGTGGTTGGTATACGTCGTATCGAATCAATCGGTGGTCGCGCGGGGCCTGGCGTCGCTGGCCGCGGTCGAGGCGACTACCGCGAAGTTGGTCCACGCCGTCGGCCCGTTCAACGGCGTCTTTTATTGTTACCACAAGCCGGAGGACAAATGCCGCTGCCGTAAGCCCGAGCCGGGGTTATTACTTCAGGGTCTGGCCGCGGCCGCGAACGCGGGCCCGCTCGAGGAATGTTGGATGGTCGGCGACAGCGCGCGCGACGTGGAGGCCGGCCGGCGAGCGGGGTGCCGGACCGCGGTCGTGCTCACGGGCCATTTATCCGCGGAGGAAGCGGGCCGGCTCGAGCCGCCGCCCGACGTCGTTGCCGACGACGTCCTCGAGGCCGCGAAGCTAATCACGGCCTCCCGCGAGGTCCCGTAATAAAAAAACGGCAGGGCTTGGTCCCCGCCGTAGAGCCACGTCGGTTATACGCGCCTGGCCTTACCAGGCGCCTTCTTCTTTTTGGACTTCCATGTTGAATATAAGAATGTTCGCGGCCTGCAGCTCTTTCATCACCGCGATGATCGCGCTATATTCGACGCGCCCCTCGGCCCGGACGTTCGTGATTATTTTATCTAACGGGACGCCCTCGTTGATGGCGTCGATACGCGCTCTCTTAACCATGCTCGTGACGTCGCCCTTGCGTTCGATTTGTTGGTTGTTTACGTAGATTTGGCCGTCGGCGTCGACGGTGACCGAAATGACGTTTATGTCCTTGGGGATTCTGACGCCTGCGGCCGCGGAGGGCAACGTAACCTCGACCGCCTCCGCCTCTTTGAACCGGGCGGTCATAAAGAAGAAGATCAGGAGCAGTATAATGACGTCTACCATAGGCGTCATATCTATGCGGATACTTACCCGCCGCTGCATCTTGCGTAACATATCTTTCGAAACCCCTTCGCGCCCTTAGTCGCCCAACGCGGCCTCCGCCGCGGTCTCGGGTACCTCTTCGAGTTGGAGCGAGACTTTCCTGACTTTTGTTCGTTCCGAGGCCTGCTTGAATTCGTCCAGGACGTCCATCATATGTTGGTATTTCGCGTCGGGGGAAACGTCGATGATCGTGATGAGCTCCTTGTTTACCTGTTGAGAGGCGCCGATGTACTCGCCCAACTCTTTCAACGTTATCCCTTTACCTTCGCGGTTCCGCGTGTCGACGACGATGACGTTGCCTTTCTCGTCAACCTTGACGGTGAGGACGTTGGATTCTTTAACCTTGACGTATTTTTCCCCGGCTCCCAGCTTCGGTAGTTTGACCTCGACCGCGGCCGGTTCCTTGAACTGGGACGTCATGAAGAAGAATATCAACAGGAGGATGATGACGTCCACCATCGGCGTCATGTCGATATGGATACTGACTCTCCTTCGGCCGCCCCTGCCTCCTCCCGCTGGTATGTCAGCGCCGGCCATGATCTATTCCTCCCCTGATATTAAGAGGCTCAACAACTCGTTCGAGGATTCCTCGAACGTGAAGTTGAATTTGTCTATCCGGTTGAGATAGTAGTTGTACGCGACGATGGAGATAATCGCTACCGTAAGGCCGCCCGCGGTGTTGACGAGCGCTTCCGAAATACCGGTGGCGAGCTTGTTCGGGTCCGGCCTTCCCTTGGCGGCGAGGGCCGCGAAAGACCGGATCATCCCGATGACCGTTCCCAGAAGACCCCACATCGTCCCTATCGAGGCGATGGTCGCGATGAAGATGAGGTTGCGCTCCATCAAGGAAGCTTCCATCGCGTTGGTCTCGGAGATGGACTGTTGGACCTCGGCCCGCGTCGTCGCGGCGTCGTATCGGCCTGCTATCAGCTCGTACTTTACGAGGCCGGCGGCCATTATGCGGCCCACGACGCCTTTCTGGTTCCGGCAGGCCGCTATAGCGCCGTCGTAGTCGCGCTCCTTAATCCGTTCCCTGAGCATTTTTAATAACCGGATGTGGTCGAACTTACCCTTGGACGCGGCGTACAGGGCACCCCTTTCTATTATGAAGAATGAAGCCAACAGGAACAGGAAGAATAGTATATCCACCAGGCCGCCGCCGCGTGCCACCACGGCGCCACCCTGGCCCAAGACGTTGGCGTGTTCGAGCTCATATTCGTTAGTTTCCGTTCGCACCGCGCCACCGAGGCGCGCCAGCGTGTCGAAGACGAACGATAGGTTCCGGCCCATGATAAAGAACCACGTGACCCACCACGCGAGGTAGATTATGAATAACACGAAGATAATCGTGATTATTACCTTTTTCATCCTGTCCGTCCTCTCCTAACGCGTTCGTGTGCTCAGGCTGTCGAGCTCCGCTTTCGCTCCGCCAGCATACAAAGCTCGAGTAGGTTACCCGACGCTTCCTCCATCGCAAACACGAGCTTGTCTATCCGGTTTAGGAAATAATTATAAAATATTACCGCCACAATCGCAACTATAAGGCCCCCCGCGGCGTTCACAAGCGCCGTCGCGATCCCTTCCGCGAGCTCGGTCGCGGCGACCTTCACCTTATCGCCCGTCGCGATCCCTTCCGCGAGCTCGGTCGTGGCGACCCTCTCCGCGACGCCCTTGGCCGATAGGGCCGCGAACGATTTGATCATACCGAAGACGGTTCCGAGTAGGCCGATAAGGTTGGCGATGGACCCGATGGTCGCGATGGGGATTATGTTGCGTTCCAGGAGCGCGCCTTCCAGGACGTTAGCCTCCCGTAACGCCAAGCCCAGTTCGTTCCGGAGGCCTCGCTCCGCGAGCCGGCCGGTCAAGCCCTTGTATTTCTTGATTCCCGCCGCTGCTACGCGGCCGACGGAGCCCAGCTGCCCTTCCGCGACCTTCTCCGCGCCGTCTAAATCTCCTTTTTCGATGGAATTTTTAATGCGGGGAAATACTTTGTCGTACGAGACCTTACCGCGCGCGATATTTAGGGCCCAGAAACGTTCACCCGCAAAGGCCCAGGTCAGGATGTGTACGAAGAATAAAACCAGGACCAGGGGGCCCGCGTCGTAGATCATTTGCATCGTTCGGTTCTCCTTCCATTCCGGAAAAAATAGGATAAACGCGCTTACGTGTCAAGTATTTTTTTGCCGCACGGCCGCCCCATTAGAAGATGATCTCGAAGTTGCCGTTGACGCCGATGGTGACGTAATCCAGGCCCGCGCTGGTGAGGTTCTTGTAGCGAGACAAGGTCCCGGTCACGTCGGCGCGCAGGTTGGTCGTTACGTAGTAACCTCCGGAGGCGGTGTATTCCCACTCGTCGGTGTCGTCCTGGGCGGCCTCGACCCCCCGCACCTTCGTGTAGGATACGCCCGCGGTCAGGTTAAGCTCGTTGCGCCACCGCAGCGTCCCCAATATCGGTATCTTGAAGCCGCGCGGGTTCGCGACGTCGTAGTAGACGGTGAGGGAGGGGTTCTCCTCCTTGACGATGCGCTCGACGCCGACGGGATTGCTCTCCCGGTCGAGGTCCCCGGTGGTAGTATAGCCGTAGTTGTAATCGGCCCGCGTCCGGAAGTTCCGCGTCCACGTCGCCCGCCAGGAAATACCCGGTTTCTGTTTTATCTCGTATTCTTCGCCTACCCGTTCGGTGCGTTTCCGGTAATAGGTTACGTCTACCGTGGAGCGGTCGAGGTAGTCGCCCACGAGGGGGAAGTTCGCGGTCCCGTAGAGTTGGACGTCGACGTCCGGGAAGGTCGTGCTTATCGTTCGCGACGGCGTTTGGGTGGTGTTCGCGAACTCGTTGGAGTAGGAGTAGTCGAAGTCGGTCTGGATGAAGTCCCAGTTCTCCCACTTCGTTCCCTCGCGGTAGCCGAGGAACTCGAGCGGGCGGAAGCGGTTGTTGACGGTTATCGTGTAGCGCCGCCGCGAGTTCACGAAATACTTGGTGTCCGTAAATTCCGGCATCACGTGGTCCTGCCCTAAGCGGTACCGCATCGGCGCGCGCGCCTTCAGGTCGGTGTAGCTCGAGGAGCGGATGAGCTCGTAGCTCGGCGATATGGACCACTTGTTGAGGCCGCGCGCCCGCTCAGCCGTCAGTTTGCCCACGTCCACCGGCACTATGAAGTTATAGGAGGTCGAGAGCGAGAGGTCCAGCGTTTCGCCGCGGCTTAGGGTGGGGCCGCCGTCCGTCTCGAGCGGGCCTTCCTCCTCGCCGCCCAGCTGGGCGATTTCGCGGTAGCTGCTCGTGTACGACGTCCCGGGGCGGATGCCCTTGACGAAGAAGTAGTTGGCCCTCATGCCGTACGATTCGTTGAAGGATTCCTCGGTTTTATCCTTGCGGTCGCGCGTGTACTCGTAGTCGTAGGAGGGCGTTATCTCCAGGTCCTCGAGCGGTTCGAACTTCACGGAGTTCCGGTTGTCGTCCGTCACCCAGTCCGTGTTGGAGGTCTCCTTCCCCTTTTCGCCGTACGTCGTCTTCTGGAACTGGCGGTCGAATTCGCTGCGGACGTTGACCGGCAGGTAACGCCGCCTCGGGTGGATTTCGTAATCGGCGCCGCCGCTGTACGTGTCGGACTCGACGGTCCGGGCGAACTTGTAGTTTACGGAGTCGGAGTTCCGGAAGTCGAAGTCCCAGCTCGGCAGCTTGTACTTGCTGAACGAGATGCCGATGCGCCGCGAGACGCCGATGGTCTTCCCCTGGCTGTAGATGGACTTTTTAGGGTCGTACTTCTCTTCCGTGACCGCCTCGGACTTGGCTACGGAGCCGGAGACGGGCATTCGCACGTTCCACAGGTCCGGCATGAACTTCGAGACCTCGAGCGTGGCGTCGGCGTTGCGGCTCGCGGTGGTGGTGCGGGCCGCGGCCGTGGTGCCGATCTCCTCGAAGCCCGCGCCCACGTTGCGGAAGCCGCCGCTCGCCTTTATGAAGTTGCCGAAGTCGAGCGCCGTGTTCGCGCGCGCCGCGGCCCCGACCTGCTTCTCCGGCTCGAGCAGCTTGATGTCGTTTACCCACACCTCGCGGAACGCGAGGAATCCGCCCGAGCCGCCGTCCCGCGGCTGCTTCGTTCGGACCCCCACGCGCGTCTCCACGATGTTGAGGAACGAGGGGTCGCCCACGATGCGGTAGTGGCGGTGGGCGATGGCCTCGCCCTCCTCGATGAGCGGTTGCCCCTTGGCCTGCAGCGCCAGGAAGCGCTCGAGGTCGACGGCGACCGGTATCCAGCTCTGCTTGCCATCCATCTGCGTCGCGTATTCGTAGTAGTTGTCTTCGTCCGCGCCGAAGCGGACGAAGACGATGTCGTTGTCGGAGTCGCGGCCGCCGTTGTCCTGCGGCGTGCGGTTGAAGTAGTAGAACTCCAGGCGGCGGTAGTACGAGTAGTCCTGGCTTTGATAGCCGGTGTAGCGCGTGGACCCTTCGGGCGCCGGCTCTTCGTCGAGGCGGCCGTTGCCCGCGCCGAAGTGATAGGGGCCGACGCCGACGTCCTCGCCCGGGTCGAGGATGCCGTCGTGGTCCGCGTCCTCCGTGTCGTATTTATTGTTGCCCGCGCCCCACCTCGTGAACCCCTCCTCCGTCATCACGCCGACGTCCTCCCAGTCCGTGAGGATGTAGTCCACGACGAGGGCCTGCTCGCGCTCGAGCGTCTTCGTCTCCGGGTCCTCGCGCGGCGCGAGCGGGACGTAGTCGGCGTCGTGGCGGCTGTCCTTGGTGGATATCTTCATCTGGTTGAGGCCCTTGTCCGGCTCGAGCTCCGGGTCCTCCCACTTCATCGCGGCGAAGGACAGCGTGCCGAGGATGAGCGCCGAGTCCGTAGGGAAGTCGCCGTCCGTCTCGGCCTCGAGCCACAATCGCAGAACCTCGATGGCCGTCGCGTCCGGGAGGCCCTCCTTTTCCGCGGCGTCGAAGTTTAGCGGAATACGCAGGATGTACCACCCGGGATTCAGCGGGTCCTTATCGCGCGGGCTCCGCACGACGTACGGCGACGAGTTGTCGAGGACCTCCTCGAGCTTTATCTCGTACGTGAAGTAGTCGTCCTTGGTGTCGAGGACCGTGTTGCGGTTGTTGTCCTCGGTGTCGATTACGTTTTTGTTATTGATTTCGGTGTAAATTTTACCGGCCGGTTTGGGCGGTTCTGCTCCTCTTTGGTCTTGATTTTTCGTGTTGTTGAAATAGTAACCGTTATCTTCGTCCGGCGAAAGTCTGCCGTCTTTGTCCAAATCTTCCGTGCCGAGAACCGAGTTGCCGTCGGCGTCTTCGTTTACGGTCCCGAGCTCGAGGTGGAGGACGCCCCCTTGGACGTCGTCTTCGGTTTTGTCGGTCAAGTTGTTGAGGTTCATCATTATCTCGACGTATTCGAAGCGCACGTCCGTGAAGTCGACGCCCGTCGTCGAGAGGACGCGGTGGATGCCGGCCCATTTGTACGGTTTATCGCTTGCTTTCGGTTTGTTGGGAAGGCGCAAGAGGGCCAGGACCTCGAGCCTGTCTCGCGGCCAATCCCGGTAGACCTCGTTGAAGAAGCGCGGCCACGTCTTCAGCTCGAGGAGGTGGTCGCCGCGGTTGCGCTGGTTATACCCCTCGAGCGCGGGCGCGCTCGCGTGTTTCCAGGCCTCCACCTTCATCGGCATCGACGAGAGCTGGCGCGCGTCCTCCATGTCGTCCACGAGCGCCTCGCCGACGGTGTTGACGTCCTTGTAGGACCGGGCGAGCTCGGCCTCGACGTCGAACGTGGAGCCCTCCGTCGTGTGGGCGCCGGGGACCGCGTCCGCGAGCGTCGTCATGAATTCCGGGTAGAAGCGGTAGCGGAAGTCGCCGTCGAAGACGAAGTGGTCCGCGGGGGCATCCTCGAGCTTGGGGATTTGGTCGCGGGGGGGCCTGGAGGTGAACTCGGCGATGAGCGTCGTCGCGGCGTAGCGGTCGTCGTCCGGGCCGAACTGGAACCGGCCGCCCACGAGCGACTTCGTGAGGAGCGCGAACAGCGGCTTATACTCGTACGTTACCTCGAGGATGGCCCCCGGCGTCTCCGCCCCCTCCGTCAAAAGCTCCAGGAAGCCGGAGTCGTAGTCGATCCAGTAGTCCTGGTTGGGGACGAGGACGCGGCCGTCGAGCGTGACCGTCTCCGAGCCGGGTATGATGTTCGGGTGGAGGAAGAACGACGGCTTGAGCGATTGATACTCGAAATGGAACGTACGTTTATGATCTATTTCCGGGCGATACGCGTCATAACCTTCTACTTTGCCGTTTTTGTCGTAATCGAAAGGCAAGTTATAAAGATATTTATCACCCTGTTTTTTGATGTAAATGCGCCTTTTAAATTTTATTGGCGCGTATTCGTTGTACACGAAGTCCGGTACGATGATGTACCCATTCGTGTAGTCGATGAAGTCGGCGTCGACGCGGCCGTCGCTATCCTGGTCCAGGCCAAGGGTGTAGAGGTAGGTCCTTCCCCCGGCGTTGGGGTCGTTTTCGTTTTGGTTGTTGTCCAGGAGCTTTACGACCAGCGTGGTCGTGCGGATGTTCGTGCTGCCGAGGTAATACCTGTTCCGGAGCTCGTATCGTTGCATCGTGCCGCCCAATCTATCTGTCTTTATACATTTCAAATTCTCTTGAAATACGTTATTTTTGTCGACGTTTAGTACGTAGCCGCCTTTGCCGTCCGAAGTGTAACCTATCGCGTGATTGAAGTTGTTGGCATCGTCCGCGATTACGTACGCGACGGCGAGTTTATCGTCCTCGCTTATCGTCGTCTTGAACGTGATTATTCCCTTTTCGACGTCGACGTCGTATTCCTTGCCGCGCGCCAGCTTTTCCAACGGCAAATTGTCTTCTACAATCGGTAATTCGCCAACCTTGTCCTCGTCGTCGCCCTTGCTGTCGTCGAACTCGTACGCCTTTAGCCAATACTGCGTGACGCCGGACGGAAACCGGCCGCCTGGGTATTGGACGAACACCTCGACGAGCGGTTGGCCGCCGGCGTCCTTGTGAATTTTACGGTTCCATTTTTGTCCCTCGTTTTCCTCGAAGTACGTGTAATCGTAGTCGCTATTATAATAAGTGTGCAGCTGGAAGAACTTGCGCACGGCGTAACTGGTGTCG
>CAZWAM010000050.1:0-4484 GCA_964631855.1 uncultured bacterium | reverse complement strand
GCTATTATAATAAGTGTGCAGCTGGAAGAACTTGCGCACGGCGTAACTGGTGTCGGGGACTTTTATGCTCGTAAGCTCGGAGCCGCCGGTGAAGGTCGCCTTCTCGGTTCGGCCCTTCTCGCGCGAGGCGATGGCCATCAGCCGCGCCCACTTGTACTTGAGGTCCACCTTGGCGCCGAAGACGGCCCGGCTCGAGGAGTAGGAGACGAACTCGGTCGAGGGGAGCGAGAGCATGATGTCGCCGAAGGCGGCCTCCTGGACGAGCTCGTCCGGGTCGCCCTTATACACTACCGAGACCTGGTTGCGCGTCTCGTTCTCGCGCGTGTCGTCGTAGTCGACGTAGACGTGGGTTTTGCGCAGGACCGTCCCCTCGATGCGGAGCTGGAGCTCGCCCTCCATCGTGAAGTCGCCCGCGGGTTGACCCTCATCATATATCGGGTTGCCGCCGGGGTAGGTCGTCTTCGAGTAGCCCGCGGTGAAGAGCTTGCGCCCCTCGAACTTGATGTCGGACTCGCGGCCCAGCTCGATGTCGGGGATGAGGCCGCGCTCCTCCTCCCACGCGTAGAACGCCTCCTCCTCCTTTATCGCGCGGTAAGAGGCCTCCATCAGCTCGCGGTCGAAGGGCTCCTCGAAGCCGGAGGCGTAGTAGTAGCGCGCGGCGCGGGCGACGTCGCGCCAGTCGCCCAGCCACGGCTCGAGCTCGAGGTCCTCCAGCAGGAGCCAGCTCTTGAAACTAAGCGGGAATTCTTCGCCGAGCTCGTCGGCTAAGCCCCAAACGCCGGCGTCGAGCCAGGCGTCGCGCTCGCGGTAGGGGAGGAACCGCTCCTCCTCAGCCTCTTCCGCGGCCGGCTCCGCGGCGGGCCCCTCAGCCGGTGCCTCCTCGCCGCCCTCCTTCCCCGGAAGCACCTCGTCGACGGCGGCGACCCAGGCGGGCCACAACATATAGGCCGCGAGCGCGGCGGTAACCGCCCACGCGGCCGCCTTTACGCGCGATTTATACACTTCTTCATATTAATTTTACCATAATGCCTTAAAACGTTACAGCGTGAAGTTAAAACGACGTCCGCCCCGAGATAATTGACTTGATTCGACGGCGGCATAGGTTATAATCTCGTAAACGTCCGGCGGACCCATTAAGAAACGAGGGAAGAAGTAAAATGAAAAGTAACCGCGTCGTCTTAGCGCTCGCTGTCGTCGTTCTGCCGCTCGCCGCGGCGGCGTCGCCGCCCCGATACGTCTTCGAGGGCCTCTGGGGCAAGGAGGGCACCGGCGAAGGCAAGTTCCTATTTCCCACCGGCCTGGCAGTCGCCCCCGGCGGCCCGGTTTACGTCGTCGACTCCGGCAACAACCGCGTCCAATACTTCACCTCGAGCGGCTCCTTTCGCGGCGAGTGGGGCTCGCCCGGGGCGGGCGACGGCCAATTCCGAAACCCGGTGGGGAGTGCCGTGGCCGCGGGCGGGAACGTCTACGTCGCCGACTCCTTCAATCACCGCGTCCAGTACTTCACCGCGGCCGGGAGCTTCCTCGGCAAGTGGGGCACGTATGGAAGCGGGGGCGGCCAGTTCGCCTATCCCGAGGGCGTGGCCGTCGCACCGGGGGGCAACGTCTACGTCGCGGACGCGGGGAACAACCGCGTCCAGTACTTCACCGCGGCCGGGAGCTTAGTCGGCTCGTGGGGCCGGGCCGGTACCGGCAACGGCGAGTTCAATTATCCCCGTGGCGTCGCCGTCGCGCCCGACGGGAACGTATACGTCGCGGACAGCACGAACCGCCGCGTACAATACTTCACGGCGGCCGGGAGCTTTCTCGGGAAGTGGGGCTCCTACGGAACGGGAAGCGGCCAGTTTACGTTGCCTGTAGGCTTAGCCGTGTCGCCCGGCGGCCTCGTCTTCGTGACCGACCGGCACCGGATCCAATACTTCACCGCGGCCGGGAGCTACGCGGGCCAGTGGGGCCGGCGCGGGACCGGCGACGGCGAGTTCACGGACCCGGTGGCCGTGGCGATGGCCACGGCGGCGCGCGTGTACGTCGCCGACCTCCGCAACCACCGCGTACAATACTTCCGCCAAGAGAACCCGGCGGTCGCGCCGGCGTCGCTCGGCAAAGTCAAGGCTTTATTTAAATAAAAATGGTTCGGCCTACCGGAGAGCCGCCTCCTCGGGCGGTTTTTCCGCAACGCGAGACGTTACCCGTTCGCGGCGCAGGAGCCGAAGGTGAAGGCGAACGCGGAGACGCCCGGGCGCGCCGGGTGCAGCGAGAGCTCGCCCGCGTCGTACTTCCGGGCGTCGAGCAGGCGGTACATTTTGCCGACGGAGACGTCCACGTAGGCGCCCTCGTCGTCAAAGGCGACGTCGGCGCCCGCGTCCCCTTCCGCTACCGGCGCCCCGTCCCTTTTTAAATAAACCCGTATCGTCTCGCCCCGCGGCGCGGCCATCACGGCGTTAATCTCGTTGGCCGCGAACGCCACGAGCATATAGTTTTCGCCCGGCCGCCCCGTCTCGCCGGCGAAGGTTGCCTCCTCCTCGTCCAGGCGCCATTCGCCGCTTAGGTAGAGGCGGCCTTCGGCGTGCGGGCCGTCGTCCACGAAGAGCTGCTTTCGGCCGGGGAGAGGCGGGTTTTCGTTGCCGTATTTGCCGCGGGCGTAGCCGCAGTAGAGCTCGGGCGTGCGGGGGTAGCAGTAGGCGCCGGGCGCGTCTTCGGGCCGCACGGGCGCCATTATCGGCGGCAGCTCGGCGTCGGCGTCCTTTTTCCGGATGAGGCGTTGCAGGAGTTCCTCGGCCTCGGCGTAACCGCCCTCGCCCGCGTGGTCGTAAACGATTTTGCCGTCGCGGTCGACGACGTACTTCCGCGGCCAGTGGCGGTTCGCGTAGGCGTGCCAGATTTCGTAGTCGCCGTCGAGGACGACGGCGTATTCGATGCCGAAATCGTCCACCGCCCGGGCGACGTTCGCGCGGTCGCGGCCGAAGGCGAACTCGGGCGTGTGGACGCCGACGATGACGACGTCGTGGGCCGCGTAGCGGCGGTGCCACTCCGCGAGGTACGGCAGCGTGCGTATGCAGTTGACGCACGTATATTCCCAGAAGTCGATTACGACGACGCGGCCGCGAAGGCCCTTCATCGTGAGCGGCCCGGAGTTGATCCAACGGTCCGCGGGATAGGCGGGGAACTCGGGCGCGTAGACGCTTACCGATTTACCGAACACCATATTTTTACCCCTGCACGCGGTTGCCGCGGCCAGTAACGCGGCGAGGGCAACCGCCGCAACTAGCGAGTTCAGTTTCATATATTATAATTTTAACATATATGACTATTTTGGGCAACTATAACTCGAGCCGTTCCGTATTTACCGGGCCGATATGGCCCTTTACCCGATACGACAGGGAGGGGTTTACGTTTATAGCGAAGCGGGACAGGTTTTCGCTCGCCGCGGCCGCGCGTTTGCAAAGGCCCCCTTAATTTGTTATAATATTAATAAAAGAACGAGCATGCGTTTGGCGTAAATCGCATTTATCGGGAGGTTCGTTATGCGGCGAAGAATTATCGCGCTCGCGGGGGCCGTTGCGGTGCTAGCGGCGTCGGCTTCCGCGGAGTTCGTCTACGAAGGGCAGTGGGGAACCCTCGGTTCGGGCGAAGGCGAGTTCAGTTATCCCCGGGGCGTGGGGGCCGCGCCGAACGGCAACGTGTACGTGTCCGATCTGGGGAACCACCGCATCCAATACTTCACCCCGACCGGCTCTTTTCTGGGGAAGTGGGGCCGGCGGGGCTCGGGCGAGGGGCAGTTCCTATACCCCCGCCGCGTCAACGGCGCGCCTAACGGCGACATATACGTCGCGGATTCGACCAACTCCCGCGTACAATACTTCACCGCGGACGGGTCGTTTCTGGGCAAATGGGGCTCGAAGGGGGTCGGCGACGGCCAATTTAATGAACCCCGCGGCATCAGCGTCGCCGCTAACGGCGACGTCTACGTAGCCGATACCGACAACTCCCGCATCCAATATTTCACCTCGAGCGGTTCCTTTCTCGGCAAGTGGGGGACGGAAGGGTCCGGCAACGGCGAATTCGTGTATACGTGGGGCGTCGACGTCGCCCCTGGCGGGAACGTGTACGTCGCCGACAAGAACAACCACCGTATCCAGTACTTCACGGCCGCCGGTTCCTTCCTCGGCAAATGGGGCTCGTGGGGCGTGGGCAACGGCCGGTTCCGGTCGCCCACGAGCGTCGCCGTCGGCCCGAATGGTGAAGTTTTCGTAGCCGACTTGGGCAACTCCTGCGTCCAACGTTTCACCTCGAGCGGCTCCTTCATCGAAAAGTGGGGGAGGCATGGGACCGGCAACGGCGAATTCGACAAACTTTGGGGCGTAGACGTTTCCCCCACCGGCGAGTGGGTCTACTCTTGCGAAATGCTCAACCACCGCGTCCAGTATTTCAAGGACGTCGGCGCCGTCGCACCCGCCTCCCTCGGCCGCGTGAAGGCGTTGTTC
>CAZWAM010000049.1:0-17103 GCA_964631855.1 uncultured bacterium | reverse complement strand
GCCGGGTCGTCGGAAAATTCCCTGAGGCGGACTCCGTCCTCCCACAGCGGCAGGTAGATGTCGGGGGCGTCGTCCACGAACGGGCCGTGATATACTTCTTCCCGCCGGATAACGCGGCCCCCCAGGCCGGCTTGGAGCTCTTCCAGGCCGGCCGCGAGGTCGTTGCGAACTTTTTCGTAGTCGGCGCGGTCGACTATCCCCTGGGGCTCCCGGCTCGCGACGTTTAAGTAGACGCCGTACTGGGTCGCCGTGCCGGGGAAGGCTTTCGTCCGCTTCCAATCGACGGCGGCGAATACGGACAGCCGCTCCATAACGCGGCCGCGCGCCGCGGCCCGCCAACGTTGAGGCAGGCGCTTGCGCAGGTTTAATACGTCCAGTTTCGCCACGGCCTCCATAACGCGCCGGGGCGAAGGATTTTTCTTCTTCTTCAGCGTCATGAAGCCGCGGCGGATAAGGTGCCGCGCGAGGTCGATTTCGCCCTCGGCCGGGCCGAAGCCGTGGTCCGACATCACCAGCGTCGTAACGTCCTCGCCGCCCGCCTCCAGAAATTCCCCCAACGCGGCGTCGAGCCATTCGTAGTGGCGGCGAACGAGGTCGGCCTTGTCCCAGTAGAAGTGCATCAACCGGTCGACGCCGGTGAAGACGACGACGAAGAGGTCCGGCCGCCGCGATTTCCACAAGTGCAACGCGATTTTTTTGCGGGCCTCGGCAACGCGGTAAAGGTCTTCGGCGAAGGCTTCGTCCGGGACTTCTTCGAAGTTGGCCGGGTTCATATCGATGAAATATTCGCCGACGCCGCGTATTTCCGCGCCCAGCGAGAGGGGGTATAGGTGTTTATCGGCGAAGGACGGCGTAAGCATACCCGGGATTATGAAGCCGTTTACGGCGCGCGGCGGGAACGTGAGCGGGACGTTCACGGCGCCTACGGTCCGCCCGGCGGAGGAAAGGGTATCGAAAATGCGGGCCGCCGTCAGCGCGGAGGCGTTTTGCAGGCGACGATAGTAGCCGTGTCGGGGCGGCGCGAGGAAGTCGAAGACGCCGTGACGGCCGGGGTTAAGGCCGGTCTGGAAAGTGGCCCAGGCCGGTGCCGTGAGCGGCGGGCAAACGGTGGATAACGTGCCCGCGGCGCCTTCCGCCTTGAGGCGCGCGAGGTTGGGGAGGCGGCCCGCCTCGAGCATAGGCCCGATGACGTTGAAGGTCCCGCCGTCAATGCCGAATATTTGTACGCGACTTCTCATAATGCCTGCGCGGCCGCGGTTCGCCCTTTCTCCGCGCGGCTTGCGGCGACCAGCGCGCCGGCCAACGCGTATAGTATGGCCATTATCTCATAATCCCCGAAAGTGTACTCGAAGAAGCCTTCCACCAGGAACCCCACGGTCGCGCCTATGCCCGCCAGGCCGAGGACGCGTACCGTCGGCGAACGTGCGCCCCGATATCCGCGTATGAATAATCTTAACAGCGCGAACACGAAGAAGGCGAAAGCCGCGAGGCCGACGACGCCCCTCTCTACGATAAGTTGTATGTAGTTGTTGTGGGCGTGGGGCACCTGGCTTTCGACCGAGGTCTTGTCTTTGTATCTGTCGTAGAGGTGGAGCGTGTTATGCACCCCTATCCCGGTTAAGGGGTAATCGCGGGCTATCCTCAAGGTAGTGCGCCATATGTCCACGCGGAATTCGGGCGGCCCTTCCGCTTCGCCCGCGGCGCGCTCGCTCGCGACGTTTAAGATCGACTCCGCCCTTTTTATGATGGGACGGGGTGCGATCAGCACCGCGAGCACGAGTACGGCCGGAAACACCCAGAGGAGGCGGCGGTCGGCCACGACCGCTATGACGAACACCGCCCCCGCGACGCCTACCCAAGCCGACCGCACGAGCGAGGCGGCGAGGCCGGCCAACATTATCGTGAGCAACGTCGCGAGGCCGACGCGGCCCCGCGCGGAAAGGTTGCCCCGTAGAAAAGCCGCCAGCGCCACGGTTATAGCGAGCATCATCACGCCGCCGTAGGTCATATAGAACAGTCGGCCGCCGGGCCGGACCGTGAATACGTCGGCCCCTTCCGCCACGGCGCGCGCAAATTGGAAGACGGCGTAGCCCGAGTTGGCCGCGGCCGCCAGGAAGAAAGCCCACGCCATGGCCCCGAGCACCCACCGCGGCTGTCCCGGTAACCCGAAGGCCACCGTGTAGTAAATCAAAGGCGCCGCGTACGTGAGCGTCCAGAAAAACGAGCGGTTCCCGAACTCAACGCCGCCCACCAGGTAGGCCGTCGCCGACGAAATAATCATGGAGGCGTAGAGGGCCAAGAAGGGCCAATCGAGCGACGTATGGTAGAGCGGCGGTCTGCGCGTGAGCTCGGCTTTGACGATGAGCGGCAACAACACGAACGCGAAAATGGCCCAGTTGAGCAAGGAGATGGAAAAAGCCAACCCCGCGGCGAATAATATCAACCCGGGGATTTGCCACAGCCGTAGAAAACTGAAGATGGAACGGGGCGCCGGGGCAGCTTCTGTGGGCACCGCGGTGTTCATGGCTACATATTCGGCAAAAGGGCCGGCTGCCGTCGGGTTTCGCGGTAGTCCTTGCCCTCCATCAGGACGGTCTTGCATATTTCGTGCAGCCGCGAACGCAGGCGTGGGCCGATGCGGTCCGCGAGCGTCTCTTCCGCGCGCGTGAACTCGCCGAGGGTTTCGCCCGCGTCCGCCGGCTCGTCGAGGAAATTCGTGGTGGCTATTAAGAGCCGCTTGTTTACGTACCTTTGATTTATGACGTAGGAGAGTATGTCGAGGGTCCAGTCGCGTATCTTCATCGAGCCGAGGTCGTCTACGAGCAGGATTTCCGCGGCGACGAGCGGCTCGAGGATGGCGTACTCGTCGAAGGTGCTGCCGGCGTAACTCTTCTTTACCTCCGCGAGGAGGTCCGAGAAGTCGCACCAGCGGCAGTTAGCTCCTTTCTTGAAAATTAGTTCTTGGATTATGCCCGCGGCGAGGTGCGTTTTCCCGACCCCCACCCGGCCCATAAAGAGCAGGCCGGCGTCTACCGCCGGGTAATTGTCTACGTAGCTGCGGGCTTGGCGGTATGCGCGGACGACGGAGGGGTGCGTAAAACCGTCTATTATCCTGAAGTTGTCCAAGGAACAATTCTTATACCTCGACGGTATGCCTAAAGCCGCCAGCCGCCGCGTGGTTCCATCCGTCCTTCGGCAGTCGCACGCGCGCGCGCGCGGAACGCCGTCCTCGTCTTCGACGACGACGCCGGCGCCGAGGCATTTGGGGCATATCCCCGCGTCGTCGTCGAGCTCGAATTCCGGCAGCTTGAATTCCAGACGGTCGTCCTCAACCATGTTTATACCGCGAACGACGGGAGGCGGAACCGCTCCCGCAATTTCCTCGTCAATATTGCCCGCACCGTTCGCCGCGCCACCTCTGCCTCGAGTTTCCGGCCGCGCAATTGGCCGCGCGCTTCCGCCTCGAGGGCGGCCAGGTCCGCCGAGGGAACGGCCTTTTGGATCCGGGCGAAGAGTTCTTTTTCTATCTCGTCCAGCGCCTTTTGCGCGGCCGCGACTTCGCCGCCGTCAAACCGGTCGGCGAGCTTCCGTACCGCGGCCGCGGCCTCGCCTACCGCTTCCGCCGCGTGCCGTTCCCCCGCATTTCGCGCCGCTTCTTCCAAAGCCGAGGCGAGGTCGGCCAGTTTTTCGTTTAACGGCGGTTCTTCTTTTTTCTCGGTCCGCGCGGCACCGCCCCCGCGTTGCACCTTTCGGCGTTCCTCCTCCACCGCCCACCGGCACTGCCGCAGCGAGCGGATGTCGCCCCCCCGCCGGAATGCTTCGTTTATCCCCCGGATCGCCGCGGTAGCGTCGACGCCGGCGCGCTCCCACTCCACGAGGCAGGCCAAGTCGGCGGGCGAAAGCATCGTCCCCCGGCCGCGTAGTTCGAGGAAGCGCCCGGCGACGACGGCGACGAAATCGCGGGAATCGGCGCCCGCTTTCATCTCCGGTTTATTCCAACGCCGGCGTTTTCGGCCTTGGGCCCCGCGCACGCTCGAGAAGCCATAACGCTACGGCGCCGGCGAGAAGTACCGCGACTAATAAAGGGGCTACGATTACGCGGTTTTCGATAAGGTCCAAGGCCCGCACGAGCGAGTAGCTCGCGGCCAGCGCCGCGGCGAAGAGGATTGCGTCCAGGAGGCCCGCGTCGGGCGAGCGGCCTAAAAGCAAGGCGAAGAAGCCTCCCACCGCCCGGAAGGCGCGGCCCCGCTCGGCCACGAGAATTCCGACCGCGGCCAGGAATATTATCGCGCTTAAAAACAAGAAGGTGAAGGCCCATCTCCCGGATATGGCGTATATGCCGACGCCTATCGCGCCCAGCCATTCTATCAAGAGAACGGCGACGAGCGGCGCCAATACGTTCCTCGTGCGTTCGTACAAGTACGCGAGCGCGAGCGCTTCCGGCAGGCGCCAGGCCAGAAACGCGAGCCAGGCGGGGTGGCCGCCCACCCAATACGCGCCCCCCACCGCGGGCCAAATCGATGTCGTCGCGGCGAGCGTCGCCGCGGCGATGAGCCCTGCCCGACGGCCGAGCGCGCCCCGCACAAAGCCTTGCACGTATCCGAAGAACAAATACGCGGCCGCGAGGGCGACGACCGCCCGCGCCATAGCCGCGAACGGGCCCTGCCGGATGAGGGATGCCGGCAGCGTCGTCGCGAGCTCCGTCCCGGTGAAGTGGAGGGCGACGACTAAGGCGGCCCGGAATAACGTCAGAATTACGGCCGCGGCTAAGCCGTAGTAGAGCGTACGGCCCAGAGAGGACCCTCCGGGCCGGTAAAAGAGCGCCGGCGTCTTGGGCCCGGGCAGAACGAAGCGGAGGAGGACCGTCGCGGCCAGCGTCAGCCCGAATAAAAACGAGGCTTTTATTAAGCCCGTGGGTGCGCCGCGCATCGCCGCGAGCGAGCCGTTCGGGCAGAAGGCCAATACGACGACGAGTACCTCGAGGAAAACCGCGAAGGCTAAAAGCATCGAGATTCCGTTTCGCTTATCGACGTCCATCTAATTCCTTTGGCGTCGCCGCTTTTTCTTGGGCCGCGGTTTGGGGGCCGGCGACCTCGCACCCGCGGCGCTCGGCTCGCCGGGGCCGCCCCTCAGCTCGCGGATGCGGTCGCGGAGGGCCGCGGCCTTCTCGAACGCCAACTCCTCCGCGGCGCGGCGCATCTCGTATTCCAACAGCGCCAGGAACGCCTGGACGTCCGCCGGTTCTTTGGGCGCTGGCGCTTCCTCGAGCTGGCCCGCGTCCGCCACCGACGTCGTCGCGAGTACCGCCTCCACCGACTTCACGATGCTTCGGGGTTCGATGCCGTGTTCGCGGTTGTGCGCGAGCTGGGCCTGGCGCCGGCGCCCGGATTCGCGCACCGCGTTCTTAATGGACGTCGTCACCCGGTCGGCGTAGAGGACGACCTTGCCGCCGGCGTGGCGCGCGGCCCGTCCCGCGGTCTGGATGATGGACCTCTCGTCCCGCAGGAAGCCTTCCTTGTCCGCGTCCAGAATCGCCACGAGCGAGACCTCCGGCAGGTCCAGCCCTTCGCGCAGAAGGTTAATGCCGACGACGACGTCTATGTTGCCGAGGCGCAGATCCCGTAATATCTCCACGCGCTCGATGGCGTCCAGCTCCGAATGTAAATATTTAACTTTGAAGTCCAATCCCGCCAGGTATTCGGCGAGGTCCTCGGCCATACGTTTGGTGAGGGTCGTGACCAGCGCGCGCTCGTTCCGCGAGACGATGTCGCGGAGCTCGCCTACGAGGTCGTCCACCTGACCCTCCGCGGCCTTCACCACCACCGGCGGGTCCACCAGGCCCGTGGGCCTGATGAGCTGCTCCACGACTTGCGCGGAGTGTTCGAGCTCGTAGGGCCCGGGCGTCGCCGACGTGTACACGAGCTGCGGGACGAGCTCTTCGAACTCGTCGAAGCGCAGCGGCCGATTGTCGAGCGCCGACGGCAGGCGGAAGCCGTACTCCACCAGCACCTCCTTGCGGGCGCGGTCGCCGTTGTACATACCCCGGATCTGCGGCAGCGTCGCGTGCGACTCGTCGACGACGCAGAGCCATTTCCCGGGGAAGTAGTCGAGGAGGCAGTACGGCCGCTCGCCGGGCGCCCGGCCGGAGAGGTGTCGGGAGTAGTTCTCGATTCCCGGGCAATAACCGATTTCGGCCAAAAGCTCGACGTCGTGGCGGGTACGCGTCTCGAGACGCTGCGCCTCTACGATTTTATTTTGTTCTTTAAACCAAGCCAGACGCTCTTCGAGCTCGCGTTCGATAGCGACGAGGGCGGGCTCTATTTTATCGCGGCCCGTTACGAAGTGTTTCGCGGGATATATGGCGACGCGCTCGAGCGGCTGCAGCTTGCGCGCGGCCACCGGCTCGAGGCGCCATACGTTCTCGACGACGTCGCCCGCGAACTCCACGCGCAGCGCCTCGTCCTCGTACGCCGGGAAGACGTCCACGATGTCGCCCCGCACGCGGAAGGTTCCCGGTTTGAACTCGACGTTGTCGCGCTCGTAACGGATGGCGGCCAGGTCGCGCGTTAAATCTTCGATGTCGAGCCGTTGGCCCCGGTTGATGAAGAGGTGAAAGTCGCGGAACTCCGCCGGCGAGCCGAGGTTGTAGATGCAGGAGACGGAGGCGACGATGATAACGTCTTCGCGCGCGAGTAGCGACGCGGTGGCGCGGAGCCGTAGGCGGTCTATCTCCTCGTTGATGTCGGCGTCCTTCTCGACGTAAATATCCTGGGCCGGGAGGTACGCCTCCGGCTGGTAGTAGTCGTAATAGGAGATGAAGTACTCGACGGCGTTGCGCGGGAAGAACTGGAGGAACTCGCCGTAGAGCTGGGCGGCGAGCGTTTTGTTGTGGCTTATGACGAGCGTGGGGAGGCCGACGCGGGCGACGACGTTGGCCATGGTGAACGTCTTGCCGGAACCGGTCACGCCCAGGAGGGTTTGGTGCTTTTGGCCGGCCCGGACGCCCTCCGCCAGCCGCTCCACCGCCTGCGGCTGGTCGCCGGCGGGGTCGAAGTCGGCGACGAGCTCGAAACGCGCCGCCACTAGGGGCCCTCCTCCGTCGGTTCTTCCAGCGACACGCTCGCGCCGGTTAAGCCCTCTTTGAGGACGTCGAGTTTCAGCAGGCGGCGGATTTGGTCCTCGCGGTAGCGGCGCTTGGCGAGGATCTCCAGCTCGTTTTTGAACAGCGTTATCAGCGTTTTAAAGGGGACGTCGGCGGGCGCCGCGGCGGCGACCTCCTGCAGGAACGAGGCGACGGTGCGCGCGATCGTCGGGTAGGCGTAGAACTCGAACGGCTGTCCGTCGGCCGGAAAATTTTTTACGATTAATAATTCGTCGGCGGGCAGGTACAGCGCGGGGTGGAGCAGCTGGCCCTTTTTGACGACGCCCTTACATTTCCGCAGGACGAGGATGCGGTTGTGGACGACGGCGAGCGCCTTCAAGAGTTCCGCGAAGTCGACTGGCGCCTGCCACGACGCGAGCTCGAGTTTGATTACGCTGGCCGGGTAGCGGCCTTTCGCTCCGAACAGGGTCTCCACGGTTGAATTTTTCGCCTTACGGCTTATCGGCCGTGCCTTCCACCTTGCTGCCGCCCATCCGGTCCCGCAGCAGCGTGAAGATGACGTGCCCCAGCACCATATGGACGTCCTCGACGATTTGCATATTGCGCGACGGCACGAGGACCGCGACGTCGGCGTATCCCTTGGCCTTGCCGCCGTCGCCGCCGGAGAAGAGAACCCCCGCCCCCCCCAGTTCTTTTATAACTTTGAGGCCGTTGATGATGTTGGGCGACATCCCGCTGCCGGAGAAGGCGACGGCGACGTCGCGCTCGTCGGCCAGGTTGTAGAGCTGTTCGCCGAAGGTATTGGTGTAATCCGTGTCGTTGGCCCAGGCGGTTATTACCGACACGTTCGTGGACAGCGAGAGCGCTTTAATGCGCCGCCGGCCTACCGCGGCCGTCCCCTTCGCGAGGTCGCACGCGAGGTGGGCCGAGGTCGCCGCGCCGCCGCCGTTTCCGAAAAGGAATATCGTCCCGCGCTCCCGGTAGACGCGGTCGAAGACGTCCACTACGTCGCGGACGGCCTTCGCGTCGACTTGCCGGACCACCGCCGCGACCGATGCCAGGTACTCATCTATCTCGTCTTCAACTCGGGACATGTGTATTTATACGTCGTCGTCAAGTGCGCGGACGCCGTCGTAGTCGAAATTAAAAGCGTACCTTTCGAAACCCTCGCCCTCAAGGGACGCGGCGACGGCGTCTTGGGCGGCGGGCGGCGCCATCACGAGGTAGAAGCCGCCCGCCCCCGCGCCAGTCACCTTTACCGCCCAGGCGCCCGCCTCGCGGGCCCGGGCGCAGGCCGCCGCGGCCCGGTCGTCGGCGACGTTGGGCGAAACATCTTTCTTCGCGAGCCACGCGCGGTGCATGAGCTCGCCGAAGCGCTGCCATTCGCCGTCCTCGAGGGCCGACCGCATTTCGTGGGCCAGCGCCTTTAGATTATGTAGGCCCTCAAGCGTACGTTCGTCGCCGCCGGCGACGCGCGCCCGCTGGTCGCTGAGTACTTCCGCGGAGTCGCGGCGGCGCCCGGAAAAGAATAACATAAAATGGTGTTCGAAGTCTTGTCGTTTTGACGGCGCGAGGTTTATGGGTTCGCGACGCACGTTGTCTTTTTCGAAATAGAAAAAATTCAAACCGCCGAAGGCCGCGGCGTACTGGTCCTGCCGGCCTATGGGGCGCCCTACCTTTTCTATCTCTATTACGGACGCGGCCTCGGCGACCTCTTCCCGGGCGGGGTGTCGGCCGGCGAACAGGTGGAGGGCGTACGCGGCGGCGACGCCGACAGCGCCCGAGGCGCCCAGGCCCGAGCCGGGCGGAAGGCCCGTCCGCACGATTACCTCAACGCCCCCCGCGGGCCGCAGCTCGGCGAGCGTCCGGCCTACGAGCGCCACTTCGACTCGGGGGTCTTGTAATATCTCGCCAACGTCGCCGTAGTCCGCGCGGATCTCGAAGTCGTCGAGTATGAGCGTGACGGACCGGATGTCGAGGGGTCGGACCCGGACCCGCGCGCCCAGGCTTACCGCGGCCGAGAGGACCGCGCCGCCGAAGCGGTTCGCGTAGGCCGGCAGGTCCGTCCCGCCGCCGGCAAAGGCTATGCGGCAGGGCGCGAAGACGGCGACCTTTTCCGTTTTGTGAGGCATCAACGCTGTTCGGGCGTCGCGACGTAGATGATGCCGCTCCCCTGTTTGAAC
This sequence comes from uncultured bacterium, assembly GCA_964631855.1. Classification (GTDB taxonomy): domain Bacteria; phylum RBG-13-66-14; class B26-G2; order WVWN01; family WVWN01; genus WVWN01. The sequence continues at coordinate 7,818 of CAZWAM010000049.1, read as the reverse complement.
GTCAGCGCGAGGGCCTGCAACACCGCCCGGAGGCCCAGTTTATAATAAAAGAAACGGGCGGCGGTCTCGAGGGCGGAATCGGCCCGGATCTTCGGCGGCGACAGGTGCTTACGGATGGCGCCGTAGTTACCGCAATAGCGCGCGAGGACGCGGAAGCCGCACCGTCGAAGCATCGACTTTAACGTCCGCGGCGTGAAGAACGTGACGTGGTAGGGGACCGCATCCGGCGCGACGGCCCCCGGCTTTTTTCTCTCCCACAACGCCTGCCCTATTTTCTCCCAGTGGTAGAGCTCATAGGGGACCTGAACCAATATTACGCCGCCCGGCTTGAGGGCGGCCCGCACGTTGGCGAGGGCCGCGGTGGCGTCGTAGAGGTGTTCGACGATGTCGACGAGGTAGACGGCGTCGAAGGAGGCGGGCTCGAGCGCCGCCTCCTCGAGCGGCCCCTCGATTACTTCCAGGCCGAAGCGTTGGCGCGCGTACGCCGCGGCCTCGGCGGAAACGTCGTTGCCGACGACCTCCCAGCCCTGCCGCCGCAACCACTCGAGCTGGAAGCCGTGCGCGCAGCCGGCCTCCAACAAGCGGCCGGGCCGGGCGACGTGGCGACTTAGTAGCGCCAGACGCGTCGCGAACAGTTTTTCGTATATACCGCGGAAGCGCTCGAAGGTCTCGACGTAGTCATCGTAGCCGCCCGCGGCGTAATACGTCGCGTCGTACAAACGGCGCGCCCCGTCGGGCGTAAGGCGCGGCGAAAGGCGGACCAAACCGCACCGGCCGCACTTGACGACGCCGAAGCGGCCCAACTGCGTCGACAGCCGCCGCCCGCGGGCCGCGCCGCACAGCGGGCACGGGACCTCTTCGACCGGTAGTTTCGCCAGCTCGGGCGGTACTTGCGCCATTGCGCGTTTTATTACTCGAGTTCGTTCGGCGGTAGGTAGTCGTCGGGGGCTACCGCTTCGTAGTGTTCGATCTCGTACGCGCCTTTTTTCCTTACGGCGACGAGGAAGTCGAAGCGGAAATCCGGTTCTTGGGCCGGGCGCTCTTTGTCGAGGAAGTAAAGGGCGGCCTTGTATATCCGCGTCACCTTCCGCGGCGTGAATTGGGAGCGGGGGTCCACGCTCGCACCCGCGCGCGCCGTCTTCACCTCCGCGAAGACGAGGCCGCCGTCCTTTTCGGCGACGACGTCGAGTTCGCCGAAGGGCGTGTGGTAATTCCGGGCGATGAGCTCGAAGCCCCGGCGGCGTAAAAAATCGGCCGCGGCGTCCTCGCCTGCGCGGCCGAGTGCCCGGCGCCTCGCCGCCTCCCTTTTACGGTCGCCGGTCATTGACGGAAAAGCCGGCGCTCCGTTTCCGGATATAAGCGGGCCACGGGCGCGAAGCTCCGCCGATGGGCGGGCGACGGGCCAAGCTCCGCCAAAGCGCTGAGGTGTTCGGCGGTGGCGTAACCCTTGTGGCCCGCGAAGCCGTAGCCCGGGTATTTATCGTCAAAGAGCGGCATAAGGCGGTCGCGGTAGACCTTGGCGATAATCGACGCCGCGGCGATGGAGACGCAGCGGGCGTCACCGCCCACGATGGTCCTCTGTCGTACTACCATCGGCACGGGCCTGTTGCCGTCGACGAGCAGAAAGTCGGGCGCCGGCGCAAGCCGCTCGCACGCCTTCTTCATCGCGGCCAGCGCCGCATTTAAAACATTTAGCTCGTCTACGAATTTGGCCGACGCGACGCCCACGGCCCAGGCCGGCGCGCCTTCGGTTAACCGGCGGAATAGCTCTTCCCGAAGGGCGGCGTCAAGGCGTTTGGAGTCGCGTATGCCGGTGCAGTCGAACGCCGGCGGCAAGATTACGGCCGCGGCCACGACCGGCCCCGCCAGCGCGCCGCGTCCAGCTTCGTCTACGCCCGCGACGCGTGCGTAACCCTCCTCCCAGAAGCGCCGCTCGAATTCTTCCAGCCCGAGCGGCATACCCGGCGAGGAGGGCCCGAAAAGCGTGGATGCGTCTTCCGCCATAATTTAGGTTGTTTCTTCGGGGGGTGCTTCGTCCTCCGGCGTCTTTTCTTTTGCGGCCTCGGTATCGGCGCGGCGTATCCTCCCTTCCTTCACCCGCGCCTTCTTGCCTACTTTCCGGCGGAGGTAGTAGAGCTTGGATCTACGGACCTTTCCTTGCCGGACGACCTTTAGGCTCGCCAGCCGCGGCGAGTGAAGGGGGAAGGTCCTTTCTACGCCCACGCCCGATGCTATCCGCCGAACCGTGAAGGTCTCGCGGGGGCCGGCACCTTTGCGGGCGATGACGACGCCTTCGAAGGGTTGAGTCCGCGTTCTATCGCCTTCGATGATTTCGACTTCTACCCGGACCGTATCGCCCACGTTGAAATCCGGGGTCTTATCTTTGAGCGCCGTTTTTTCTATTTCGCGAACGGCGGGATGCATTTCTAACACCTCGTATTTTGATTTAAGCTAACCCTATGACTACCGGGTTTTATTATTCCTCGGTTTCGGACTGAACGTTGCCGTTGAATATGCGGTCGAGGTATATCGCGACCGCGGCGCGCACGGGAAGATGGTTAAAGTCGCCCCTTCCCGTAATCGGTTCCAACGCCGCGTCCGCCGCCAACAACAGATCTTCGGTCAAGCCGTATCCGGTGCCGAACAGCAGCAGCACCGGCCGTCCTCCCGCCGCGTCCCGCAGTTTGCGGGTCGGGACGGCTCCCGGCATCCGGCGCGCCGTCGTGGCCGCGACGAACGGTTCGACCCCCTCGAGGGCGGCGACGTCGTCGAAGGCCGCCTCGGCCGTCGCGACCACTTTCGCGGCCGAGAGCGCGCGCCGCCGCTGCGGGCTGTGCTCGCCGCCGATGCCCTCGCGCCAGTGGAAAATAATTTCCTCTACCAGGCGCCGCTGCGAATCGTACGGGTTCGTTACGTAGTACCCGGCGACGCCGTACGTCAGCGCTAAGCGGCCTATGTCGTGCAAATCCAACGGCGTCACCGACGTCGCGACCGTTGCGCCCTCCCGGTTATACACCGGCCAGTGAACGAGCGCGATGTATAGATTATCCAATTACGCTCAGACTATCGCGCGGTTTCCTAATTAGATCGATTATTCAAAAATCCTGCTTCGCCGGCCGCCGCGGCTTAGCCCTTGTCTTCCAGCATCTCGGGCCGGACTTCGCGCGTCCTCTTGAGCGCCTGTTCGCGCCGCCACTTCTCTATCTCGGCGTGGTTGCCCGAGAGCAGCACTTCCGGGACGGCCATTCCCCTAAACTCCCGTGGCCTCGTATAGTGCGGGTGGTCGAGTAGGCCGGTGGCGAACGAGTCGCTGGCCGCGGAGTCCTCGTCGCCCAGGACGCCCGGTATCAACCTGGCCGTCGCGTCCACTACCGCGAGCGCGGCAATCTCGCCCCCCGACGTAACGAAGTCGCCTATCGAAATTTCCTCGTCAGCGAGCGCTTCGCGGACGCGCTCGTCTACGCCTTTATACCGGCCGCAGAGCAATACTATATGTTCTCTCGCGGCGAGCGCTTGGCAAGTACTTTGGACCAACGGCCGTCCCTGCGGCGTCAGGAACACGCGCCACCCCCGGCCGAACTTCTCCTCCACGTCGTCGACGGCCCGGAAGAAAGGCTCGGGCTTCATCACCATACCGACGCCGCCGCCGAAGGGGTAGTCGTCCACTGAGCGGTACGCGTCGTCGCTGTAGGAGCGCAGGTCGTGGACGCGTACTTCCACCAGCCCCCGCTCGAGCGCCTTGCCCAGAACGCCGACGGCGAGGGACCCCTCGAAGAACGTCGGGAATATCGTGATGATGTCGAAGGCGAGCGCCGGCGCCATGTCACTCCTCGCGGTAGGGCACGATGACGATTTTTTCCCCCCGCCTTATGTCGGCGACGTGCGCCCGGACTAAAGGCACCTCGTGCGTCCCTTCGCCGCCCTCGATTACGAGGACGTCGTGTGTACCGGCGCTATATATTTCGACGACGGCGCCCACGGCCTCCCCCGACGTCGTTTCCACCGCCAACCCTATCAGCTCGAACTCGTAGAAAACGTCGGGCGGCGTTTCCGGCAGGGCCTCGCGCGCGACCGCCACCGACCACGCGCGGTATTCTTCGGCGGCGCCGCGGTCGTTTATGCACGTAAACTTCGCTACGACGTCCCGGCCTTTGCGCCGCCAGGTCTCTATCGCGGTCGCCGTTTGGCAGTTCGGCCCGAGCAGGATGACTTCCAGCCCGGGCCCCGGCGCGAAAACCCCTTCGGTGAAATCGGTTAAGACGACCTCGCCTTTAAGGCCGTGGGGTCGGCGGATGCGGCCGATCGCGACGACGACGCCCACCGGGCATTACTCTAGTATTTCGAGCGCCGCACGCTTGTTCTGCTTCATCGCTGCGGCGTTCAATATCGTCCTGAGTGCCCGGGCCGTCCGGCCTTTCTTCCCGATTATCCGGCCGATGTCTTCGCGGTCAACGGACACCTCGATGATGGTCGTCTTCTCTCCCGCGACCTCGTTGACCACCACCGATTCCGGCTTTTCGACCAAGTTCTTCGCGATGTATTCGATCAGGTCTTTCACCTCGGCACCTCCTGTGCCTCGAGCTCAGGTTGGGGGTATAGGCTCAAAATCGGCAACTTGAATAAAAACCAATCGAAACCGATCTGGTCTTCAGCCCGTGTCGAATATTTAATCGGCCTTTTTGCCCGTTGTTTTCTGTTCGGCGAACTTCTTAATTATGCCGGCTTTCGATAGAAGGCGCTTCGCCGTCTCGGAAGGCGTCGCGCCGACCGAAAGCCAGTATAAGGCTCGTTCTTCGTTAACCTCGTACGTTGCAGACTCGGCCGTAGGGTCGTAGTACCCGAGCGTCTCAATAAATCGGCCGTCCCGTTTAGCGCGGCCGTCGGCCACGACCAAGCGGTACCGCGGCGCGTTCTTGGCGCCCGTACGTCTAAGTCTGATGCGAACCGCCAAAAGGTTCCACCTCCGAGCCGCGTTCCGCCGCGGCTCCTAAGAGTTCAGCGCGAGCCGAAGTTCCGTTATGGCCTTTGCCGGGTCCTGCGCCCCGAATACGGCGCTCCCGGCGACGATCACGTCCGCGCCCGCGGCCGCCACGCGCTTAATATTATCACTTTTTACGCCGCCGTCAACCTCAATCAATACCTCGCGGCCGCCGCGGTCGGCCATCGCCCGGGCCCGCGCGATCTTGGCGAGGCCGCTTTCTATGAACGCCTGGCCGCCGAATCCCGGGTTGACCGTCATTATTAATATAAAATCGGCCAGGTCCAACACGTCTTCCAAGGCCGAGAGGGGCGTCGCCGGGTTGAGCGCGGCGCCGGCCTTCTTTCCCGCCCCGCGGATTTGTTGCAACGCGCGGTGGAGGTGAGGCGTCGCCTCGGCGTGCGCCGTTATGACGTCCGCGCCCGCGGCGGCGAAGTCGTCGATGTAACGTTCCGGCCGGGCAACCATCAAATGCGCGATCATAACGAGGTCGCCCGCCTCGGCCCGCAGATCCGCCGCCATCTTCGGGCCGAAGGTTATGTTGGGGACGAACTCGCCGTCCATCACGTCGAGGTGCAGGTATTTCAGGCCCGCGTCGCGGACGAGCCGCGTTGCCTCGGCCATCTGGCCGAAGTCCGCCGTTAACAGCGAGGGCGCGAGTTCCGCTTTTCGTTTGGCCATACTTTTAAGGTGCGGGCGGCCCGCTCGAGATGACGAGGTCCACCGCATCGCCCTTCTTAACCTGCTCGCCTATGTCGGGCGACTGGCGGATTATCTGTCCCGCCGGCACCGCGGTCGACGGCTCGGCGGTCCTGCTGCCGACGCGGAGCTCGTATTCCTTCAGCGCTTTGGCCGCCTCGTCTACCGTTAGGCCGATGAGGTTGACCGGCATCAGTATCGTGACCTCTTCCGAGCCCAGACTCACCATCAAGTTCACTTTGGTGCCGCGGTTGACCTTCTCGCGCGGCTCCGGCGTCTGGTCTATGACGTGGTCCTTGGGCACGGTGTCGTCGTGAACGTCCGTAACCTCGCCGACGGTAAGGCCGATGCGCGTGAGGACCAGTTCGGCCTGCCGCAGCGTCCGGCCTACGACGTTGGGGACGTGCACCTCGGCGAGGCCCGCGCTCACGCGGACCTTGACGGTGCGCCCCTTGCGGACCTTGATGCCCGGCTCCGGGTCCTGCTCGACGACGAAACCTTCGGGCAGCGACGAGTCCTTGGCGACGCCGATCTCCTTCATTACCAGGCCGGCGTCCGCGAGTGCCATCTCGGCCTCGTCGACGTTGTGGCCGATTACCTCGGGCACCGCGACCTCCTCGCCGCCGGCGACGAAGAGGCGGCCGAAGCCAACGACCAGGATGAGATAACCCAATAAGACCGCGATGAGCGCCGCGACCACGAGGCGCGCGAAGCGAAAGAACTCCTTGACCAGGTCGACGCGTCCGAATTTCAGTTGCATAAACAAAGGGCCCCGCGGCCTGCGCGCGGCAAGTTGCATTTTTTAACATAAAAACGTTATTAAAGCAAGTTTAAAAGGCTTTTGGACCTTTTGTCGCCGTTAGAAAAAGCCGCCCCGACGGGCGGTTCTTCGGCGTGGACCCGTGAATTGCGTTATTTACTGGCCGCGGTGTAGATTGCGCCATTATTTAGTAAAATGAAGAACCTTTTTTATCCCTCCCGCTCGAGCTCTTTAAGCGTTACTATTTCCGGCAGGTTTCGGTATTGGCCCGCGTAGTCGAGGCCGTAGCCGACGGCGAAGACGTCACCCACCTCGAAGCACACGTAGCGCAGCGGCACCTCGACGCGTTGCTTCGCCGGCTTGTATAGGAGCGCGCATACGTCGACGCTTCGCGGGTCGCGGATGCGCAGGTGGTCGACGAGGAAAGCCGTCGTCAGGCCCGTATCCACTATGTCTTCGACGACCAGGACGTCGCGGCCTTTCACGTTCACGCCCACGTCCTTCGTCAATGCGACTTCTTCGGTGGTTTCCGTGCCCTCCCCGTAGCTTATTATCTCCGCGAAATCGACCACCATCGGCAGGTCGACGGCGCGTATGAGGTCCGCGGCGAAGACGAACGCCCCCTTGAGCACGGCCACGACGACGAGGTCTTTGCCGGCGTAGTCCGCCCTTATCTGGCGCCCTACCTCGACGACCCGTTCCGCCAATATGTCGCGGTCGTACAGGACCTTATCTATATTCTTTTTGTATTCCATAACGCATCCTCTCTCGACCTGCAACGCCCTCCGGCCTCGCCCGCGAGGCGCACCGGACGCGGATCGATCGCTCGCCGGGCGCCGCCGCGGCTTCCGCCGCCAACGCGAGCGCCGGTACCCATAAAATATTTGAGCCCTCGCAAATTACGGGCCAGCGTCGCCGTTGGGCCGCCGGTACTTTGGCGTCGACAAATATATCCTGTAGTTTCTTCCTGCCGTCGAGGCCGACGGGCCGCACGCGGTCGCCCTCGTGCCACGCGCGGACCTCGAGCCGCGACGCGGCAAATCGCTCGTCGAGCCAAACCTCGGCCAGGCCCCGGCCGCGTAGTTCGTCGGGCGCCCGCGCCATCGTCACCGTTATTTCGACGCCCGCGGGCGCAACGAGCGTCCGCCCCGGAACCGCGACCTTGGCCGACCAATCCCGAAGTGCCGGCTCCGGCCTCGTTCGCTTGAAATATACGCCGTCGCGCGCGCGCCGCGCCGTAACGCACGCCGGCAGGCAGATGGCGCCGCCTTCGCGAAGCGAAAGCACGTCTTCTGCGTGCCGTCGTTCCAATCCGCGGGTCGAACCGACCAGCCCGCGGTACAGTTGCCTTACCGCGCGGCCGCGGAGGGCGTCGGGCAAG
>CAZWAM010000048.1:11886-17431 GCA_964631855.1 uncultured bacterium | reverse complement strand
CGCCGCTTGTGGGCCACATCATCGACCCGGGAATGCCGCCCGCGAACGCGAAGATGCCTACGCGGAAGCCGTCCCATCCTTGGTTAGGCCAGGACGATTGGGACTGCGTGCGCAACGTCTTCATGCCGCCGAAAGTCTTGATGGTTGAGATGTCGAAGTCGTTGCCGACCCAGGCCCCGGCGCCGGTGTACCAAGCCATCCACCATTTACCTCGACCGGAATCCCAACTCAACTCTCTCGTATCGTCGTAGCCTGGCGACGTCACGATATTCGGGCCGGCCGTGGCCTCTTTGGCGTCAAGGTCCGCCGCCCAAGCGCCCGCCGCGAGTAACGCGACTAGGCCGGTTACTAAAGCAAAATTCCTCATCAACTAAACCTCCTATTGATTCTCCGCTAGCCCGTCGGCTAACGCCGCTTCGGGAAATTTTAACCCCGGCGGTATCCGCCCGGGACTCCTTATTGTTTATTTAACATCGGCAGCCTCGGGTTGTCAAGGGAAAAATAAGGGGGTTCCTTGTTCCGTTTCGGGGAACGTTTTTAAATTAAGACGTTATCTCGTTTCGCGGGCCCGGTCGCAGGGTTTGGCAGGCGGCCGCCTTTTCCACCTCACGCCCTCGGGCGTATCTTCGAGAACGACGCCGAGCGCGGCGAGCTTTTCTCGAAGCGCGTCCGCTCGTGCGTAATCTTTAGCGCGCCTCGCCTCCTCGCGCGCCGCTATCAACTTTTCAATTTCTTCGTCGAGCGCAAACGGCGTGGGACGGAATACGTCCAGGACCTCGTCGAAGGAATCGAGCGTTACGAGGAGTTCTCGGCGGCCGGCCGCGGGAAGTTCGCCCCGGTCCATCGCGCGGTTGGCCGCGGTCACCAGGTCGAAGAGCGCCGCCAGGGCGTCCGCGATTCCCAAGTCGTTATCGAGCGACAACTCGAAGGCCGCCGCGGCTCTGCCTACGTCTTCGGCGAAGTCTTCGCCGCCGTCGCCGTCGTATTCCGACACCCGGCGGTAGAAGTCGGTAAGCCGCGTAACGGCCGCGGCCGCGGCGTCGAGGACCTCGAGCGTCAGGTTCAATTGCTTCCGATAGTGCGTGGAGAGCAACAGGTAGCGGATGGCTAAAGGGTCGTACCCCTTGGCGAGCAGGTCCTGGAGCGTAAAGTAGTTGCCCAGCGATTTCGACATTCGCTGGCCTTCTACGACGAGGTGTGCGGAATGGAGCCAGTACCGGACGAAAGGTTTTCCGGTGGCGCCCTCGCTTTGGGCGATCTCGTTTTCGTGGTGAGGGAACATATTGTCTACGCCGCCGGTGTGGATGTCGAAGGTCTCGCCGAGGTACTTCATGGACATGGCGGAGCACTCGACGTGCCACCCGGGGCGGCCGGGCCCCCACGGCGAATTCCAGCCGGCCCCGCCCTCGCCGAAGGGCTTCCACAGCGCGAAGTCCCGCGCCTCCTCCTTGGCGTACTCGTCGACGTCGACGCGCGCGCCGGGTTGGAGCGATGCTATATCCATTCCGGATAGTTTGCCGTACGCCGGGAAGGTAGATATCCGGTAATAAACGGCGCCCTCCGAGGCGTACGTGTGCCCGGTGGCCTCGAGCCTTTGGATGAGCTCGATCATCTCCGGGATGTGTTCCGTCGCCCGGGGATAGTGCTCAGCGCGCCGTATGCGGAGGGTGTCGACGTCTTCGAAAAACGCGTTTATATAGGGCTTAGTATATTCGGCGAGGCTGACGCCGGCCTCCCGGGCGCCGCGGATCGTTTTGTCGTCTACGTCCGTCAAGTTCATGACCTGAACGACGTTAAAACCCTTCCACCGGAGATAACGCTTCAGTAGGTCCTCGAACACGTAGGTACGGAAGTTCCCGATGTGGGCGTAGTCGTAGACCGTAGGGCCGCACGTGTATAAGCGGACCTTCCCTGCCTCGAGCGGCTCGAAAGGCTCGAGCTGGCGGCTCAGCGTATTGTAGAAACGTATCGCCATATCGGCGCCGTTTAATGAATAGTGGGCGATTTTAACAAAGTACGGTCCCGGATTAAAGTTAAAAATTTCCGGCCTTGACCGTTTGACGGCGTAGGTCAAATTATATATAATTACGCGCGCGGCGGCGCGTGCAACGCGCGAGTCGGGATGATTATGGAGAAGAAAAAGAAGAAGGTCGAAATCCCCGTCAGCGATACGTTTGACGTAGAAGCTTTTCGGGCTCAGCTGGCCGAACTCGAGGAGAAGCTCGCCGCGGCGGAAACGGCGGCCGCGGAAGCCCGCGAGGAATTGCTTCGCCGGGCCGCGGACCTCGACAACACGCGCAAAAGGCTTTTGCGCGACCACGAGCGGGTTTGTGCCGCCGCGGCCCGAGGGATCGTCGAGAAACTCTTGCCCGTACTCGACGACTTGACGCGCGCCGTAGACGCCGCGGATGCCGACGAGGCGGTCCCCCAGCACCACGTGGACGCTATCCGCATGCTCGACCGTAAAATATACGACGTTTTACGCAACGAGGGCTTGGAAGTCATCCGCCCCGAGCGCGGTGACCCCTTCGACCCGGAGGTCCACGAGGCGGTGTCGGTGACGTGCAACCCCGAACTGCCGTCGAACGTGGTCGCCAGGGTTTTCGATCCCGGTTATAAATTTAAGGGTTTATTGCTCAAACCGGCGAGGGTCGAGGTTTGCGTGCCGGAGGGGCCGGCGCGGGAAGCCGAGGAGGAGCTGCCGAAATCTGAACCTCGCCGCCGTTAATTATGGCCGCCAGTAGAGATTTCTACGCCGTGCTCGGCGTTTCGGAGAGCGCCTCCGAGGACGAGATAAAGAAGGCGTATCGTAACCTGGCGATGAAGTACCATCCGGACCGGAACGCCGAGGCGGGGGCCGCGGAGAAGTTTAAAAAAGTCAACGAAGCCTACCAGACGCTCTCGGACCCCAAGAAGCGCCAAGAGTACGACATGCTGCGCAAGTACGGCGCCTTCGCCGGCGCGGGGGGCCCGGGCGGCGGGGGGTTCGATTTTTCGCAATACGGCCGGCCGGGCGGCGGCCAAACCTCCCGCTTCGACGCGGGTGACCTCGGCGATTTGGGGGGGCTGGGCGGCCTCTTCGACCAGATCTTCCGGCGGGGGGAAGCCGGCGGGCGACGGGCCGAGGCGGCCGCGGGGCGCGATATAGAGATGACGGTGGAAGTCCCCTTCTCGACCGCGGCGAAAGGGGGGACGGCCAAAATAAACCTCGGCCGGGACGAGCCGTGCATGACGTGCGCCGGGACCGGCGCCGCGCCGGGTACGCAGCCGAAGACCTGTCCCCAATGCGGCGGCCGGGGCACCGTTACCGTGGGGATGGGCCAATTCGGCGTGACGCGCGCGTGTCCGAGCTGCGCCGGGAAGGGGACCGTCGTCGAGAAGCCTTGCCCCGATTGTAAGGGCGCGGGGGTACGGCGGGCGAAGAGGCCGCTGCGCGTGAGGATTCCCGCGGGCATAAATGACGGCGGCGTCATCCGCGTAAAGGGCGAGGGCAACGTCGGCGCCGGCGGCCTGCGCGGCGACCTCTACGTCACGGTCCGGCTGAAGGCGGACGCGCGATACCGGCGCGACGGCCTCGATACCTACGGCAAGCTCGAGCTCAACCTCGGCGAGGCTCTTTTGGGCGCGAAGAAGGCCGTGGATACGGTCCAGGGCAAAGTTAACGTCAAGGTCCCGGCCGGCATCGAGGCCGGCAAGAAGATACGCGTCAAGGGGAAGGGGGTCCGCGACGAACGGACCGGCCGGGTCGGCGACCACTACGCCGAGGTCAGGGTTACTATGCCGAAGAAGATGAGCCGGGAGCAGCGGAGACTTTTCGAACAGTACGCGGAGGCGATGGGGTGGACGTAGTCGCGGCGCGCGTTGCGATTGGGCCGATTGGGGCGGTAGCGCGTCCTCTTGGGCGGGTGCCCGCGGCCGGATGTAAACGACGCAAAGCCCGGGAGGAGTTGCTTTATTAACAGGTTCAGATTCCTCGTCGCCTCTTCGGTCGCGGTAATAGTTTTGAGCTGCGGCCGCGGCAACGCCTTTAATCCCGAGGACGTCCCCTACAAGGCCGTCATCTCTAAGAACCCCCATTTCCAGCGAGGTATAACTTACTTCCCCATCAAAAACCCTCTGTCGGCGCAGCCCGGCCAAACTACCAATATCGACCGCATGCTCTCTACCGGCGCGGAATGGGTAGCGTTGGGCGCTGTCTGGTACCAGAAGGATTACAAGTCGACGCTGATAGGGCCGGACCCGCGAAAGACCGCCTCCGACGAGAGCGTTCGGGAAGTGATCAGGTACCTCCACGGTAAGGGCGCCAAGGTGATGTTGAAGTCATACGTCAACAGCAAGGACGGCACCTGGCGGGCGAACTTCGAGCCGACGAGCGTAGACGCGTGGTTTAATTCTTATCGCAGATTCATCAACCATTACGCCGATATCGCGGCCGAAGAAAACGTGGAAATGCTGTGCGTGGGCGTCGAGTATAAGTGGTCCGACGCCGACATGTACGACCGCTGGGCGGACGTCGTAAGCGCGGTCCGGTCGCATTATTCGGGCGAGTTGACGTACGCCGCGGACTGGAGTAATTATCGAAACGTTTGTTTCTGGGACCTGGTCGACTACGTCGGCATCGACGCGTATTTTCCCCTTTCCAAGGAAGACGGCGCCGGCCTGTCGACGCTTGCTCGAGGCTGGAAGGGTCCTTTGGACGGCATAGAGAGTTGGCTCTATACGGCGCGTTTGGCCGATAAGGAAGTGCTCTTCACGGAGGTGGGTTACCAATCGCGGCCCGCTTGCTGGAAGACGCCGGCGATTACGAAAACCGAACGGGTCGACACTCGGGCCCAGGAGCTCTGTTATAAGGCGTTGTTCATGACGGCGCCGGCCCGGCCCTGGCTTCGCGGGATATATATTTGGTGCTGGGACCGGGGGAGCGCCGACGGGGGCGGCGGCCCCCAAAACAACCAGTGGACGCCCAAGCGCAAGTCGGCAGAAGAAGTGCTATCCGAGTATTACAATGGTTATTCGTCGGCTCGATAAGTTTAAAGGTTAATAAATGATAAACGTGCGCGCAGGCGAGGCGCTGGGGCGCCGAGCGACCTGTCTGTTGGCCCTGGCCGCGGCGGGCCTTTTTTTCGTGCTGTACGCCAAGACCTGTTGCCCCGCGGCCTATTGGCAAGATTCGGGCATCTACGTGCGTTCGGTCTACCTGCTGGGCAATTGTTACCCGCCGGGATACCCGGTTTACCTCTGTTCGTCGTACGTCTTCACGGCGCTGCCGGGCGTGGGGGCCGTCGCCGGGTTAAACTTTTTCAGCGCGGCCGCGGGGGCGGCCGTCGCTTTTTTTGTAGTGCTCGTGGCGGTTCGCCTTTGCCGGGGGGACGGCTTCGGCTTAGCGGGTGCGGCCGCGGCGGCGCTCGCTTTGGGTTCGGCGCCCGCGGTCTGGGCCCAGGCGACGGTAGCGGAGGTCTATACGCTGAGCCTCGCGCTCACCGCGGCGACGGTTTTCCTCCTTCTGGTTTGGGGGGGAGGGCCGGACGACCGGCCGCTGTGGGGG
>CAZWAM010000048.1:0-11876 GCA_964631855.1 uncultured bacterium | reverse complement strand
CCGCGTTCGCCTACGGCCTGGCGTGCGGCGTTCACCCGCAGCAGGCTACGTTCCTCCCGGCCTACCTGGCGTACGCGTTTTGGGCGGGCGGCCGTCGGCTGGTCTCGCTGAGAACGTTGAGCATAGCCGCGGCCGCGTTCGCGCTGGCGTTGTCCGCCTATCTTTACTTGCCCATAAGGTCCGCCGCGGGCGTCGCGTCGGACTGGGGCAAGCCCGGCAGCTTGAGGGATTTTTACTATCACGTAACCGGGAAGATGTACCGCCACGAGCTCTTCGCCGCGGGGCCGGCGCTGGTCGCGGCTCGAGCGAAAATGGCCGCGGGGCTTTTCCTCAGCCAATTCGGCTGGCTCGGCTTAGCGGCCGGGGCCTTGGGGGCCGGATGGCTATTTTGGCGAAGGCGTAAAGGCGCGGTCCTTCTTTTCGGCGCGGCCGCGGTCGCCGCGGCGTTCATCCTGAATTATTACTCCGCCAATTGGCGCACGTGGTATACGGCCCTCTATATGGCGTGGGCCTTGGCCTGCGGCGCTTTCGTGGCGTACGCGTGCCGGCGCCTCGCGAAGGTGCGTCTTGGGTTGGGTGTGGCGGCGGCGTTGGTTGCGGTGCTCGTCGCGGCCGTCGCCGTTTCGGCCCGATTCGGGCCCGCGAACCGGTCCGATTTCCCGTACGCCGAAGACGCCGCGGGCAACGTCTTCCGCGTGATAGGGCCTCGCGCCACTTTTATACTCAGCTACGAGGGGAGCGCGGTCACCGGGCCTATGGCCGCGCTCGTGACGGCCTCCTACGCCCGGCCGGACGTCCTTCTAATCGATGCCGCGGGGACGCGCCAATTCCGGGACTTCTTTGACCTCGTCGGCGACCGTTACCGTTATATGCCCGCGGAGGCTTGCGCGCGGCAATACGTCGCGGCGTTTATGGCGCTCGTGCAAGACCGGTCGCGCGGCTACTATATGCTCTACCCCTTCGGGCCGCCGCGCTACTACGGCTACGGTTACGAGAAGCGGGCGCACATTTGGCGGCTGGTCCCGCCGGGCGGCGCGCGCGTGACGCGGGACTGGTGGTCGCTGTACCGCCGCCGCGGCGTCGAGCCCGAGCCGCCGCGGTACGTCGATTACTGGACCGCGACCTACCTCGGCGTGCAATACGTTGACGAGAGCCGGGACCGGGCGCGTGCCGGCGACGGCGCGCGGGCCGATTTTTGTTTGAAATTGGCCGAGCGGCTCGGCGCCCGGGCCGAGGCCGTGCAGAACAACCTCGGCGCCTACGCCGAAGGGCGGGGCGAGTTGGAGGCGGCCGCGGCTCACTACCGGCGGGCCCTCGCCTTGGACCCGAATTTTCTAAAGGCGCGCGAGAACCTTCTAAAGCTCAATTCCCGGTAGAGCCACGCCGATACCCCGGCGCGCGAGCTCGGAATCGTGACGAGCCCTTAAGGGCGTATTGACGGCGTTAAATAAGACGGCGTAAAGCGGTTTGGCTTGTAATAATAGTTTCTAGGAGTTATAATAACTTTGTTGGGGTCGGGTCCTTGCCTTCTCACCTTTTTAAGTAGTGGAAGAATTCGCCGCCGGGGCTCCTCGCCGCGGCTTTCCCCTTTTTTTAACATTATACCTACGGTTCCTAAAAACTCGTACGCGGTTCCTTACGCGCCATGAAGATATTGACCCTTAATTGCGGCAGCTCGTCGCTCAAGTATTCGTTCTACGACGCCGCCGAGGGCCGGACGACCGCCCGGGGCATCGTCGAGCGGATTACCATCGGCGGCTCTTTCATCGAGCACCGCGTCGAGCCGTCGTTGAAGTCCGGGCCGCCGGGCGGCGCGGAAGGCAACGCGCACCGCGGCCCGGTGAGCGTCAAAGCCCGCCCGGGCAAAAGTCTGCGGCGCGATTGCGAATGCCCGACCCACAAAGAGGCCATCGACCTCGTCCTCTCTACGTTGACCGGCGAGGAGGCGGGCGTTGTCGAGAACGCCGCGGCCGTCTCGGCGGTGGCGCATCGCGTCGTCCACGGCGGCGAGGAGCTCAACCGTTCGGTTTTAATCGACGAGCGCGTGCTCGAGGTAATAAAGGGGTACGTAAGCCTGGCGCCGCTTCACAACCCGCCCAACGTCGCGGGCATCGAGGCGGCGCGGGCCTTGTTGCCCGACGCGCCCCACGTCGCCGTCTTCGATACCGCTTTCCATTACACCATTCCCGACTACGCCTATATGTACGCTCTCCCCTACGAGTGGTATAGCGAGAACGGGGTAAGGCGCTACGGCTTTCACGGTACGTCGCACCTCTACGTCTCGCGGCGCGTCGCGGCGCTGCTCGGCCGCGAACCCGCCGACGTAAACGTCATAACGCTTCACGTCGGCAACGGCGCGAGCGCCTGCGCCGTGCGGGACGGCGTCTCGGTCGATACGTCGATGGGCTTGACGCCGTTGGAGGGGCTCGTGATGGGCACGCGTTCGGGTGACGTCGACCCGGCCATTCCCTTCCAATTGATGGCGGCGCTGCGTCTGGGCCCCGAGGAGGTTTACAGTCAGCTCAATCGGCGGAGCGGCATCCTGGGCCTTACGGGAAAATTCGCGGACCGGCGGGACGTCCTCGCGAATGTGAGAGAGGAAGCGGCGGGGGGCGACGACGGCGCCCGGGAGGCGGGTTCGCCCTACCGGTGTAAGCTGGCCTTCGAGGTGGAGTGCTACCGGCTGAAGAAATACGTCGGCGCGTACGCCGCGGCGTTGGGGCGCGTGGACGCGGTCGCGTTTACCGCGGGCGTCGGCGAGAATTCCCCCGAGGTGCGGGCGCGGGCGCTGCGCGGCCTCGAAGGCCTTGGCATCGTCCTCGACGAGAACCGGAACGCGAACGCGGCCCCCGGCGAGGAAGTCGACGTCGCCGCGCCCTCGTCGCCGACGAGGGTATTCGTTATACCTACCGACGAGGAGCGGGTTTTCGTCGAGGATACGATGGCCTTGCTCGCCGGGACGTACGACCTGCCGGACCGGTTCGTATACTCGTTCCAGCGGCCCGATTACGACGTGCGCGTCCGATAGCTAAGCCGGCTAGTTTTTAGAGTGCGGAAAGGCGGCCCGCGGGCCGCCCTTTCAATTTTTTGCGTTAAGCGAAGAGCTGGTTTCCCCCTTCGTATCCGCTACGCGACGGCCTTACGGTGCGCCTTCCGGTTTGCCCGGCGGAGGCGCGCTTGCGTCGCTCTCCAGCGCCGTCGAGCCGAAGTAGAAATCGGGCCGGCGCCAATGGAGCGTCAGGTCGACGTCGGGGTAAAAATTTTCACGGCGGAGCTCGTAGCGGACCAGGCCCTCGCGCGCGGCGGCCTCTTCCAATTTGTAAGGACATTTCACGGGGGCGAGCTGGTATGGTGCCTCGACGACGAAGGCGGCTTCGTCGATGGGCCGGCGCCATTCCCGGGTGCTCGTTAAGATGTAGGTGAATTTATCGGCGTAGCAATCCTGTTCGTACGAGACGGATACGCGTGCCTCGGCTCGAGGCGGAACCGCGAGGTCGAACTCGACGTCGCCGCGCTGCCAGCGGTAAGGTAACGACGTTCCCGCGGCGTCCCGGACGACGACGTTTTCCGGGTCGCCGAATTCCGGGCCCCGCGCGAACGGGTACCGGAGCTTTAGCGTCTGCGGTTTTTCGGCGGGGTTGTGAAACCGGTAAACGCCGGCCACGCGTGCCCGCTCGGGCTCCAGCGTAATCGTTACCTCCTCGCCGGTGAATTCAGCTTTGCCGGCGGCCGGCGCAACGCTCGCCGCGGCCGCGACCGACGCGACAACGCCCCACCGTAACAAGGTTTTCATTTCCTCTCCTCTCCGCCGTTAGTCGCCGGAGCACGCCTGCGCCGACGGCCGCGACGCGCACCTCATCGTATTATTTTTTACGCGCGCCACGTTCATACCGCCAATTAGCGGTGAAATCGACGTAGGCGTTACCTTGCTGCCGGCGTTATTTGGCGACGACCAACCTTTTGGCCGCGGCGTCGGCGCCCGTCTCCAGGCGGTAGATGTATACGCCGGGCGCGAGGCCGGCCAGGTCCGCGGTGACGTCGTGTTCGCCCGCGGCCAGGTTGGCCGCGAGCAACGTCCTCACCTTACGGCCGGAAATGTCGTAGAGCTCGAGCGTCGCGCCGCCCGGGCGCGGTAGCGCGAAGGCGATTCTGGCCTCGCCCCGGCACGGGTTGGGCCGCGCTTGTCCCAGCGCGAAGGCGTACCCTGCGGGCGGGGCCGGCGCGGGTGACGGTTGCCGTTCCTCGATGCCCGTGTGGCCCTTGACGTCGAAGAGCCACACGTGCGCGGCCTCGTGGCCCTTGTCCTGGAGGCAGACGCAGAGCTCGCTCACGCCGTCGCCCGTCACGTCGCCCACGCGCTCCACGTCGTAGATGCGCTCCGAGAAGGTGCGCGTCCAGAGCTCGGCGCCCTTGTTCGAGTAGCACTTCGCGACGCCGCTGCCGCTTCCCAGCGAGCCGCCCACCGCCTCCCACAGCTTGTCGCCGTCGACGTCCTCGAGAACGTCAACGGACCACACGTCCGCCGCCACCGGCTTCGACCATATCGTCTTGCCGTCTTTACCGCTGACGCAGATGAGGTTCGAGGACCAGGAGCCCACGACTACGTCGTCGCACTTGTCGCCGTTGACGTCCGGCAGCCGCTCGAGGTCCATCCCGACGTAGCCTATGTTGTAGGTCCAGAGGTGCGCGCCGTCCTTGCCGCTTAGGCCCACGACGGTGCGGGCCCAGCTCGTCGCGGCCACGTCGTCGTAGCCGTCGCCGTTGAGGTCGCCCAGGTTGACGACGTCGGAGACGCTGTTGCCGGTGTCGTAGACCCAGATCTGAGAGCCGTTGGTGCCGTTGAGGCCGTACACTTTATTATCGTAGCCGTTGCCTCCCGCGCCCGCCACGGCCTCGGGGATGCCGTCGCCCGTCACGTCGGCGATGGAGGTTACGCACTGGGCGCCGTCGCGCGGCGGCCTGAAGGTCCAGATGATGTTCACCGCGTCCGAGGTGCTGCCGCCGTCGAAGCAGAAGACGGTACCGCTGCGGTCCGTCGAGTTCCCGCCCGCCGCGGCCAGGAGGTCCTTCTTGCCGTTCTTGTTCACGTCGCCGGTGCCGGCCACCCCGTACACCCAGCCCGCGTTCGGGCCGCTGTACGTCGAGTACGAAAAAATAGTCTTTCCGTCCTTGCCGGATTTGAGGTAGAACGACCGGCCCTCGCTCACGCCGCCCGGCGTGCCCATAATGACCTCGCGGACGCCGTCGCCGTTGAGGTCCGCCACGGCGTCGAGGCCATGGGTACCCCAGATGCCGAGGCAGTCGTTGGCGGCCCAGAGCTTCTTTCCGTCTTTGCCCGAGAGCGCGAAGAGCTCGTCGCCGTCGTCGGAGTAGTACTTGCCGCACACGACGTCGGGGACGCCGTCGTTATTTACGTCGCCCAGGTCCGCGGAGGCGTAGACGCCGTTGCAATCCGTATAGGACCACAGGAGCTTGGCGCCGGCCAGCGCGTGCGTCGCCGCCAAAATGACCGCGAGAAAGATTAACGTGTTATACCGTTTCATTCTTTACCCACCTTTTCGATGATTCGTTATTCCCTACCGACGTTAATTAATTTATGTTTTATTTTATATTAACCGCGCCGTTTGCGCAAGCAATTCGCGGCCTCATTTGAGGAACCCGCCGGCCCCCTGCTAAATCTTTATTAACCTATAATTTTGCGTTTATAAGGCCGGCGCGACGACGTAGACGTAGCGGAGCTTGCCGTCGCCGCGGCTTAGTACGTTATGATAAGTACGGGGCGGGATGTAGACGACCCGGCCCGCGGCGAGCGCGAGCGCGCCATAACCCTCCAGCTCGGCCTCGCCTCGCCCCTCGAGTATAATAAGGAGTTCCTCGTAGGCCTCGGTGCTGTGGCGGCCGCAGCTCGAGCCGGCCCCCAGCGTCACCATCCCCGCGCGCATCCGGTGCGCGACTTCTTCCGTGAGGAGCGGCAGGTGCGTCTCGCCGCCCTCTAAGGTTTTGACGAAAGGTTTAAATGTTTGAGGTTCGGCCATTACGATTCGCCTCCGAAAAAGTTGCGCTAAGGAAATGTCGCCCTTTATTTTCGCACTATGTTTTTTTATAATAATAAACGGTAAAAGACAACGGTTAATCGGGAGCCGGTATCAGTGGAAGAATACTTCTCGAATCGCGCACAGGAGGCCGTTCGTTCGGCGCGGGAGCCGGGTGGCGCCGGCGCTGAGGTACGACGGTTTTTCGTAATCAAAAGGCGGCCGCGAGGCCGCCGCTATCTTTAACACTCCACGCCGCGTCATAACGCGAGCACTAGTCGTAACGCGTTTTCCACTTGGGCCATCTTAGCCGGGGGCATAACGCCCGCGGGTGTTAAGTTGCCCTTAGCGTCTCGCTCCAACCGGGATTCGTCCAAGGAGCGTATTTGGAAGCATAGGAAGACGGTGTCCAAAGGTAAACGCGATTCGCGCGCGGATACGAAGACGTTAGTCGTGTAACGGCGGGATATATTCGCCGCGTCGGTCCCGACGACGACGGTCAATACCAGCGGTTGGGCGTTGATGGCGTCCGCGGAAACTATTAGTACCGGGCGCCGCCGCCCCCGTTGTTCGCGGCCCCTCGCGCCCCTTAAATCGGCGTAATAAACCTCGCCCCGGCGCGGCATTACTTCAACCCGTCCATCTCGGTTACCCGGAATTCGCGGTCGATAGCTTTTACCTCGCGCTGGATGTCCGGGTCCGCCGCCATGCGCGCCATTTCTTCCGCGAACGCCCGGCCTTTTAGCTCCGCGATATACCGCCTGATAGCCGTTAATATGACTCGGTTCATATTTTTCCGTTCGGCCGGCGGGGCCAACGCCATTAACTCCTCGAACAACTCGCGCGGGCCGGCGATGCTTCGCCGGACGGTCGCCGGTTTCTTTGCATCTGTCATATAACACCTCTGACAATAATAATTATAACATTAAATACCACAAAAAACAAGTGCGCGTCGTTATCGTATTCGCCCGGGGCCTTTATTTTCAATTGTAAATTTCGTATAATGAATAAGTAGGCTTCGGGTTTTTAATAACATATGGAAGAATACTTCTCCAATCGCGCGCAGGAGGCGGTACGCTCGGCGCAGGAGGCCGCCAAGGCGCTGGGCGCCGCGCAGATCGGGACGGACCACCTACTCGCCGGCGTCGCGCGCGACCGGGGCTCCGTGGCGGCCCGGGCGCTCGGCGCCGTCGGCCTCGACTTCGACCGCCTAAGCGCCGCGGTCCAACAGCTCGCGCCGTCGCGGCCGGGCGCGCCGGCTGGCGTCGTAATTGAGTTCGCCCCCGACGCCAAGCGCGCCATCCAATATGCCGTCGACGAGGCGCAGCGCCTTAAGGCCCAGTTCGTCGGAACCGAACACCTATTATTGGGCATCCTCCACGAGACCGCGGGCGCCGGCGTCAAGGTCCTGGTATCGCTGGGCGCGGACGCGAAGGTCGTCGCCGACAAGTGTTACGAGCTGATGGGCGCGAAGGCCGCGGGCCCGTACGGCGCGGACGCCGAATCCAAGACGCCCGCCCTCGATACCTTCGGCCGCGACCTGACGAAGCTCGCCCGCGACGGCAAGCTGGACCCGGTCATAGGCCGCGAGAAAGAGATCGAGCGTTGCATCCAAATACTCAGCCGTCGCACTAAGAACAACCCGGTCCTCATCGGCGACCCCGGGGTCGGCAAGACCGCCATCGTCGAGGGCCTTGCGCAGGCCATCGCCGGCCGGCAGGTCCCGGAGGTATTGGCCCATAAAAAAGTAGTCCAGCTCGACCTCGCCGGCCTCGTCGCCGGCACCAAGTTCCGCGGCGAGTTCGAGGAGCGCCTCAAAGGCGTCGTCGACGAGATCGTCAAGGGCGGCGACGTTATCTTATTCATAGACGAGATGCACACCCTCGTCGGCGCCGGCGCGGCGGAAGGCGCCATCGACGCGGCCAACATCCTCAAGCCGGCGCTGGCTCGGGGCGAGCTGCAGGCCGTGGGCGCCACCACCCTCGACGAGTACCGCAAGTACGTCGAGAAGGACGCGGCCCTCGAGCGCCGCTTCCAGCCGGTCCTCGTCGACGAGCCGACGGTGGACGAGACCGTCGCCATCCTCGAGGGCCTTCGCGAGCGATACGCCGCCCACCACCACGTCACCATCTCGGACGAGGCCGTAGCCGCCGCGGCCCGCCTCTCGGCCCGTTATATTGCCGACCGCTTCCTGCCCGACAAGGCCATCGACCTCATAGACGAGGCCGCGGCCAAGGTCCACCTGGCCAACCTTATGGTGCCGCCGGACGTCGCCGCCACCGAGGCTGAGGTAGATAAGCTCAACCGCGAGAAAGAGGAGGCCATCGCGCGCAACGACTTCGAGGCCGCGAACCAGGCGCACGTGAGGGCGCTCGAGCTGCAGGCGAAGCTCGACGAGGTCAAAGGGGAGTGGGAACGGGTCAAGGCCGAGAAGGAACAGGACGCGGTCGTAACGCGCGAGGACGTGGCCGAGGTCCTCTCGAGCTGGACCGGCATCCCGGTCTCCGAGCTTACGGAGGAGGAACAGGCGCGGCTGCTGCGGATGGAGGAGGAGCTACATAGGCGCATCGTCGACCAGGAGGAGGCGGTCCGGGCGGTGTCGCAGGCGGTGCGGAGCGCCCGCGCGGGCCTCAAGGACCCCAACCAGCCGGTGGGAACCTTCATCTTCCTCGGCCCTACGGGCGTGGGCAAGACTGAGCTCGCCAAGGCGCTCGCGGAGTACCTCTACGGCGACGAGGAGGCGATAGTCCGCATCGACATGTCGGAGTACCAGGAGCGTCACACGGTCTCGCGGCTGGTGGGCGCGCCGCCCGGGTACGTCGGCTACGAGGAGGGGGGCCAGCTTACGGAGCGCGTCCGGCGCCGGCCCTATTCCGTCATCCTCCTCGACGAGGTCGAGAAGGCCCACGCCGACATCTTCAACATCCTGTTGCAGGTGATGGACGACGGCCGCCTGACCGACAGCCACGGGAAGACGGTGGACTTTAAAAATGCTATGCTGATAATGACTTCGAACGTCGGCGCGGGCCGCATCATGAAGTTGTCCGAGCGGGCGCACGTGGACAAAGAGGAAGTGTTGTACGGGAAGATGAAGGAGGAGGTCTTCGACGAGATAAAGGGAGTATTTAGGCCGGAGTTCATCAACCGCGTCGACGACATCATCGTCTTCCACGCGCTGGGCCGCGAGGAGCTGCTGCAGATCGTCGACCTGTTGGTAGCGAAAGTTCGGGAGCGCCTCGGCGACCAGGATATGGGTTTGGCCGTGACGGACGCGGCCCGCGAGCACCTGGCCGAGACGGGCTACGAGCCGGCCTTCGGCGCCCGGCCCCTCCGCCGCCTTATCACGCGCGTGCTGGCAAACCCCATCGCCAACCGCATCCTGAAGGGCGAGTTCGGCCCGGGCGACACGGTCCAGGTAGACTTCGCCGACGGCGAGCTGGTTTTACGTAAAAGTAAAAAGAAGAAGGCAAAGGTGAAGAGTAAAAAGGAAGAACCCAAAAAAGAGGAAGACGTTATCGAGGGGGAGGTCGTACCGTAACGGCGTAAAAATACCTGTTGTTGATAAACGGCAAGAGCTGAGGTAAATTCGGGCGATGGAAGTCAGAAGTTCACACGGGCCGCCGGGCGATCGCGTTTGGGAAAGCGCCCTCCGCGAGTTCGCCGGGAAGGCGCGGGCCGCGCTCGGGGAGCGGCTCGTGCGGTTGATGCTGTACGGCTCGAGGGCGCGAGGTGACGCCGCCGCCGACAGCGATGTCGACCTTTTGGCCGTCGTGGACGGGATCGACGGCGACGACGCTCGGCGGGCGCTTTGGCGGTTGGCGGTCGAGATCGAGCTCCGGAGCCCCGACGTATTTCTTGCCGTTGTAGTTATGACGGCCGACGAGTGGGAGGCCGAACGCGACTTCAGCTTCGCGCGTGCGGTTCGCCGGGAGGGGGTCGCCGTATGACGGAGGCGGCCGAAATAAAAGCGTTGGTCCGCGCCGCCGAAGAGGACGAAGCCATAGCCGCCCGGCTCCTCGGCGCCGGAGAATACCGCCAGGCCGTGTCCCGGGGTTATTACGCCGCGTTTTATTATGTGACGGCGGTTTTACGGACGCGGGATTTGAGTTATAAACGGCACGCCGCGGCGATCGCGGCCTTTAACAAGGAATTCGTCCGCGCCGGCCTCTTCCCGGCGAAGGATTACGCCGCGGTTAAGAACGCCTTTGATTTACGCCACGAAGCGGATTACCGTTTAATCACCCATGGAGACGCGGTCGTGAGAGAGACGCTCAACGCCGTAGGAAGTTTCGGCGCGAGGGCGCGTGAGGCGCTGGCGCCTTATTTGGCCGGACCGTAGTACGCGTTCTCCCCTGCTGCCTGATTGGGCGTGCTGGTCAATCCCATCGCCAACCGCATCCTGAAGGGCGAGTTCGGCCCGGGCGACACGGTGGAGGTGGACTTAGCCGGCGGCGAGCTGGTTTTAAATAAAAGTAAAACGAAGAAGGCAAAGGTGAAGAGCAGAAAGGAAGAACCCAAAAAAGAGGAAGACGTTATCGAGGGGGAGGTCGTAGGGGGCGAGTTTTTCGATTAGGTACGCACGGCGGTGGCACCTAGGTCGCTGGGCAAGGTCAAGGCGCTGTTCCGGTAAGGGCGGCGCGCGTTTAATTTCTCGCCGCGACCGCGTCGGCCGGCGGCGGGGCCGCGACGACCCCGGCCTTCGCTTTCCCGGACCGGCCCGTGCCGAATTGTCCGTTCCCTATCCCGGTCGAATAACGGTAACGGCGGCGCGCCGGGCTATACTAATAACGCCGAGCCGGTGCTTGTTTAACGAATCGTCCGCTACCGGTTACCAGAAAGCCGCCCCGACGGGGGCGGCTTTTTATAAGGAAGTATTTGGGGTTAACGGTACAGCGCCTTGACGCGGCCCAGGCTGGTCGGCGTTACCGCGGGCTCGCACCACCGCGAGACGTAGATGTCCGGGAGGTTCGGCCTCTCGTACGGAAACCAGGTGAAGAACAAATATTTGCCGTCGGCCGTTAGGGAGGGGTCGAACGCGAATCCGTCGGGTTTGTTTACGTTGTCGTTCAAGGGCGTTATGTTCCGCCAAGACCCGCCGACGTTCTCGGCGCGGTACATCTTATGCCGGGTGCGCCACGATATGAAATACAAGTACCGGCCGTCGTAACTCGGCCCCGGGTCCGATTCGCCACCGGGGGTGTTTATTTCTCTTAGGTAAACCGGCTCGCCCCACTCGGAACCGGTCCATTTCGAATACCATATATTGCACGGACCTTGGTTACCCGGCCATCTTCCACCTACGAAGTACAACGTCGAGCCGTCGCCGGAAACTGCGGGGTTATCCTCCCAGTAACCTTCTTTATTTACTTTTCCGGGAATTTTATAGGGCTTCCCCCAACCGCCGCCGCTTCGCTCCGCTACGTAAATGTCCACTTCTCCCGTGCTGTAGTCGCCCCTCGGGAAGTATAGGCGCCGGCCGTCCCAGCTCAGGCACGGCTCGCCCTCATATAAGTTGGTGTTGATTTGCCCGGGGACCTTTTGGGCCGGCGTCCAGCCGCTCCCCTGTCGCCGCGAGTAATATATGTCCGGGTTCAACGCCCCGCCGTCCCGCGTGGAGGCGAAGTAAATTTCGGTACCGTCGGCGCTTACGGATACGCCGAAGTCCTTGTAGGGGCTGTTCACGGTATCGGGTAATTTTTTCGCCGGCCCCCAGTCCGCATATACGACCGCGGTGCACAATGCAAAGGCAGCTACGGCAACGCGCGACATTCGCTCACCCCCTTTCAACGGCTTAGTAGTAAATTATACTACTACTAGCGGCTTTACGCGCTTTTTATCGCTTCT
>CAZWAM010000047.1:13324-17754 GCA_964631855.1 uncultured bacterium | reverse complement strand
GAAGCGGCACGCTTGTTCGGCCCCGCCCCCGCGGCTCGTGGCGCGTTACGACCGCCCCCGGGAAGAGCCGCCGCAATTCCTCCTCGCCGATAGCTCTTGGATCCGACTCGGGCGAAGCAAACGCTCGAGCCGGCGCGAAATCGGGATACGCACGTGCTAACGCCCTCAATTTTAAATCTAAGACGAAGCCTACGAACGCGGCCGACGTATAGAAATTCGTATATTCCCGGCCAACCGGCGCGCAGATTAAGAAGACCTCGCCCTTCCCAATCCGACGCGTCACGACGAACGGCGCCCCATCCGCGGTCGCCGCCGCAGCGAGCCACGGCGCCGACGTCTTCAACGCCATAACCCCCGCCGCCTGAAAAGAGCCCGCCGACGCGGCGTTGGGGAGGACCGCGGCGTCTGCGGAAACCGGCCCCCCCGCCGACGTGAACCTATTTAAAGTCGTACCGTCGTCAAACCGGCCGCCGGCCACGCCGTCCGGCACCACCGCGACGACGAAGCCGCGCTCCGCCGACGAGGCCGCCCGAGCCGACGCCCGCCACGCCGACAGGGACAGGACGTAGATGCCCGGCGGCGTCGTTAAACCGCCCGGGGCCGGTTCCGCGCCTACCGCGGCTAAGGCCGCCTCCCATAAACGCACGCCGGGCGTTGCCGGCGCGACGGCATAAGTAACGCTCGCCGTCGGCGGGAGCGACACCGTGACGTAGTCGTCAAAAGGGTATCCCCCCCGGCAGAGAAACTCGTAACGACGGCCGCCCGGGACCGAGAACCGCGCCTTCGCCCGCGCCGCCGCGGCGACGTCCGCCACCGCTCGGCCACCCACTTCCTCCACGGCCAGCGGCCGGGGCTTACCATATTGGCGGACGTCCAGGTTCACGTCAAAAGTATCTTCCGCGCCGGCGAAGATTTGGACGCCGGCGACGGCCGCGTTCCACGCCGGGCCGGCCTCGGCCCTCACGTCGTAGAAAGTGACGCCCACGCCCGACGGCAAACCGGAAGCTGTCGCCTCGACGTTCTCGAAGGCCGCATCCTGCATATCGGTAAAAACCGCCACTTCGCGCTTGCGGCCCTCGGCCCCGGCCTTGGCGCATAACTGGCCAGCCGCGGCCAACGCGTCGGCGAGGCGGCCTCCGGCCGTCGGGACCTTCGCCACGGCCGCGGCGACGTCGCCCAACCCTCCCCACTCGAGTCTTTTCGCCGCGGCACCGGTCCAAAGGACCGCGCCGACGTCCTCCGCGGACGCGGCCGCGCCGAGCGCGTGGACGTAACGGACCGCGCGCCCGAGGCGTTCGCCCCCTTCGTCGACGTACGTCATGGACGGCGAATTATCTATGACGACGACCACGGCGCGCGGCGGCGACGCGCCGCGAGGCGTAAAACGAGGACCCGCCAACGCCAATACCAAAAATACGATAGCCGCGACGCGCACTACGAGCAGCAAGACCTCGCGCCAGCTAAGCCGCCGGCGCGCGCGCCTCTCCTCGATAACTTTGAGCAATTGAACCGACGGGAACCGGAGGCGGAGGCGGACCCGCCTCTTTATGAGGTTCAACAGTATCGGCAAGGCCCCCAGCGGTAAGAGGAGTAAATAAAGGGGATTGAGAAAAGATATCATGGGGGGGACGAGAGTTTACGTCAACGCGCGGCGCCGGCCGAGGTAGGAAATGAGGACTTCCGCCGGCGGCGAGTCGGTGACCACCGGGACGTACTCGATGTCACGCGCGCCCAGCTCGCGCCTATAATCTTCTTTGAGGGCCGCCAGCGCCTCGAGGTAACTATCCCGGAATCGGGAGCTGTCGAGCGCCACCGTCTCCGACGACTCCATATCCTCGAACGACGCGGCGTCGCGGAAGGGAAAGTTCTCCTCCGCGGCGTCGAGGACGTGAAACAAGATGACTTCGTGTTTTTCCCCGCGCAGCGCGCGCAACCCCTCCAGCACGCGGCCTCGCAAATCCCAGAGGTCGGTGAATATCGCAAAAAGGCCGCGGCGCGGCGCCCGCTCGGCCAGGGCGGCGAGCGCGGCGTACAAATCGGTGGAGCCGGCGGGCTCGGTCCTCTCCAGGGCGTTTAAAATCGCGCGGAAATGTTGGCGGCTCGAGCGCGGCGGCACGACCTCGCGGACGGCGGCGGAAAAAACCGCCAACCCCACGGCATCGCGTTGCCCGAGGGCGAGGTACGCCATAGCCGCGGCCAGCGTCGCGGCGTAATCGAATTTGCTTAGCGGACCGCCGGAAGGGTAACCCATACTCGCGGAAGAGTCCAAGCACAAATAAAAACGGAGGTTCGTCTCCTCTTCGAACTCCTTGACGTAGTAACGGTCCGTGCGGGCGAAAGCGCGCCAATCTACGAGGCGAAGGTCGTCGCCGGGTTGATAGCCGCGGTATTCGGAGAACTCGACGGAGAAACCCTTGAAGGGGCTGCGGTGCAGGCCGGCATAAAGGCCCTCGACCACGAGCCGCGCGCGAAAGCCCAAGCCCTGTACCGCGGCCAACGTAAGTACGTCTACGAATTTCGGGAGAGTCATTATTCAACCGGACGAATAAATAAACCAAAGCAGACGTCGCCGACCGTATACCGGACTATAACCCCAACTCCCCGCGGACGCCTTGCATCCCTTCCAAACATAAACCTAAAAACTCCTCGAGCGTCAGGCCCAGGTCGGCGCAACTCGCGATCTGGTCGCGGTCCGCGCCCGCCGCAAACCTCTTCTCGTGAAATCGCCGCAATACGAAGGCCACGTCGCAAGCCGCGAGGGATTTCTCGGGGTGCATAAGGGCCGCGGCCACCACCAGGCCCGTAGTCGGGTCCACCGCCCAGAGCGCTTTCTCGAGCCGCGTCTCGGCCTCTTTATGTTTATTATGAGCCAATATGGCATCGGCGACGCCGGCCGGCAAATCGACGTCGCGGAGCATCTCGAGCGTGGCCGGGCCGTGGCGCGCCGGCTCGTCCTTGGTGAGGTCGTAGTCGAGGTCGTGCAGTAAGCCGGCGAGGGCCCACGCCTCCTCATCCTCGCCCAGGCGCCGCGCGACGGCACGCATCGCCGCCTCCACGGCGAGCATATGTTTGACGATGTTGCGGTTGCTCACCTTTTCGCGAACGAGCTCGAGCGCGTCGCCGCGTTCCATAACTTTACTCCCGGAGTCACGCGGACCGTTAACTTGCTTAGAAGTAACTTCTTACCGCCGCGCCGGCGGCTTAGGACAGCCCTCAAGGGTTTTGGCACGCGACGGTCATTAACGTAACCGCCGCGGCCGCGAGCGCAACCCACATCAGAACCAGACGGCGTGGCCACATATTTAACTCCTTCGAAACGCCGGCAACTGCTTATTAGTATAACCCTACGGCCGCCGCTAGTCGAGGTAAATTTTGCCTTAGGGCAGACGAGAGGTCCGAAAAAAAGTTGACAAAACGGCGCCCTAATATTAAGTTTAATTAATAAAAAAAAGCCAACGTCGTGAGGTAAACCAAGGAGGGTAACGTTATGAAGAAGACGGCGATAGTTACGGCGTTTTTACTGACGGTCGGAAGCGGTGCGCTAGCTACTTCGTATCTGGGTAGCATAGTAAGTTCGTTCAACGCCTCGGTTTCGGTAGGGTCGTTTACTTATTATCCGCTCGGGCTGGCGTACGACGGCAGCGACCTCTGGACCGGACACATGATGTACGTCGCGGAGTGGACGCGCACGGGCAGCCGGAAAAACATGCACTATATCAATGCGGGTACCAACTACGAGACGGCGTACGACCGCGGCGGCAACCGCCTTTACGCAATCAACAAGCTTTCGGGAACGTACTGGATATTGGCTATAGACGCCGGTTCCGGCTCAATAACTAATTCCTTCGTCGTACCGTCGACGTTTACGGCCCCGCACGGTTTGACATTCGGCGGCGGTTACCTCTATATCGCCGACCTGTATCAAAGCCGGATACTCAAAACGACGACCACCGGCTCCGTCGCCGGGAGTATTAATCCGAAGGTCTTCGCGATTAAAGGGCTCGCCTGGGACGGCGACACCACCGGCGGCCCGTTCCTCTTCGCTTGTGAGGCGAACGCCAAGCACACGATTCACCGTATAAACGCCGCGAGCGGCTCGGTCGTTAAGTCCTTCGACGGGCCGAAGTTCGGCGGCAACATAATCGGCCTTGCCTGGGACGGCACGTATCTCTGGGCATGCCAAAACGGCCTTAACTTTTATTACGCCTTCCAGTTCGTAGCGTACGACCCGAACGTCGGCGTGTCGCCTGCGACGTTGGGGAAGATCAAAGCGCTATATAGGTAGAGCGGCTCGAGTTCGAAAAAATAACGCCGGCCCTCGAGCCGGCGTTTTAAACAAATAAACACCGTCCTCGCCTACGGCTCGTAAACCGTTTCCCAACCGGCCTGGACAAAGAGCGCGGCCGAAAAAAAGAACAGGTACGCGCCCA
>CAZWAM010000047.1:0-13224 GCA_964631855.1 uncultured bacterium | reverse complement strand
TCCCAACCGGCCTGGACAAAGAGCGCGGCCGAAAAAAAGAACAGGTACGCGCCCACCGCGGCGTCGACGTCGCCGTCGAGCTCTCCCTTGAAGAAGCCGACGGCCCTAAACGTCGCGTCCTGTATGACGCCCGAGCGGACGTAACCGACGGTCCGGAACGACGAGTCTTCTATCGTGCCGTCGCCGCGGACGTAGCCGATGGTCCGGAACCTCGCGTCCTCGACGCGGCCGTCGTCGCGGAGGTAGCCCAGCGTACGGAAGCGCGCGTCCTCGACGCGGCCCTCGGGCCGGACGTAACCCAACGTCCGGAACGACGCATTCTCGACGCGGCCGTCGCCGCGGATGTACGCCACCGCGGCGAAGTTCGCCCCCTCTATTTTGACGTCGGCGGCCGCGGGCCCGGCCGACGCGGCGACGAGGGCCGCGGCCACGCAAGCAACGAAACCACTCTTCATACTTGAGCCTCCGAAATTCTCAGTCGTTACCCGCCAGGGAATCGCGTTGTAAAGAAACAGCCCGGGCCGCGCTTACTCGGCCGGCCCGACGAAGACCCCGCCGACGAAGAGTTTGCGGTCGCCGCCGGCGAGGTTTTCCTTGTCGTTATAATATTCCAACACTAGATGATGATACTGCGTTGGCGCGGCCGGGATGTCCTCGGTCCAACGTATACCCCGTTCCCACACGTCGAAATTCGCCACGCGCTCGCCGTCCACCAGGACCGCGACGCGAGGGGGAATGCCGTTGGCGGGTTCGGGGTTGAGGCGGAACCCGACCTTGTAATCTCCTTGAGGCGCGGTAAAGAAACAACCGACGCGGCAGTCGGTGTACAACGCGAGCCGGTACCCTTTGGAGTCCAACCTTTTATGCGGGTAACGGCTCGTTACGACCAGGCACTTCCGGAGCGGCACGGCCCGGCGATATGGATGGCGCTCGACCAGCAAGTCGTCGTTCAAGCGGTAGACGCTGACGGGGTCGGCGGCGAGCGAGTACCCGATGCCTTCGATGAAAGCCACCCGTTCGAAGTTACGCCAGAAGCCATCGAGGTCACCGTGCGCGCCGTCCAACGAGCCCGGCCAATATTGGACACGGTCATAGTAACCGTGCTCGCCAACGTGGACGATGTAGTATATGGCCCCTTTGGAAGCCCAGGAATCCACCGGCTTCCTCGTAATACAATCGACCTTAATTATCTTATATTTATCCTCGTCCACGGGCGGAGCGTCGGTCTCGCCGCCCTCGGCTCGAGGGGCCTTGTTCCACACCTCCTTCACGACGACCGCGGGCCAGGGAACGTTCTCGTGAATCCAATTGGCGGCCTTCGTCCGAGGGTCCTCCCGGCCCCAGGCCCTTATGCCGAACGCCGTGGTCCACGCCGGGACAATAAACGCCGCGGCGACTAAAACCGCGGGCGCCAAGAGTTTCAGCGGCCTCGGCACGCGGCGCCAGAGCTCGGCCGCCAAGGCCCCCAAGGCCGCGCCGAAGAAGAGGGCGAGCAAGGGAAAAACGTCGAGCACCATCCTGGGCGTCCATATGCGGTAGCGCGATATGGCCAAGGCGAATGCCGCCGGGAACAACAGCAACGCCAAGCCGTCGCCGCGCCAACGCCGCAATACGACCCAAACTCCCGCGAGCGTCAAAAGCGCCGGGACGTACGTCGCCACCGAATCCCAGTAGAAGCGCACCTCCTCGGCCCAGGGGCGGCCGGTCGTCAGAAATTCGTGGCCGTGCACTTTGTAATACCAATAATCGAACGCGACGGCGTCCAGAAAAGCTCTCAGCCGGAACAACGCGCCGGGCGTCGATACGAAGAACGCCAATACCGCCACGACGGCGAACCAAAAAAAATCCCGCGCGGGCCGCCGCCAAAGGGCAAGCGCTATAAAGGCCGGGGGAAGGAAATACGCCGCGTTGTACTTCGTGCCGACGGCGAGGCCGAACAGCGCGGCGCTCGCGAGTAACTCGCCGCGGCGCAACTTCTCACGATAGCGAAAGAGGAAGTATACGCCGGCCATCACCAGCGCCGCGAGCGGTATGTCTACGCCTATCTGCCGGCTCTCGGCTATGTTGACGTTGGAGACGGTCAAAAGGGCCGCGGCGCCCACGCCCCACCACGGCCGGCGCCATATCCTGGCCGCGAAAAGGTACGTAAACGCGACGGCCGCGACGCCGAAAGCCACCGAGATAAGCCGCCCCAATAAATAAAAATGGTGCACCGGCAGGTCCGCGAAGTTGACGAATTCCCCGGAAGAGCCCAACGCCCGGAAGTAACTCACTATCGCGCCCAACGCTTGGACGTTGACGATCGCGGACGGGTAGCGGTAAAAGGTTTCGGGCCACGGCTTGCCGCTGATTATCATCTTACGAGCCGCTTCGATAACGAGCTGCTCGTCCCAGAAATATAGGTGGGGCAAACCGTAGTCTACGTGTATTACCCTAAGTAACGCGGCCAGGAAAGCCACGCCGGCCGCCGCGAACGCAGCCGGGTGCCGCGACGCCGCGTCTTTGGCGCGATTTAAAGCCCTCGCGCCGGGCGTCACAACTCCTCTTATTAGCAACCAGCGAACCAAAAACTTTTCCTTCAATATCTCGGTATCAAGGCCGGCTTTGCCGCAAACCGCGCGGCGTTAAGCGGGGAACGCTCCCGCGCTCCGTGCCTTAGTAGTAGAACGTCTGTCGCGTCTCCTCTTCGCCGTCGACGAAGACTATAATCTCGACCTCGGTTACGGACCCATCGGGCGGTATAAACAATATCTTCACCGGCGTCTCCTCGCCCGCCAGCTCGACCTTCATCGGTTCCGACGTAGCGCGGGCGAGCGAATCCTCACCAGTCTTAGCGGAGATATATTTATAATCCGCTTGAGCGGTAACGGTAACGGTCCCGGCTCCGCGAAGGGAAAAGTTCAGTTCGCCCTCGTCGTAAATTATCGCCGCAACCTCGGCGGCGCCGGCGACGTTCGCGGCCCACAAGGCCACGGCTCCGGCAAACAGCATGCTCCTCATATCTTCAATTCACCCCGAAAAATATAAGCTAAATATTGTCCTCGCACAAGACAATAATTAGAACGCCTCGAGCTGTAACTTCTACATTCAGGGTAAAACGGGATGTCGCCCAACCTTATGTAAAAACAGCTTTTGACAACGACCCTTCCAGCGGCTATAATATAGAAAGAAATAAATATGGCTGAACAAGGCAAAGAAAGGCGGCGCGAAGCCGAGGCCCTCACGGAGAGGGCGTCGAACCTCACCTTCCTCGGCCGATACGCGGAGGGCGTTTCGTTGTTCGAAAAGGCGATCGCCCTCGAGCCCGGCTTCGTCCGCGCTCATAGCGGCCGCGCCGCGTCGCTGGCACGAATGGGCCAGGCCGACAACGGCTTAGCCTCGGCCAAGGAAGCGATTCGCCTCGACCCCGCCGACGCCCTATCGTATACGGCGCTCGGGTTCTGCCTGCACCGCCTCGGGCGCGACAAAGAGGCCCGCTCGGCCTACGAAACGGCGCTCGCAAAGGGCCGGGAGAACCCGCGCGTTCTGTATAATTACGCGTGTTATTGGGCCGAGCTCGGCGACGAGGAAAAGTGCCGACAATTCCTGACGCGCGCGTTCCAATACGTTGAAAGCGGCGACGTCGAACACTCAAAAAAAGACCGCGACCTTGCCGCCTACGTCAACGCCGACTGGTTCAACGAGCTTCGCGCCGCGGCTAAGCTGCTGGACGAAGGGACTTCACACTTCCTCGCGGGCCGATACGCCGAGGCGTTGGCGGCCTTCAACCGCACGCTCGGCGTAAACGCTACCCACATGCGGGCCCACGCCGGGCGCGCCTTCGCGTTGGCCCAACTCGGCCGCGCGCGCGAAGGTCTGGGCGCGGCGAAAGAGGTAATTCGCCTAAACCCCAACTACGGCCGTGGATACTCGGCATTAGCGATTTGCCTCCACCGGCTACGCCGGCGCGGCGAAGCCCAGGCGGCGTACGAGCACGCGGTCAAACTCGCGCCCGACGACCCGAGCGGACTCTATAACTTCGCCTGCTTCTGGGCGGAAGTGGGCGACGGCGACCGGTGCCGGGAATATCTGGAGAAAGCGCTCCGTCACGACGACGGCCGCGTTGCGCATCACGCTCCCAAAGACCCCGACATGGCGCGATACCGGGATGCCGACTGGTTCCGCGAGCTTATCGCCGCGGCGAAACGGAAGGGGCCGGCCGTTTCGCGAAGGAAGCTGCTCTAAAAAACAGGTCAAACGCGGTACCCCGAACGGCTTTACGCGTTTCCAAAGAGGTGGTCGTCTACGTGGCGGAAGATTGGACGGAAGAAGAAGCGCGGCGGCGCGTAGGCGAGGGAAACGACACTTGGGTCATCCCCGTCAACGTCACGGCCGACGCGGGCCAAAGAGTTCTCAATTTTTGGCACGTAGAAGACGTACTGAAACGGGCGGGCCGTTTAGCCGTCGGCGAGTGTGGCTGCCGGAAGAAGATGGGGCGGTGCGACCATACGCTCGAGGGGTGCTTGTTCACGGGCCCGTGGTACGACGACGCGGTAAAAGAAGGTTACGCGAGGCCGGCGACGCGCGAAGAGGCGTTGGCAATTCTCAAAAAGACGTACGACGACGGCCTCGTACTAATTATGGCCGAGGCCGACGAGGGCCCTTTTAAAATATGTAGTTGCTGCCCGTGTTGTTGTTTCCAATTCGCGGGCCTGCAAAAATTCGGTATGGAAAACGCGTTAATATCTTCGGACTACGTCGCGGCGCACGACGACGACCTCTGTACGGCGTGCGGCGCCTGCGTCGAGCGATGCCACTTCGGCGCGGCTACGCGCGGCGACCGCGGCGTCCAATTCAACCCGGAAAAATGCTTCGGCTGCGGCCTGTGCGTCCGTACTTGCCCGAGCGGCGCGCGGACGCTGCCGGAAAAATAATTAAACGCCGCTCCGTAAAAATGCCCCGCCGAGGAGGCGGAGCGATTTTATTGAAGGAAGACGCGCGACGTTACATAAACCAATACGCGGCGCCGACGTAGATCGTAAGAAACGCGCCCTTATCCCTGGAATCAATTAAATGTTGGGCGAGGTCCGCGGTAACGGACCAGCCGTCGCCCACCGGGAAGTCGCCGCCGACGGCGATGTTGCCGCCGAAAAACGCGTCGCCGTCCTTATCCCAATAAACGCCGGGGCCCAGGCCCACGTACCCGGTGTTCTCCCGCACGGGGACGCCGACGTACCAACGAACGTTCGCGTTGAAGTTGACGAAGTAGGTATCGCCGACGCGCACTTGCTCCCTGGCCCGGAAACTATTATAGGCCAACATACCGTAGGCAAAGAACCTCCTGTTGTGGCCCAGCCTCGTGCCGTATCCGAGGGCCCCGCTCAAGCCTTGGCGATAGTTCTCGCGGAAATCGGCGTGGTCGGGTATACCTAAGCCAAAACCCAGCGCGCCGAAGTGCCGCAAATCGCGCTCAGCAGAAGCGGGGTTAATAACGGCTAAGCTCATAACAAAAACCGGCAACGTGTACAATAACCGCTTCATAACAAACGCTCCTTACCGCTAATTAAACCGTTACAGCCTGCGGCGTCCCGCGCGGGCCGCTTCATTCAATTTCCCCTTGTTATTTATTATATTAACATATTTCGCCCTATTGGGAAACGGCGCCTCGAGGGCGAAACGCCAACTCGTGCCGCGACCCGTAACGGAAGGCGGACGGCGATCACTCACTAAAACTCCAATATGCGCGACGCACTTTACTCGAAATCGGGGGCGCCGGCAATCCTAACTTTAGGTGGCCGCGGCGTCGAACAAATCGCGACGCCGTTGCGGGTAAAACTATATAAAAAAATCGCCGCGACTTGCCGCCACCAACAGGACGGGAGGTTTACGCCGGCGCGCTTTTGCCGCTACTTCCTGCCCAATAAGTAGTACGTAGGAGTCGGGCCGAGGGTGTGCAGGGGCAAGGCGCCCCGATACGCGAATTGGAAACCCTCGGCCAGTTGCTCGTACGCTGCCTCCGAAACGTTTATCTTTCCCGGTTCGCAAGCCTCTTGCAACCGGGAGGCGACGTTCACCGTTTCCCCCCACACATCGTACACCATGCGCCAACCTT
Source organism: uncultured bacterium (assembly GCA_964631855.1). Taxonomy (GTDB): domain Bacteria; phylum RBG-13-66-14; class B26-G2; order WVWN01; family WVWN01; genus WVWN01. The sequence goes on along the minus strand of CAZWAM010000047.1, from coordinate 7,133 downwards.
TAACCAGGCCGGCGATACACGGCCCTACGTGGATCCCTATTCTAACTTGCCAACCCCGCTCTCCCACGAACTTCATTATGTCGAGCGCGGCCTCGGCACACGCTTCCAACTGGTCGGCCTCGGCGAACAGGCCGCCGGCGTACATGTACCCGTCCCCCACGGTCTTCAACTTCTCCAACCCGTAGTCCTTTACGACGAGGTCGAAGGCGTGAAAATACGCCGCCAATTTCGTCAACAACGCCTTGTGGTTGACGCGCGCGGCAATGCCGGTAAAACCCACGAAATCTACGAAGACGATAGCTACGTTGGGAACCAAACGAGGTAAAGACGTTTCCGTCTCCTCCAGTTCTTTTATCACTTGCTCCGGCAGTATGTTCCGTAAAAGCTCGTCGGCCCGGCGGTGCGCCGCCTCAAGCTGACTCGTCTTGAGTTTCAATTCAGCTTGGGTCCTTCTCTGCTCCGTAATATCCAACGCGACGCCTATCGTTAAATTGTAATCGCCCTTTTCGTCCTGCAACGGCGTAGACGAAACTAAAATATCCCTGAGTTCGCCGTCCTTCCGGCGCACCACAATTTCGTATTTAGTAGACCGCTTTTCCTTCTTTTTCTTTTCAGTCGTCTCCAACAAACTTGGAACCTCTTCCTCGGGAACTATTTGCCTTAAATTCATCCCCATCAATTCTTCCTTGGCGTAACCTAATATATCGCAGTAAGCCTGGTTGACGAAAAGAATGTTTTCGTCGCCGTCAACTACCGCGAAACCGTCGTGGATCGTCTCGATCAAACTCCGATACCGTTCCTCGCTGTCCCTCAGCGCATCCAAACTCCGCGCCCGTTTGATCGCCATCTCGGCCTGACGGGCGAAAACGGTTAACTTCTCCAGCTCCCCTTCGTCGTAAACGCCGCCGTCTTTGCAAATCGTTATTACGCCTAAGACGTCGCTGCCGTCAAACATGGGCACGGCGATGACGGATTCATTTTCGTCTTCCGTAGCGTCGGTCCCCGGCACGTGGACCCGGTAATCGTCCTCGGCACCGATATTCACGAATGACCCGACGCCGCTTTCCGCCACGCGCCCCGTAACGCCCACGCCCAACCTTACGTTGAAGGACAGTATCGCCTCGACGCCCTTCCGCGTATTCGCATACAAAGGCTTAAGAATTCCTCCATCACGGTCCAACAGGTAAACGATACAGTCGTCGCCGCGCAAGAGCGTCATAGCCTGGCCGGCGATTTCACGGAGGACCGCCTCCAACTCGATTTCGTCCGCCAGCGCCAGCGTCGTATGGTACAAACCCCGATAACGCTCCTCGCTCTTACGTAACTCCTCCGCGGCTTCGACTCGTTCGGTCACGTCCTCAGTTATGACCACCGCGCCCTCGATCTCGCCCGAGGCGTCGTTCAAAGGGTTGATCTTCGTGTTTATTATACGTTCCCCCTTCTTTAATGTTCGGTGGGGGACGTGCACTTGCTCAAAAGGTTCTCCTTCTTTAAGCGCCTTTTCGATCGCCTCCCCCAACGGTTCCCTACGGAGAGTTGGAAAAGCATCGAAGATCGTCCGGCCCACTACTTCCTCCGAGTCCACGCCGAACTGCCTCTCCATCCCCTGGTTCCATATCTGTACCCGCCCCTCCTTATCCAAGGCGTATATTCCCACCTGCGTGCTCTCGATTATGTTCGCGGCGAACTCGCCGAAGCAGCTTATTTCCCCCTCAGCCGGCTCGAGCTCAGCTATCCGCGCCTCCAGGTGCCGGACGCGCGTCCGGAGTCCCTCGAGCTCTTTCAGCAGGTCCGCTTTCGCTTTCTCTTCGTCGCCCATCAACGGCTTCGCTTAGGAGGCACCGCCTCCTCGGTTAAATATTACTAATTTAGTTTTATTTTAACATAAAAACGTCCGAAAGGTAAACTACAAAGCCCGCCCTCTCGGGCGAGCGAGGTCGATAAAAAGGGAGGCGCCACGTTTCTTTTCCGGCCGGCAATACGTTATTTTAAATAAAAACTATTCCCTTCCGGCGGTGCAAAAGGGGCGGGTAACAATAAAAAGGCCGGCTCTTGGAACGCGAGCGCCTACTCGGCTCTTAATTAAATTTGAAATCCTTTTCCTGGAATAGTTTAAGGCAAACGTCCACTATTTGAGGGTCGTAAAGGACGCCTTTAAACGCCGATATCTCCTCGAGCGCCTTGTCCACCCCCAACGTGGGACGGTAAGGGCGGTGCGAGGACATCGCCTCGACGACGTCGGCGACGCTCAATATCCGCGCCTCGACCACGATCTCGTCGCCGCTCAGGCCTTGAGGATACCCCGAGCCGTCGAGCCGCTCGTGGTGTTGGAGGACCACGTTCGTTATCGGCCAGGCGAACTCGACGTTTTTCAGGATGTCAAAGCCGACGCGGGGATGGTTCTTGATGATGTTCAACTCCAGATCCGTCAACCGGCCCGGTTTACTGAGGATCCCCTCGGGGATAGATATCTTGCCGATGTCGTGTACCGCCGCGGCCATGAAAATACCCTCGACCTGACCCGCGGAAAGGTCCATTTCCCAAGCCAAGGCGCGCGCCAACTTCGCGACGCGCAACTGGTGCCCCGACGTGTAGGGGTCGCGGGTTTCGACCATCTTAGACATGGCGTATATGGTTCCGTTCAGACTCTTCCTTACCTTATCCAAAACCAACTCACGGTCCGTAATATCCCTAATGGTGACAATAGCCGCCGGGCGCCCCTCGTATCGGATGATGCCCGAAATCACCTCTATTGGAACCTCGCTTCCGTCCCTACGCAATAAGGCAATTTCGAATATGTCCGGCGTACCCTCGCCCGCCATAGTGCTTCGATGTTTCTCCAATACGAATTCTCTGAACTCGGGGGCGACAAAGGGGACGAACTCCTTCGCCGTCAAATCGCGCGGGCTATCGTAACCGGTGAGCTGCGCCACGGCCTCGTTGGCGAACTTGAATACGCCGTCCTGGACGATTACCACGCCGTCGGTCGCTTGCTCGACTAAAGTCCGATATTTTTCTTCACTCTCGCGCAAAGCCTCCTCGTTCCGCTTACGCTCCGTAACGTCCTCGAGGACGCCGTCGATAAAGGCCGGCCTCCCCGCCTCGTCACTTACGACCCGGGCGCTGAGCGAACCCCAGAACGCGGTCCCGTCCTTTCGCCTTAGTTGTACCTCGTAATCCGATATCGGCCCCGACGACTCGACCGTCCTTATAAAATCTTTACGCTCGTGCGGATTCAGATACAGGCCGGTTACCGGTATCTCGTACATGGCCTCCGGCCTGTCGTATCCGAACATCTTGGCCAAAGCCGGATTGGCCGAAAGCAAGCGCCCCGCCGGTTCCGTCGTCGTCCGGAAGACGCCGACCGGGATGTTCGCCGTGAGCGTCCGGAAGCGTTCTTCGCTCGCCCGAAGTTTCTCCTCAGCTTGTACGCGTTCGGTGACGTCCTCGGTAATGACCACCGCGCCCATTAGGCGGCCCGCGGCGCCGCTGAGCGGGTTGATTTTGGTGTTTATTACGCGCTCGCCTTTTTTGAGCGTTCGGTGCCGGAGGCCGGCCCGTTCAAAAGACTCCCCTCGTCCGAGCGCCCCCTTAATTGCCGCTCCCAAGGGTTCTTCCTCGAGAGCGGGAAAGGCTTCGAAGATGTTCCTCCCCACCAACTCCTCGGCCTCTACGCCGAATTGCCTTACCATCCCCTGGTTCCATATCTGCACGGTCCCCTTTTTATCCAGCGCATACATGCCGACCTGCGTGCTCTCGATTATGTTCTGGGTGAACTCGCTGAAGTATTTTATCTTGTCCTCCGCCCGCTGGCGGTCGGTAACGTCCTCAGTGATAACTACCGTGCCCACGATTGCACCGGAAGCATCCTTCAACGTATTCACCTTAGTATTTATTATGCGCTCGCCCTTCTTTCGGGTCCGGTGCCGGAGGTCCGTTTGCTCGAAAGACTCCCCCCGGCTAAGCGCCCGTTTAATAGCCGCGCCGAGCGGCTCCTCGTTGAGCGCGGGAAAGGCTTCGAAGATGTTCCTCCCCACCAACTCCTCGGCCTCCACGCCGAACTGCCTTACCATCCCCTGGTTCCATATCAGCACGGTCCCCTTTTTATCCAGGGCATATATGCCTACCTGCGTGCTCTCGATGATGTTCTTGGTGAATTCGCTGAAGTATCTTATTCGCTTCTCGGCGCGTTTGCGTTCCGTAACGTCGCGCGCGAAGACTATGGCGGCGGGGCGGCCCTCGTATTGGATAATCCCCGCGTTCACCTCCACGGGAACCTTTTTCCCCTTCCTGTCCAAGATGGCGATCTCAAATATCCTCGGCGTCCGCTCGCCCGCTATGGCACGCTGATACCTATCCGACATTAATTCCCTAAACTGAGGGGCGATGAAGGGACCGATTTCTTTGCCGAATAATTCCTCAACACTATCGTAGGAGCCGAGTTTTGCCGCGGCCTGGTTGGCGAACTTAATCCGGCCTTCCTGGACGATTACGACGCCGTCCGTCGCCTGCTCCACGAGCGTGCGGTACTTTTCCTCGGACTCGGCGACCGCCCATTCGGCTTGCTTGCGGCCGGTAATATCCTCCAGGATCCCGTCGAAATAGGCCACCTCGCCGTCGGGCCCTTTAACCGCCCGGGCGCTGAGAGACCCCCAAAATACGGTCCCGTCCTTCCGTTTGAATTGGGTCTCGTAATCCGCAACGGCCCCCGCCGAACTCACGGCCGCGATAAAACCTTTGCGCTCGTCCGGATTTGAATATAGGTCCGCTACGCGCGTTTCGTGCATCTCTTCCGGCTGCTCGTAGCCGAACATCTTAGCCAACGCCGGGTTGGCCGAAAGCAAACAGCCGCCGAGTTCCGCGGGCGACCGGAAGACGCCGACGGGGATATTGGCCTGAAGGCTACGATATCTTTCCTCCGACACTTTTACCACGGCCTCGGCCCGTTTGCGCGCCGTTACGTCGCGGATTACGCCGATAAAACCGCGGGGCTCCCCGTCGACGCCCCGGACTAAAGAGACGTTGACTTCGGCGGGATAATAAGTACCGTCTTCCCTGAGTAAGTCGTACTCGATGCCGGTTCCCACACCCGTCTCCAAAACCTCCCGCAAACTTTTATATGCGCGCTCTCTCTGTTCGGGCCTTATGAAGCCGAAAGAGCTCCTTCCCACAAGCTCTTCGACGTTCTCAACCCCGTACAAGGAGGCCGTTTGCCGATTGAGCGTAACGATGTTTCCCTCGAGGTCCGTTTGGACGATGGCGTCGGGAGAAGTTTCGACCAAACGACGATAGCGTTCCTCGCTCTCGCGTAACGCCTCCTCGGCCCGCTTGCGCTCCGTCACGTCGGTAACCATAGCCAAGGCGCCGGCGTATTCGCCGTCGTCGTCGAAAATGGGCGCGGTCTCGAGAATGGCCCAAATTTCCGCACCGTCCTTGCGGCGGAACTTGAAATCGTGTTGTTCCACGACGCCCGCGCGGCGGCGCTGCAAAAAACTTTCCGCAATCGCGCGGCCCTCCTCGTCCATGAAATCGAACAGATAACAGCCCTCAAACTCTTCCGCCTCGTAGCCGAGCATCTGCCCCATTCTCTCGTTGACGAACGTCGTCTTGCTTTCGGCGTCAATAACCCATACCCCTTCCCCCGTCGTTTCTATTATGCGCCGATAACGTTCCTCGCTCTTGTGCAAAGCCTCCTCTGCTTGCTTGCGCTCCGTTACGTCGACGAAGGTAGCCATAAAGGCCGGCTCGCCCCCGTAATTAAATATTAGCCCGGCGCCCTCCGCTAACTTAACGACCCCGTCGCGGCACAACATCCTGAGTTCAAACCGGCTGGGCCCGGCGCCGCCCTTCACGTCCCGTATTATCTTTGCCGCTTTCTCCCGGTCCTCGGGAGCGACGAGGTCGAAAACGGAACGCCCCTTGAGCTCCTCGTCGGGCCCGTACTTTAGGATTTCCCAAGCCGCGCTGTTCACGAACAATATCTCCCCCTCGCGGCAGATCATAACGCCGAAGGGAGCCCTATCCACGATAGCGTGGTACTTCTCCTCGCTTTCCCGCAGTACTTCCTCGCCCCGTTTGCGTTCCGCGACTTCGCGTTGAAGTTGTTCGTTCGCCGCGCGGAGCTCGTCGGCCCGTTCCCCCACAAGCAGCTCGAGATGCTGGCGATGCTTTACCAATTCCTCCTCGGCCATCTTACGCCTTATGCCCGAGGCCAGGTCCGAGGCCATCATCTCTACGAACGATATTGTATAAACGTCGGCCCTCTCGAGGATCATGCTGAAGAGGCCCAGTATCTCCCCCGCGGAGCGCATGGCGGCCGTCACTACGTGCCCCTCGTCCCTCAAATCTTCGCGAATCGCGCCGCGCCAGTCGGCTTCTCCCAACAACTCATCTGAAAAGACTGCACCCGGCGACTTAAATATCGACTGTACGTGGGGATCGTCGGCCGCCAGCGCCTCCCTCCGGTCGTAGAAATGGGGCTTCGGCCCAAACGACCTCTTGAGGCATAAGCTCCGCCCGTCCGCGTCGGCGAGATAGACACCTCCCGCCACGACGTGCGGGTTATCGGCGAGCAGTACGGCCGCGGACTCCAATAAATCCTTCAGCTTAGGAGCCTCATTTATAGCTTTCGAGATCTCGTTTAACGCCTTCAGCGTACTTATGTGCCTTCTAAGCTCCGCCTCCGCGCCCTTGGCGTCGGCCTCGAGCGCCTCCAATTCTTGAACGCGGGCGCGCGCCGCGGCGAGTTCTTTTAACAGCTGCTCCTTCGTCTTACGGCTATCTTTCATCGGCGAGAATTCTCCTCGGGATGCTTCCTTATTCGCGTATGGGTCACCTCTAACACACAAATTCTAATATCACTAACTACGAAGCGCAAACAAAAAAACCGCCGGTACCTCGCGAACGGCAAAAACCTGAGGTCCGGCGGCCCCCCGGGGGCGACTTTTTATAGGTCAAAGGCGAGGGCGGCGCCCCGGCCATATCGCAACGTCGCGGCGCAGGCGTTGCACCTTAGCTCGCGGGGCTCGACGCTCTTCGTACCTTATTATACGAAATAGCGGCCACGACGCAAGTAAAAACGCCGCCCGTGCGGGCGGAGCCGATTTTACGTAAAAAAGGGCCTTAAGGCCCTT
>CAZWAM010000046.1:16583-17978 GCA_964631855.1 uncultured bacterium | reverse complement strand
AGGAGCTGGTCGCGCGTCGGGCCTTTTTCTTTAACCATTTCTTTCTCCCCTTCCCGGCGAAAATATATCATAACCCCGGGCGGTATGGTATAAAAATTATGCCTTAATACTACGCTCCTCTATAAAGGCTTACTATGTAGCTAACTACCCCCGAACTTCCTTAACGAACCTTAGCGCGTTGAATATTCGATAAAATTACTCAAAAACAAAAAGTCGGAGAGAAGCGGCGACGGGAATTGCGTCTCCTCACGGTTATATCGCGGCGCGATACGCCACCCGCGGCGAACGCTACTTAACCTTATCCACGAACTCCTGCATCGTTTCCTTGGAAACGGCGCCCACCATCTTCTCGGCTATCTGGCCGCCCTTGAATATGAGCAAAGTCGGTATCGAGCGGACGCCGTACTTGGACGCGATGCCGGGGTTCTCGTCCACGTTGACCTTGCCGACTTTGACGGCCTCTGCGTTCTCAGTCGCGACCTCCTCAACCGCGGGTGCGATCATCTTGCACGGCACGCACCACTCGGCCCAGAAATCTATGAGGACCGGCTTAGCCGATTGCAGGACTTCGGCCTCGAAATTGCCTTCCGTGAATTCGTGAATGTTCTCCGCCATATGGCTAGACCTCCTACGCGGCGTGGGGCGCGGCGTTTATCCCGGCCCCGGATTCAGAGGGTAATCATAAATTAAACCGGGCGGCCGTGTCAACCTCTTAGTCGCCGACGCGGCGTTCGAGCCGGCAAATCCTAAACGCCGCGGGTTGAGGCCCCACGGTCCTTATGTTAAACTCCAACGACTCGTTAAGCTAAGGATATCAATTATTTGCGTCGCCTGACCGACTTAAAAAACCTCGTCGCGCGCAAGCCCGCGCTCGCGGCGGCCGTCGCGCTGGCCGCGCTGTACGTCATCGTCGTAGCGGTCAAATTATACCATTGGGCGCCGGACGCCTACTACTTCTCCGACCCCGCCTTCCGCTTCCGGTATATGCGGACGTTCGCCGCGGGCGAAAAGGTCCCTCGGCTGGACCGCGCGGCGCAGTGGCCCGAAGGCGTCGATACCGGCCGGTCTTTTTTCCTAACGCAAGACGCGTTCATCGGCCTGTCTTACCGTCTCCTCCGGCCCGTCATTCGCGGCGCCCCGCCGCAAAATTTCCTCCGGTGGCACGTCTCGATTTGGAGCGGCCTTTCGCTCCTCCTTGTCTACTTCTGGGCGCGGCGCACCTTCGGCTCTCGGGCGGGCGCTTTGCTCGCGGCGGCGGTTTACGCCTTTTCCTTGCCGATATATCTACGGACTTGCGGCAACTACCTCCGCGAGGATTTCGTCCTCCCGGCCTTATTTTTCGCCTTATATTGCCAGCTGAGAGTACTGCAAGGAGGCGGGTGGCGGTGGGCCCTG
>CAZWAM010000046.1:14772-16483 GCA_964631855.1 uncultured bacterium | reverse complement strand
CGCCTTATATTGCCAGCTGAGAGTACTGCAAGGAGGCGGGTGGCGGTGGGCCCTGCCGGCCGCGGCCTCTTTCGCGCTCGCGCTCGTGAGCTGGCACGCGTCCTCGTTTCTATATTTTTTCGCGGTGCTGCCGCTCGCCGCCGCGGCCGTAACATCGGCGGAGGCCAAGAACGTCGCCCGGGCCGCGGGCGCGCTCGTGGCCGCGGCCCTCGTCGCCTACCTACATCCCGCCCTCCGCGAGAAGGCCTTCCTGGCGTCGCCGTCTTTCGCGCTCGCCTGTGCCGTAACGGCGGCAGCGTTCGTAACGTGGCGACGCCGGCTCAGGTGGTGGCAACGGCTAGCCGCGCTCGGGGCCCTTTTCGCCGTGGCCTTCGCCCTCGGCCGCCCCTTCGCCGCGGCGGGCGAATACTCGCACATCTACTTGATGATATTTTACAAAATCCGCTACCTCGGCGTAAAGCCGGCGGACCCGACGGCATTACCTCTCGCCGCGCGAGAAATATGGTCCGGCCCGGCCAACTCGCCGTCGCTTCCGGCCGCGGCCGTGCTTCTGGGCGCGCCGCTCGCGATCGCGGCCGCGCCTCTAATCAGAAATATCAAAAATTTCGCCCGCGGCTTCGCGGCGCCCGCCGGCTCGTTCGGGGCCGCGACGCTCGCGTTCTTTTTCCTATTCGGCCTGCTCTACGCCGGATATAATCGCTTTAGCGTCGTCTTCATATTCTTCGTCGCGGCTTTCGCCGGGGGGTATCGCGGCCTGGCCTCGAGCCGGCGCGCCCTCGCCTGGCTCCTCGTCCCCGCGGTCCTCCTCCCGCTCGAGGCCGTGAAGGCTTTCCGCTACGAGGACCGCCCCTGGCCCTGGACCGGCCTACTCAAGGCCGCGGCCGAGTCCGAGGGCGGCTACGCTACCAACGTCGGCGACGAGGAATGGCGCGTCGTGCGCTGGTTCGGCAACCAGCCCGACCGGGCCGAGGCCGCGGTCGTCGCGCCCATAGCCGCCTCGGCAACGCTTTTGACGTACGCGGGCACGCCCATCGTCCTCCACCCCATCTACGAGGCGCCGGGGATGCGGGCCAAGGTCGACGAGTGCTGGCGGGCGATCTTCCGCGGCGAGGAGGACTTCTACCGCGTTTGCGAAAAATACGACGTCACGTACGTGGCGTACCACGCCGCCTTCGTTATGAACCGGGGGCCGGACTCCATCCGCTACGCCCGCGCCATAACCGAGGTAAAGGCCGACTCGTGCGCGTACCTGATGCAATTCGAACCGGCCAAACTCAGACACTTCGTCCCCGTCTTCGAGACCGTATCCTGGCGCGTATTCCTCGTCGGCGTCCCGGGCAGCGAAGCGCCGCCGCGCGGGCCCGCGTCGCCGCTGTTTACGGGCCCGGCGGAGGCGCGCGGCCTCTACGACGAAGGGCGAACGGAACGGGCGTACGCGCTCGTCGACGAGGCCGTGACCCTCTATAACGAAGGCGTCGAATACTACGACGGCAACGACTTAGACGCGGCCCGCGTTAAGTTCGCCCGTGCGCTCGAGGTGTGCCCACGGCTCGTCGGCGCCTGGGACGCGCTAGCCTGGCTCGAGCTCGAAGCTGGGAACCCGGCGGCCGCGGCGCGCGCCGTCGAACGCGCGTTCTCCCTCGACCCTTACGACGCCGCCGCCTCGAACGTCCTGGCGACGCTGCGCGGCGAAGGATAATGACGGAATTCG
>CAZWAM010000046.1:3296-14672 GCA_964631855.1 uncultured bacterium | reverse complement strand
GTCTCGTACTCGCGCGTCTACGTCGGCGTCCACTACCCGCTGGACGTGACCGGCGGCGCGGTGTGGGGCGTATTCGTCGGCATCTGCGCCGTCTCGGGGAGGTTTTACCTGGGCGCGTTCGTGCGGCGCTGGTGGTACCTGGCGCGGCTGCGAAGTGAAGAAAAGGGGCGTGAATAGAAAGGCCGCCTCGCGGAGAGGCGGCTTTTTAATTTGGGAAAACAACTGGTTAACGATAAAGGGCCTTGATCCTCCCGACCGACGCAGGCGTTATGGCCGATGCCGCGCCGAGGTCGATCTGGTAGCACCACCCGTAGTTCGGGGCGGTTTTAATGAAACGCCAATAAGTAGTGCCGTAGGAGGAGGGGTAACCGGGGCCGCAAACCGTATCTTTGCCGGAATGAATAACGGGAAATGAAGTAACAAACGACCCGGCGCCCGTATATACGTAGGCGAAGTTGGGGTAACCCGCCTCGACTATTATATATTCGCCTTCGTGGCCGTTGAAATACGCCGTAGCCGCGTGGACGCTTCCCCTGGATATAGTAAAAGAATTTACCAACGTCCAAGACATCGTGAATCGGTAGACGACGCGGTCCTGCGACGTGTATATATATTGGCCGCCGGGTATAAAAGCGTACTCGTCGAAGTACGGTCTGCGTTTCTCTGACTTCACCAAATAACCCGTTGACGTGGAGTTAGTAGTAAGCAACCCACTATAACCCCACGGGAAAGAAATGAATCCCGTACCCACTACGCTGTGGTCGGCCCCGTTAGGGGGAAGCGGCCCATGTGGATAATAACCGAGGTTGATATTCCCGCGCCGAGTTCCGTCCGGCTCGCACCTGATTAGGTAGAAGTTTTCACCATAATCGTACGTTACTATATATACGTACTCCGCGTCCCGGTATACGCCCAACGTCATTTCAGGAGGGTAGTATACATTCACTTTGAAGGAGCTTATTATCGACCCGACCGACCCGCTTGCAGGAACGGCCGCCACGGCCAACGCCGCGCCGACGGTTATTAGTTTCATTAACCCTTTACCCATCGCATTAACCTCCTCTTTTCACATACCTATATATTTATTATACGCGGGCGCGTATTAAAAGTCAAGGATATGCTAAAAAAATATTCGCGATTATTTTTACGGACCTCTTGCCACGGCCGACCGTAAAAGAACGAACTAAGCCGCGACCTCGCCCGCGGTCGGCCGGAAACGAAAGCTCTTAAAATTATGTTAAAAGCTTCGTCGCGGTTTCGGCGACGCCCGTGCGCTGGTGCGTCCTGTTACTTTTTCAGAAACGGCCTAACGAGCGCGGGGTGCCGCCGGCCTTTGCCGCGTAAGGACGAAGCGCCCGGCCACGTTTTCCTTGACTTAATCGCTAATTATTGCCAAAATCGGCGCGAAAAGGCTATGCGCAGATGCAGCAAACCGGGTAGAATCATCTGGTTATTCTTGCTCGCCACGGCCGCGTCGGCTCAAACCGGGCCGCCGGACGCGAGCTGGGGCGTCGACCGCCTCGCCGCCGCGGCTAAGAGCAAAGATACGGCCTTCGCCGTTGAAGCGGTAAAAGTGCTCGCGGAAATCAAAAACAGCCCGGTTGCTTTTAACGCGCTGGCGGGGGCGGTAGAGAACAAAAAACTCGACGCCGCGGTGAGAGTTGCCGCGATCCGGGTAGTGGAGCGTTACGGCGACGCGCGCGCGGCCTCGAGCTTAATGGCGGTATTGGGGGACGACGACGTACGCTGGGCCGCCGCGGACGCTTTGCTCCACTTTAAATCCGACGCCGTAACGGCCCAACTAGTAAACACCCTGAGCCGCGATAAAAAATCGAAACGTCGCGCCGCCGCGGCGTACGCGCTCGGGCGGTTTAATGTAGCCGCGGCTTACGAGCCGCTGCTGGCCGCTCTGCGGGACGGCAACGTCGAGGTCCGAATCCGGGCGTGCGCGGCCGTAGCCGCCTACGGCGACCGCGCCGGCGTCGAGCCGCTTATCGTCAACCTCAAAACGGATAAAGACTGGCGGGGGCGCCTGGCCGCGGTCCGGGCGCTCGGCCTGGTACGCGACGACCGGTCCGTGAGGCCGCTGGGCGCCGCCCTTAACGATAAGAAGGCCGCGGTCCGGGCCGGCGCCGCGGCGAGCCTCGCCGCCATCGGCGACGTACGCGCGATGGACCTGCTACGGGCCCGCTTGAGAAAGGAAAAGGACGCTGCGGCGCGAGAGGCGATAACGCGAGCGCTCACGGACTTCAAAGCCGCGGTCCTCTCGGAGGTTAAGCCCTAACAATTCGATTGACAATAGAAGCCCGCAAATGTTAGTATTTCTACGCGATTATCGGAATTATAAACATCTTAAACCACCTAAAGGGAGGCCACGGTGAAGTTCACCTGTGACCGGAAAGAGCTCGTGGACGCGCTTGCCATCGCGCAGAGCGCGGTACCGCCCAAGAGTACGCTCGCCATTCTCGGAAATATATTATTCGTCGCCGAGGCCGACGGCCTGGAGCTGACCGGGACCAATATCGACCTCTGGGCGCGGACTAAGGTCGCCGCGGAGGTCGTCGACAAAGGCTCGCTTACGCTTCCCGCCCGCCGCTTCGTCGAAATCGCACGCCACCTCGACGCCGACGAGGTGGAAGTAGCGGTGGAGGGCACGCAGGCCACGGTGAAAGGGGGCCGCGCCACTTTCAAGCTTATGGGCCTGGACGCCGCGGATTACCCGGTCTTCCCGGAGGTCGCGCCCGAACATACGTTGACCCTTTCCCAGGACACGCTAAAAACGCTTATTAAAAAAACCCTCTTCGCCGCGGCCGAGGACGTAACGCGCTACGCCCTCAACGGCGTCTGCATCCAGGCGGAGGGAAACGAAGTACGCTTCGTCGCCACCGACGGCTACCGCCTCGCGCACGCCTCGCTCAAAACGGAGATCGAAATCGGCGGCATCGTGGACGTAATCCTGCCGAGCAAAGCCGCCGCGGAACTGGCCAAAGTGCTCTCCGACGAGGAGCCGGTCGAGATCGCCTTCGGGGAAAACCACATATCGTTCGACTGCGGCCGCTTCCACTTCGTAACCCGCCAGGCGGAGGGCAAGTTCCCGCCCTACCGGGAGGTAATCCCGCAATCCTTCGAGAAGGAGATTCGCGTCGGCCGAAGCATGTTCCTCGACGTCGTCGACCGCGTGGCGCTCATGTGCGACGAGAACAACAGGCAGATAATCATTAACATCCGCAAAGACCAACTCGAGGTCGAGGCGAAAACCGCGGAGGTCGGCGAGGCGCGCGAGCCTCTCCCCTGCGTCTACGACGGCGAGGAATTCAAGGTCAGCTACAACCCGGCTTTCCTTCACGAAATAGTGGCATCCCTCGAGGGCGACGACCTGATATACCGGCTCAACGACCCGGCGAAACAGGGCTCGTTCCGCGGCACCGGCGACGAAAACCACTTCTGCATACTCATGCCCATCAAAATTTAGCGGCGGGCCGGTGAGCCGCGTTGTTCGCGAGCCAGCTTTATTTAAAAAATTTTCGCAACTACCGGGAAGCGACCGTTACGGCGCCGCCCGGTTTAATTTTAATCGCCGGCGCCAACGGCGCCGGTAAAACCAACCTCCTCGAGGCCTTCCACTTCCTCGCGTTGGGCCGGTCCTTCCGGACCAACCGCGACCGCGACCTCGTACGCCACGGCGACGACGCCCTCGCGGTCCGGGCGACGGTGCAAAGCCCCCGCGGCGAGCAGACGCTCGAGCTGGCCTACGACGCCGCGGGCAAGCGCGCCGCGATCAACGGCGAAATCGTACCGCGCCTTGTCGACTACGTCGGGACCCTCGCCGTCGTGGCGTTCGGCCCGGACGACCTCGCCCTCGTCAAGGACGAACCCGCGGCGCGCCGGCGCTTCCTGGATACTTGGCTAAGCCAACAGAGCCGCGAATACCTCTACGCGTTGCAACGTTATCACGCCGTCCTCCGCTCGCGCAACGCGCTACTCGCGCGCGCGGCGCCGCGCCCCCAGATAGAACCGTTTGACTACGAACTCGTCACCACGGGCGCTCGCCTTACGCTCCTGAGGGCCAAAGCGGCCGCGGCGCTGGGTCCCGCGGCGGCCTCGGCCTACGGCGAACTCGTACCCCAAGGCGAAAAGTTCGCCGTAGAATACGCCCCTTCCGTACCCTTGGGCGACGGCGCCGAGCAGGGAATCGTCTCCGCATTCGAACGGAAACTACGCGAGGCGAGAGAGGAGGAGGAACGTCGCCGCCAAACGCTCGTGGGGCCCCACCGCGACGACCTGAGCCTCGAGATAACGGCGCGCGACGCGCGACGCTTCGCGAGCGAGGGGCAACAGCGGACCGCAGCCCTCTCCCTCCGCATAGCCCAATTCCGCCTCCTAAGGGAAAAGCGCGGCGACCCGCCACTCCTGCTTCTCGACGACGTCGCCTCGGAACTCGACGACGAACGTCAACGACGGCTCGCGGGGGTCGTCGCGCGCGCGGAACAAATCTGGCTCACCGCCACGAGGCCGCCAGCGGGAATCGAGCCTGATGCTAAAATTAGTATATCAGAGAGCCGAATCAGGGTGGAAAATATGGCGGCCCCTAAGTGAGCGAAAGGCCGTCCAAAGGGCCGAAAGCCGCGTTCACTTTACTATAGCGATTTCAATAAATTACGGCACGGCTCTCGCCCTGGTAGGGCCGGGATTTTCCTTGATTTTTAGCTATAATTATTATATAATTTCGCAATAAAAACGGGGCTTAAAAAGTTCACGTTAAGACGCGTGCAGGCCATTAACCGAATAGACCTTATGCCTAAGAAAAAGACAAAAAAGGACGATAAAACGCCGAAAAAAAGGAAGAGAAACGCGGCGACGAGGCCTAAGAAGCGTGCGGCCGGCGCGCGTACGAACACACCCCGGAAAACCGCCGCCCGGAAGAAGGCGGCCGGAACCGCTGCGGCCAAAAAGGCCCGTATAACCGCGGCCGCCGTTACAAAACCCGACGCCGCCGCCCAAGCCGAAACCGTCCAAACGTCGACGTCGGACCGTGTAAAGTCATCCGATGCCGCGACGTACGACGCGGCGCAAATAAAGATCCTTAAGGGGCTGGAGGCGGTTCGGCGGCGACCGGCGATGTACGTCGGCTCCACCGACCAACGCGGCCTCCATCACCTCCTCTACGAGGTGGTGGACAACTCCATCGACGAGGCCCTCGCGGGCCACTGTACCACGGTCGAGGTCGTCTTATACAAAGACGGCGCCGTCACGGTCACCGACAACGGCCGCGGCATCCCGGTGAAGCGTCACCCGCGGGTTCGGAAGTCAGCGTTACAGATCGTAATGACCGAGCTACACGCCGGCGGCAAGTTCGACCACAAGGTCTACAAAGTGGCCGGCGGCCTCCACGGCGTCGGCGTCTCGGTCGTGAACGCACTCTCAGCATACTGCGAGGTCGAGGTGCGCCGGGAAGGCGGCGTATGGCGGCAAGAGTACGTACGCGGCAAGCCGAAGGCCGCGGTTAAAAAGGTCGGGCGCGCAAAATCCACCGGCACCAAAACGACGTTCAAGCCGGACCCGCAAATATTCGAGACCGTCGAGATGGACTACGATACGGTCGCGCACCACCTCCGCGAGCTCGCATTTCTCAATAAAGGCCTAAAGATTAAAGTATCCGACGAGCGCGACGGCCACGAGGACGTCTTCCAATATAAAGGAGGCCTAAAGGCATTCGTCGAATACCTCAACCGCGCGCGCACGCCCGTATCGCGGCCCGTAATCGAGCTCGAGGGCGAGCGCGACGGCGTCGTCGTCGAGGCCGGGATTCAATACCACGACGGTTACAACGAATCCGTACACACGTACGCCAACAACATCAACACTACCGAAGGGGGAACCCATTTGACCGGGTTCCGCGCGGCCCTCACCAACGCCATCAACGAATGCGCCGCCAAGAACAAACTTCTCAAGGAAAACGGCCCGGGCATAACGGGCGAAGACGTCCGCGAAGGCTTGACGGCGGTTCTCTCGGTCAAACTGCCGTCGCCGCAGTTCGAAGGCCAGACTAAAACGAAGCTCGGCAACAGCGAAATGAAGGGCATCGTTCAATCGGTCATATACGAGGGCCTGGCCGAGACGTTCGAGAGGCGGCCGGCGGTGCTGCGGAGCATCGTCAACAAGGCCGTCACTGCGGCGCGCGCCCGCGCGGCGGCCCGCAAAGCCAAAGAGCTGACCCGCCGCAAGACGGCCCTCGAGTCCGGCGGCCTGCCCGGCAAGCTGGCCGATTGCTCGAGCCGCAACCCGGAAGACTGCGAGCTGTTCCTCGTGGAGGGCCCCTCCGCGGGCGGCTCCGCCAAACAGGGACGCGACCGCGCCTTTCAAGCCATACTGCCCTTGCGCGGCAAGATCCTCAACGTCGAAAAGACGCGCATCGATAGGATGCTCCAGAACGAAGAGATATGCACCCTCATCACCGCGCTCGGCACCGGCATCGGCGAAGACGAGTTCGACCTGCGCAAGCTGAGGTACCACAAGATTATCGTGATGACCGACGCCGACGTGGACGGCGCGCACATCCGCACGCTCCTGCTCACGCTCTTCTACCGCCATTTCCCCGAGCTCATCGAAAACGGCCACCTCTACATCGCCCAGCCGCCCCTCTTCGGCATCCGCGACGGCAAAGAGGAACAGTACGCCTATAACGAAAAAGAGCTCAAAGAAATCCTGAAGCGCTTCCCCAAAGATAAGAAACCCAAAATCCAGCGCTACAAGGGCCTGGGGGAGATGAACCCGGATCAACTTTGGAAGACCACCATGGACCGCGAACGCCGGACCCTCGTCCAGGTAGAGATCGCGGACGCGGCCCGCGCCGACAAGATATTCACGACGCTGATGGGCGGCGCCGTCGAGCCGCGGCGGGAGTTCATCGAACGACACGCCAAGGACGTCAAGAACTTGGACGTTTAAAATATATACGCAAAAATTGGCCCCCCAAAGCCACGTTTATTTATTTATGGATCGTCCCTCCTTCGAAACCCCCCTCGCCGACGCCACTTTCGTCGTCTTCGACTTCGAGACGACGGGCCTGGACGTAACGCGGGGCGCGCGCGTCGTCGAGATCGGCGCGCTGAAGCTCGAGCGCGGCGACGTCGTCGACCACTTCCTGACGCTGGTGGACCCGGGGGTACCTATTCCGGCCGGCGCCACCGCGGTCCACGGCCTGACCGACGCCGACGTCGCGGGCCAGCCCGGCCTCGCGGAAACCTTTCCGGGGTTCGTCACCTTCGCGGGCGACGCGGCGCTCTTCGCCCATAACCTCCCCTTCGACCTGTCGTTCGCGGTAGCGGCAACGAAGGAACTCGGCCTGACGCCGCTAAAAAACGCCACCGTCGACCTCCTGGCCCTGGCAAGACGTTATTACCCGCACCTCGAGAGTCACAAACTCGAGAGCCTCGCCCGGGCGTTAAACGTAACGAACCCGGCGCCCCACCGGGCGATGGGGGACGTCGCGGTGGAGAGCCAGCTCCTCCTCACGTTCCTGGCCTTAGGCCGGGAAAGAGGAGAAACCGAGACCGTAAGGGACCTGGTTTTGCTTTCGCGCGGCATCCCGGCGACGCCGGACGTAAGCGCCGAGGCGATAGTGGAGTTGGAATGGGCCGCGGCGGCGCAGGAGGCCGTGGCGATAACCTACCGCGGCAACAAGGGCGAAAGCTCGAGGTCGATCACCCCGTACGGCATTAAAACGCGCGGCGACCGCTGCTACGTCGTCGCCTACTGCCACGCGAGCGGTGCCAAGCGCGAATTCCGCCTCGAGCGGTTGCGCCTCGCCCCCGGCGACGGCTAGCCCTCGTCGTTACGCCTTGACCCACGAACGGCGGCGTGGTATCCTTCATTAATCGTGGGCGAAAAGGATAATAAGTACAACCTTCGCTACCTCGACGACTCCGTGCTCCGCGAGAAATCCGAACCCGTGACGGCGTTCGGCGAAGGGGAGGCCGAACTGTTAAAGGCCATGGCCGAAATAACGGTCGCCCACCGCGGCGTGGGGTTGGCAGCGCCGCAAGTGGGTGTTCTCCAACGAATCATATTAGTGTCCCCCTCGATCCTGCCCGAAGGCGCCGACACGGTGTTCATGAACGCCGAGGTGATTTGGCGGTCGGACGACGAAGAGGTCGAGGAGGAGGGTTGTTTGAGCCTGCTGTCCATCGCGTCGCCGCTACCGCGGGCCGCGCGGGTCGCCGTAAAATACACGGACGCGCAGGGCCGGGAACAGGTACTCGAGGCGGAGGGGCTCGGCGCCCGGGCGCTCATCCACGAAATCGAGCACCTGGACGGCATTCTCTACATCGACCACCTCTCCCGTTTGAAAAGAAAAGTCGTACGCGACCGTTTTCGTAAGCTATATCGGGAGCTCGGCTTAGAAAGCCGCTAGGCCTCCGCTTTCGCAAAGAAGGTTCGGTATGCGTTTGAGGTTTCTCAAAATCGTTCCCCGCGAAGAACAGTTCTTCGATATGTTTACCGAACTCGCCGCCATGGCCGTCGAAGCCGCGACGGAACTGACGAAGCTGGTCAAAGACATCCGGCACGCGCCTCGCCTCGCGCGCAAAATAAAGGACATCGAGCACCGCGGCGACGACCTCACCCACGAAATCATCGATAAACTCAACCGGTCCTTCGTAACCCCTATAGAGAGGGGCGACGTCCACGCGCTCGCCTGCGCTCTCGACGAAGTCATCGACTACATCGAGGTCGCAGGCCACAAGATAAACCTTTACGAGCTGGACGGCGTCAGGCACGAGGTTGTAGTCATCGCCGAGCTCATCCTCGCCAGCACGAAAAACGTGGAGAAAGCCGTGCGCAGCCTACGGCGATTCCCGGACGTAAAACCTCACCTTCTGGAAATAAACCGCCTCGAGGAGGAAGCGGACCACATCTGCCGCAACGCCCTCGCCAACCTCCTCAACAACGAGACCGACGCCGTAGCCATTATCAAATGGAAAGAAATATTAGAAGTCCTCGAAGGCACCACGGACCGTTGCGAAGACGTGGCCAACATCGTCGACGGCGTAATTGTAAAGAACGCCTGAGCCCACCTACCCGTAGGGCCGCCTAAGTTCGATGCTCGAAACGTTCCTTCTACTCGGCGTAGTAATCGTCCTCGCCTCGGCTTACAACTTCGTCAACGGCGTTAACGATTGCGCCAACGCCATCGCCACCACGGTCTCGACGCGCGCGCTCAAACCTTATCAGGCGGTCTTGATGGCCGCCGTTTTTAACACCCTCGGCGCCTTCCTCACCACCGCCGTCGCCCGAACCATCGGTAAGGGGATAGTCGACCCGGCGGATATAAATTTGTGGATCCTCATCTTCGCCTTAGCCGGCGCTACCATATGGTCCGGGGGGTGTTCTCGTCTCGGCATCCCGATAAGTATAACCCATGCCATGGTCGGCGGGTTGATGGGGGCCGCGGCCGCCGCCTTCGGCTTCGGTACTTGGCAGTGGGCCGGCATCCGCAAAATTCTTATCGCGATGGTGCTCTCGCCCATCGCCGGCTTTATCGTAGCGTATTTTTTCATGGTGGCAGTATTGTGGCTGTCTCGGCGGGTGCCGCCCCGCAAAGCCAATAAGTTCTTCCGCGTCTCGCAAATACTTTCCGCGGCCGGGATGGCGTTCAGCCACGGCGCCAACGACACGCAAAACGGGATGGGCGTCATTACCGCCGGCCTGGTTATCGCCGGCCTCCAGAGCGACTTCCACGTGCCGCTGTGGGTCATCCTCAGCTCCGCCCTCTTTATGGGCCTCGGGACCCAGATAGGCGGGTGGCGCATCATCAGGACGATGGGCTCGCGGATGGTTCGCCTCCACCCCTCGCACGGCTTCAGCGCCGAGACGTCCTCGGCGCTGGTCATCTTCGTCAACTCCTGGCTCGGCGCGCCCATCAGCACGACGCAAGTCATCGCCACGGCCATCATGGGCGTGGGGTCGACGGTCAACGTCAACGCCGTCCGTTGGGCGTTGGCGAGGCGCATCGTCATCACGTGGTTTCTAACCATCCCCGGCGCCGCCGCCATAAGCGCCGGATTCTATTACGCTCTGCACTATTTATTCGGCGTAGCCTAAGCTAAAGGGAGAAGCAAATGGGAACTCGGATATTCGCAATTTCCATGGCGGCCTGCGTGGCTTTTTTCGGCGGCTGCGGCCCGTGCGCGAAAAAAGAGAAGGTCCCGCCGCCGACGCCGATAGAAGAGGTGCTGACCGAGGTCGTGAGCCAATGGGAAGTCGGCCGGTGGTGCGAATACCGCCTTGTCAGCCGCGGCGGCAAAGAATCCGACATCCTCGTCGCGCTCACGGGCAAAGAGCGCCTCTCGGGCCGAGCCTACTTCTGGTTGGAGGTCGTCATCGAGCGGGAAGGCCGCAAGGTGATATCCAAAGCGCTCGTGCCCCAGCTCGAGAGCGTCTCCTTCCTCGAAAGCGGCAAGGACCTGACGCAGGAGTCCGAACGGCTTATCGTGAAAGTGGGCGACGCGCGGGCCGTAGAGCTCCCGCTCAAAGAACTTCGATTATTGCAGAAGGCACTGGAGGCCGTAGGCCAAGGGCCGGACCTGAACGAGGTCTTCGGCGGCGGCGCGGACATAAGCGCCGAGGGAGCCGGAACCGTCACGTACGAGACCCTCGCGGGTAAAAAGTTGACGTGCGAAAAGGTGGTCCTCACGAAAGCGGGGCGCGACGTGGGCTACGCGTACGTCGCCGAGGAGGTGCCTATCTTCGGCGTTGCTTTCTCCGAACACGAAAAGGGGAAGCTCGAGCTCGTGGACTACGGCGATTCCGGGGCCACCACCGCCATCGCGGAAGAACCCAGGAAACTGGACTTCGTCGATATCGCCAAGGGCCTGAACGATATTAAAGTTAAATAAGGAAACCCGTGGCGAACGCTGAACGCACCTCGGCGGGAAAGGCCGAAGCCCCCTTCGGCGACGGCAGAGCCGTCTTCGTCGTCGGCGAGGCCGGCTCCAATTGGCGCGCGGGCGACCTGGGGGGCGACGACGAGCGCGCCCATAAGCTCATCGACGTCGCCGCCGACGTCGACTGCGACGCGGTCAAGTTCCAGGTCTTCCGGGCCAAGACGATATACGCCCCCGGTGCCGGCTCGAGCGACTACCTCTCGGCCGCCGGCATCAAAGACGACATTATAAAAATAATCGGCGCCCTGGAGATGCCTTACGAGATGCTCGAAGGCCTCGCGGCCCACGCCCGCGAACGGGGGCTCGAGTTTATGGCCACGGCTTTTTCCGTCGCCGACGGCCGCGCCGTCGACCCGTTCGTCGATGTACATAAAGTGGCCTCGTACGAACTGAACCACCGCCGCCTCCTCGAGTTTCTGGCCGCTACGGGAAA
>CAZWAM010000046.1:0-3196 GCA_964631855.1 uncultured bacterium | reverse complement strand
GGCGCCAAAGTCGTCGAAAAACATTTCACCCTCGAGCGCTCGCTGCCCGGGCCGGACCACGCGTACGCCGTGGAGCCGGGGGAACTCGCCGCCACGGTCCGCGTCGTCCGCCTGGTAGAAAAGATGCGCGGGGGCGGCGAGAAGGAGGTCCAGGCCGCGGAGGAGGAAATTTTCCATTACGCGCTGCGCGGGATCCAGGCCACGCGCAACGTCGCCGCGGGCGAAGTACTTAAGGAAGGGGAAAACGTCGACATCCTGCGCCCCGGCAAAAACCGCAAGGGGTTAAACCCTTTTGAAATCGATAAGGTTAACGGCCGCCGGGCGACGCGGGCAATCCCCGCGGGCGACGGCATCCAAGAAGGCGACTTCGAGTAATACAATAAAGGGGCGACGTTAAAGGGCCGCTATGGGCGAGAGGTTTTTTTGGGAAGACCACCACGCGCGCCGCCGGATGATATACCCGACGGAGGAAGTAGTGCGCTTCCTCGCGTACGCCTTCCCGGAG
Organism: uncultured bacterium; assembly: GCA_964631855.1. Taxonomy (GTDB): domain Bacteria; phylum RBG-13-66-14; class B26-G2; order WVWN01; family WVWN01; genus WVWN01. The sequence goes on along the minus strand of CAZWAM010000046.1, from coordinate 2,691 downwards.
GAGGAAGGCCGCCGCGGCCGTCGCGCCCTCGACTTGGGCTCGGGCTCCGGGCGCCACACGGTCCTCCTTAGCCGGTGGGGCTTTCAAACCTCCGCGCTCGATTATTCCTATCAGGCCGTGCTCAACGCGCGGGCCTTCTTGGCCGAGGAGGCGCTGCCTGGACACGCCCTCTGCGGGGCGATGGACCGGCTTCCCTTTCGGGGCGACGTCTTCGACGTCGTGCTGCCGTGGGAGTCGATATTCTACGGCGACGAGGCCGCCGTGGCCCGGGCGGTGGCGGAGGTGCGACGGGTCCTCGCGCCCGCCGGATGGTGCTTCACCAACCTCCGCTCCCCCGACGACTCGCACGTCGCCGAATCGGAAGCCGTGGGTTCCAACGTTTACCTCAACCGCGGCGAGTGGGACGGCCTCCTCTTCACCGTTTACGACGAAGAGGCGGCGCGCGAGCTCTTCGCCGAGGGCTTCGAGCTCGTCTGGTTCGACCGTTACCTCGTAACGCGCCGCGACGCGGCAGCGCGGGACGCAGGATGGATGCTCCTCGTTCGCAAAAAGTAATCGCATTCCACCAGCCGGTCTACCTCCCCTTCGCCGGCTTCTTCCAGAAGATGGCGCGCGCCGACGAGTTCGCCTTCATGGACTTCGTCCAGCTCAGCAAACAGAGCTGGCAAGTCCGCAACCGCATCAAGACCGGCAAAGGGGCCCTTTGGCTCACAGTACCGGTTTACGTAAAGGGGAGGCACGCGCAACTGATCCGCGACGCGCGCATCGCAGAAGGCACCTGGCGACGTAAACATTGGGAGGCCATCCGCCAAAACTACGGCAAGGCGCCTTACTTCGGCGAATACGCCGACTTCTTCGCCGAAGTTTACGGCCGCTCGTGGGAATGGCTCGCCGAATTGAACCTGCACTTAATCGAGGGGATGCGGCGCTTCCTCGGCGTAACGACGCCGGTCCTCGATATTACGGGCACGACGTTCGAGGGAACCAAGACGGACCTCGTCATAGATATGTGTAAAAAATTGGGCGCCACCGCGTACCTCTCCTCGGACGGCGAGGCGGCCTACATAGAGAAAGAGAAGTTCGAGGCCGCGGGCCTAAAGCAAAGTTACCTCGGTTGGGAGCCGACGCCCTACCCGCAGCTCTCCGGCGACTTCATCCCCAACCTCTCCGCGGTCGACGTACTCCTCAACTGCGGCCCCAAGAGCCTGGACGTGATAATGGGGAAAACGCCGTAGCGAGCCGTGACGTTCCCCCCCCGGAAAAGAAAAGGCCGCGCACCCGGGCGGCCCTTTGGAAATCATCCCAGGAAAATCCGCTCCTCACAAATCCAAACGTTCAATTATCCGTTCTGCTTCCCCGCGGTCCTTCGCGAAGACCATGATGTCGCCCCAAAAACCCTGGCCCATAATCAGGACGCCGTCGTACCACGGAACCTGCTGCGAGACGACCCGCGCCTCGATCCCGGCCTCCCGAAGCGCGTCGGCAACGCGTACCGCCTCCGGCTCCGAGCGCGCGCGAAAGACGACCGCCGTATCCTCGTACGAAAGTAGAATGCGACGCACGTCTTCGATATCGCCTACGACCTCGACTTCTTTCCACTCCGCCAACTCAGCCAAACTCTCGTCGGCGGTCAGGTATATCGCCGCGTCCGCGGCGACCGCGAGCCGCAAGCCCTCGTCGCGGGCCTCGTCCTCGTAGGCCTCCACCTCCCGGCCCGGCTCGAGCTCGACGCCCTGCCGCCACAGCTCGTCCGTCAGCTCGCGGGCCCTCTCGTCCGGCAGGCCCTTATCTTTGAGAAGACGCCATACCTCGTCGAGCATACGGCGGCTATACCCTATCTTCGCCCGGGCGTACGACAACGTCGGTAGTATGGGCCGTGGGCTGTTCTCGAGCAATAGCTCGGCGAGCGGCGCCGGGTCGACGACGACGGTTATCTCCTGTTCCTGGTCCACGGGTTCTCCTATCGTTCGGCTTCTTCGGACAAATACTCGAAGTACTTCAACCCCTCGTCGCCGGGGAATCTTTTCTCGAAATCGTCGCGGACCTGGCGCGCCTCCTTCACGCGGCCCTCTTTATAGTACGCCTCGGCCAAGGCGACGCCGAGCAGCCGGGCGGTGTCGTCGTCGCACTCCCGCCACGCGCGCTCGAGCAACGCGACCCGGTCGCCGCGGGAATCGAGGTCCGCCGCGAGCAAGGCCGCCCGACCCCGTATTGCCCAGGGCAGCGCGCGTTTCGCCGCCATCTCGCGGAAAATGACGTCCGCCGTCGACGCGTAGCCGTCGGCGAGAAGCGCGAGCGCGTCTACGTAACCTGCGAGCGCGTCGGGTTTTATTTTCTTCTTATACAACAACAAAACGCAATCCAACGCCTGGTTGGCCAAAGGGGCCGCCGGCTCGCGACGGCCATACGCTACCAATTCGGCCGCGGCCTCGTCCCCTTCTCCCTTTTCGAGATACGCCGCGGCGTCGTGCAGCGACCCCTCCCCAACGCCCCGTACGGACGAGACGGCCAACGCCGACCCGAGTACCAATATAATTAAAAAACGGTACATAGGTAGAACGTCACTCGCCCCCCGCGAGGCGCCGATAATAATCGGCGAGCGGCCCGCGAAGGTCGGCCGGGACGTATCCCGCCGCGGGGGGCCCACTCGCCGGGGCGGCCTCGGGCCGCGGCGCCGTCAGGCGGCCGGGC